>JALOBK010000001.1:1309534-1649520 GCA_023228325.1 bacterium
TTGATTTTAATACCGATAGGCTTGTCCGCCCGGAAGGGATCTTTTAAATGAATAAAGCGGGAAAAAATACCGGCGGGAGCATACTTATTCTTGTAGTGTGGGTTTTGTGTTACCTGTCAATTCTTGCGGTCGGAGCCGGTAATATGGCGTTTTCCAGGCTGCTGTTTGTAAAATATGCGAAAAACAGGCTTGTGTCTTATTATCTCGCAAAAGCGGGAATTGAAAAGGCGATCATTATGATTGAAGCCGACGAAAACAAGGGAATCGTATCGTTCAATATCCCTATCCTTAACAACGAAAATGTGTTCAGGGAGTATCCGTGTGACACCGGCTTTTTTACGGTTTGCCATACTGTATCATCCGGCGGCAGGGACAGCGCTGACGAAGAAGAGTTTTTGTATGGAGCTGAAGATGAATCCGCGAAGATTAACATAAATAAAGCGCCGTCCGGTATATTACAGAAACTGCTCGTAAATACGGCGGATGTCCGGCCTGAGGAAGCGTATGGAGTCGCAAATTCCATCATTGACTGGAGAGATAAAGATTCAAGTGTTTCGGACATGGGAGCCGAGGAGTTGTACTACAGCGAACTTGAAATCCCCTGCCATTGCAAAAACTCGGATTTTGAAGTTCCCGAGGAATTATTGCTCGTTAAGGGGATGAATGCGGATATATTCAGCAAAATATCGGATGTAATAACGGTTTACGGTAACGGGAAAATAAATATCAATACCATGGGAAAAAAAACCATGCAGGCGCTGGGTTTCAGCCCGGAATTTGCCGATGATGTGGAAGAATACAGGAGGGGCGGCGACGGAATTCCCGGAACGGAGGATGATATGGTTTTTATGTCGCCTGCAGAACTGAGGAAAGCGGGGCTCCTGTCCCGGGCTGATTCGGATACGGTTAATTTTCTTTCCTCGGCTGATATTCTCGGCGTTAATTCCGATGTATTTAAAATCAGTTCGACAGGGTTTATATTCAAAGATGATAAACGCTATTCCAGGCAGGTAGTCTGTTTTGTGCGGAGGGAAAAAGGGGATGCCCCTGTTATATTGAGATGGATTGAAGATTAGAATTTAAAGCGGAATCTGGAAATTGTATAATAACCCCGGTGTTTTATAAAAGAAAGCGGACAGAATAATGTTCAAACGGGCAAAAAAGAAGGTCTCGGTTATTGAAATAGGGAAAGACTGGCTTAAAATTGTCCAGGCGCAGTTGTTTATTAAGGAAAAAAAAGTCAGCAGGGTAGTTGTTGAAAAAATATCCGGCCTGTCGGACGACCTTATTTCCGAAAAGCTTAAAAATCTTGCTAAATCCGAGGATATAAATTCCCTGTATCTCTGTCTTTGTGTTCCCCACGCCCAGGCGACGGTTAAAAGCATCGAACTTCCTTCAACGCATGAAGATGAGATAAGGAACATGCTTGACCTTCAGATAGGCAAGCAAACACCTTTTTCCCGCGAGGAAGTTATTTTTGACCATGCGGTGCTGAATATTTCCGAAGAAGGCTACAGCAAAGTATTGCTTGTAATAATACATAAGGATATTGTTGAAAGGTTTCTTAATATAATACACGGCGCGGGATTGAAAACCGATAATATAGGATTAAGCTCCGAAGGCCTGCTTAAATGGGCCGAAATATCCTGCCACAGCAGGATAAGCGATGATTCTTTTATCCTGATGGATGTAGATTATGACAGCTGTGATTTCGAAGTTATACATGAAAAACATATAATATTTTCACGGAATATATCATTCGGTATGGTAGATTTTACGGGGAATAAAGATGAATGGCAGAAAAAGATCACGGAACAGCTTAACCATTGCCTGTATGCGTTCCAGAACGAATTTCCCGAAAAAGAAACCCTGAAATTAGTTATTACCGGCGCCGACAGGATAAATGAGGCAATTGACATTGAAAACATGAAAAAAGATTTGAATATGGCAATTGAGCTGGTTCCCCAGTTTAAGAACATACCGGAGAACAGGGAATTCAGGGATGACGAATTGTCAGCGGAAGTTTCATATCCTGAGCTCCTGGGTCTGGTGCTCACTTATCCCGAACATGATATAAATCTCATCCCGCAGGAACTTCTGCTTGAACGCGAGGTAAAGGAAAAAGGAAAGAACCTTTTTTTATGCGGAGCGTATATTTTCCTGCTTATACTGCTTGGCTCAGTATTTTTTCTCGGGAAAATATACAGCAAGGAAAGATATCTGGGCCAGCTTCAGGATAAACTCGAAAATATCAGGCCTAAGGTTGAAAAACTTGAAAGTATGACTGAAAAAACCATGATAATAGAAGCCCGCCAGAAAGCAAAGGATTATTCGCTGAACCTGATACATGAAATCCACGGTCTTATATCTCCGGATATTCATCTGACTTCCATTATTTATGACGGGAAAACCCATTTTACTTTAAGAGGCACTTCGAAAAATACATCGGAAGTATTCAAATTTGTCACCAGCCTTGAAGAATCGGGGTTCTTCATAAACGTTAAAGCGAAATATGCGACGAAAAGAAATGAAGGGGACAAGGAACTTACGGATTTTGAGATAGTGTGCCCTCTTGAAATACCCTTGGAAAATGATATGAAAGAGAAAAAATGAAGTATAATATTTTATCGAAAATGTCAAAGAGAGAAAGAATAACAGGCGTAATCGCCGTGCTTGTGCTGCTGTTCTTCGGCGTGAATACATATGTTGTAAAGCCTCTGTTGAATAAAATGGATGATCTGGACCAGAAGATTTTGATGGTTGAGAAAAAATTGCGGAAAGCATACGGGATACTCTTCAGGGAAAATACCATTGCAAAAGAATATGAAGAAAAGCTGCAATTTGTTAAACAGGATCAGAACGAGGAAGAAGAAATAGCGGCGTTCCTTTCCGCAATAGAGACTATCGCCAGCAGCAGCAACATTTTTCTTTCGGATATCAAACCGGGAAACGTCGAAAAAACGAAAAATTACAGGATTTATTCGGCTGAAATCGAAATAGAGTCGGAAATATCATATATTGTAGATTTTATGTATCAGCTGGAAAGGCTTCCTCAGCTGATAAAGATAAAAAGTTTTACTTTTTCTCCGAAAGATAAAAATTCGAATGAACTTAAAGGCAATTTGACAATGGTCCTTTTGCTGATTGATGAAAGTTAAAGAGAACGGAGACAGGAAAATGGCGGATGAAAATATAATCATTAAACATGTTCCGAAAAAGGAAGGGATTCCGGGCTGGTTCTGGGCTGTATTGACGGTTTTCATAATGCTGATTGCGGCGTTTTGGGTTGCGGGGGCCGGTGTTATTTACATTTTAAAGGAAGCTCAGTCATCTCTGAAATATCCTTCCGGGGAAGAAATAAGGTTTGAAGAGGTCTATGTCGAAGGTAAAGGAGACAAAAAAATAGTCCTGATACCCGTTAAAGGTTTGATTATGAGTTCAGGCGGTGATTCATGGGGAAGGACAGACATTGTAAAAGAAGTCGGCAATAAGCTGAAAAAAGCGAAGACGGATGAGGAAGTTGTTGCGGTTATATTGCAGGTAGACAGCCCCGGGGGAGGTGTTACCGCGAGCGATATCCTTGCGAACAGGATAAAGGACTTTAAGGATTCAGGTAAAATAATCGCGGTAAGCATGGAAGACCTTGCTACGTCAGGCGCTTATTATATCTCTGCCCCTTCGGATTATATTATTGCCCATCCCACGACTATTACCGGGAGCATAGGGGTGTTGATGCAGGGTTTTAATCTTGAGGTTTTGCTTGAAAAAATAGGCGTGCAGGATATTATATTCAAATCCGGAAATATGAAGGATATTTTCTCTCTCACGCGGGATATGACCGAAGAGGAAAAAGAACTTATCCAGAATATTGTGGATTTCATGTTCCGCCGGTTTATTTCTGTTGTAGCCGAGGGAAGAAATCTGCCCGCCGAAAACATAGAAGCTGTCGCGGATGCGAGGATTTTTACCAGCGATGAAGCGTTAAGGCTTGGGCTGATAGATGACATAGGATATATTGAGGATGCGATAGACAAAGTTAAAGAACTTGCGAACGCGCAGGAAGCAAAAATAATAAGATACAGAAAAGAAGCTACCCTGAGTGAAATTTTTCTGATGAAAATAGAAGATATCAATCCTATCTCGAAGATAACTAACAATAATCTGCCGGGCCTGTCCGGTTACGGCGGCTTCCGTTTTCTTTATTTGTGGAAAGCAAACCTGTGACAGAAAAAAGAACCGTTAACACTTATACTCATACAAAACCCTTGTCTCCCGGGGAAACAGAGAAATTAAAAACTGTATTGACGGAAAAGAATTTTATCTTTTCGCCGAAACCCTATACAGTGATAAATGCTAAAAATGAAGGGGTGTCGGTTTCAGTTTATAGTTCCGGTAAAATTGTGGTTCAGGGACGGAAAACAGCGGATTTTGTCGAATTTATACTGGAGCCGCTTGTTATAAAAGAACTTTCTTTCAGCGCTTCTTTTTTTGCGGATAATGACATGGCAAAAAGGATAGGTTCCGATGAAAGCGGTAAAGGTGATTTTTTCGGGCCTCTGGTAGTCAGCGGCGTTTGTGCTTACGGAGAAGAGATAGCTGAAATGGCAAAAGCCGGCGTCCGCGATTCGAAGAAAATAAAATCCGAGGCGAAAATCCATGCGCTGGAAAAAATAATTGCGAAAAATTCCGCGACGGAAACCGTTTCAATAAGTCCGAAGCGTTTTAATCAAATGTATATGAGCATGAAAAATATGAACAAAATTCTGGCGTGGGCGCATGCCTGTGTCATAGAGAATCTTATCAAACAGACGGGATGCAAACTTGTTGTGGTTGATAAATTTGCGCCGAAAACGACCCTGCTTCAGATGCTGAAAGAACACGGCCGGAAAGCCAGAATTATCCAGAGGACAAAAGCGGAATCGGATATAGTTGTGGCCGCGGCTTCGATTTGCGCCCGGGCGGCTTATCTAAAGGAGATGAAGCGTCTGGGTGATAAATACGGGGTAACCTTTCCCAAGGGGGGAGGGTCGGATAAAATCACCGATGCGCTGAAGACGTTCCTTTCAAAATACGGTAAAAATGAATTGGAAAATGTCGCAAAGATAAATTTCAAAACTTCCGATGGGTTTCTGTGATTGGTTAACTCTTGTCTTTTTCCCTGATGTCCGTTTCCATCTGGTCCTTCATTTCATCCAGGTCTTTTCTCAACCGTTTGAATTTGGAAAAGAATCTGGGAAGCATCCCTTCCAGAGCGAAGATTTCGGCCATTTCTTTCATCTTCCTGACAGGAGAGCCGAGGTAAACCTCATTTGAACGGAGCCTTTTTTTCATCGGTATTCCGCATTGAGCTCCCACGGTTACATTATCCTCTATGACGGCATAGTTTCCTACCCCGACCTGTCCGGCCAGAATACAGTTGTCTCCCACCTTTGAGCTTCCCGCTATCCCGACCTGTGAGATTATCAGGGTGTTTTTACCGATTTCGACATTATGCGCTATCATGACCAGATTGTCGATTTTTGTGCCGTTTTTGATTCTTGTAGAGCCCAGGGCGGCCCTGTCTATAGTTACATTTGCGCCGAGTTCAACGTTATCTTCAATTACTACATTTCCGACCTGAGGTATTTTACGGTAAGCGCCGCCGTCTTTCTCATAGCCGAATCCGTCGCTTCCTATAACAACACCCGAATGGATCCTGATATTATTGCCCAGAATACAGTTGTAATATATGGTAACCCCCGGGAATATTCTGCAGCCACTGCCTATCTTGACATTTTTCCCGAGGAAGGAATGGGATTCTATAATGGAATTTTCTCCTATGGAGCAGTTATCGGAGATAACGGCATATGGGCCTATATGGACATTTTTCGGTATATCGCAGTTCTTGCCTATAACGGCTGTATTGTGAATGGAAAGTTCGGGTTTCGGTTCAGGCGAAAAAAGTTCGACAACCAAAGCAAAAGCCACCCTGGGGTTTTTAACTTCTATGGTGGGTTTTTTTGATTTTCTGGTGCCTTCGGGAACTATTATCGCTTCCGCTTCCGTGATTTCGGCTTTTTCCATGTAATCGGGCGAAATGATATATATGATTTCGCCTTTTCTCGGATTCACAAGATTCCCGAAAGAGGTTATTTCTGTGTCGGGTTTGCCGTTAAGTCTTCCATTGCAAAGTGTTGCGATTTTATCTAATTTCATGTGAATTCTCTTTTTATTTGAAAAATTTGGAGTATTATTGCATAAAAAAACAAGGAAGCAAACAAAAAAATAAAAAAATAAAATCATAGGGGTCAGACCTTGAAATGTGAAATGATTTGACAAATTTTTTTCGACGGATATACTCTTGACATGCCGCGACTATATAGATCGCAAGCTAAAATACAGGGCAGGGATTTTGCCCGCAAGAGAGAAATATCGGCCATTGATCCAGAAATTCTGATAAACAGGGTTGCGGCATATTATGGCAAAAAGCCTGAACAGCTGAAAAAAGCCAAAAAAAGGCCGCTGCTTGCAAAAAAAATAGCAGTATATTTACTTAAGCGATTTACCGATATGACCAATGAATGTATCGGGAATCAATTTCAGATAAGTTATTCTGCGGTAAGTAAAATCAATAAGGATGTTATAGAGATAATGAAAAGAAGTGCGGATGTGAATGCTGAAGTGGAAGAGCTCATTTCACATTTCAAGGTCTGACCCCTATGGTTGCGGGCAGCGCGGGTTTATATATTCATGTTCCATTCTGCAAAAAAAAATGCGGATACTGTTCTTTTTACTCCGTTTGCCGCGGGGAAAATGCCGGAGCCGGATTTGTCGATGCCCTTAAAACCGAATTCAGAAAATATGATGCTTTGTGTTTTGATACGCTCTATATAGGAGGCGGTACGCCGACAGCTGTTTCGGATATGGATTTTGACAATATCTGCGATTTTGCTTTTCAGGTTAGCGGGGAGAAAACGGTTGAAGCGAATCCCGAAAGCCTTTCTTCGACTAAAATTTCGATTTTGAAGGAACACGGTTTCAACAGGTTAAGCATCGGATTGCAGTCTCCCGCGCGGAAGGACCTGAAATTCCTCGGCAGGATACATTCATTCGGTGATTTCCGGAAATGTTTCATAGCCGCAAGGTCCGCAGGTTTTAAAAATATCAACATAGATTTAATTTACGGTCTGGAAAACCAGAGTTTAAAAGAGTGGCTGAAGAACCTGGAAAAAATAACAGCATATGAACCTGAGCATATCTCATGTTATTGCCTTTCAATAGAAAAGGATTCCGGTTTTTATGAGTCGGCGGGTGAGAATCCAATAAGACTTCCGTGTGACGATATTACTGCCTCGATGTTTATTGAGACCCATAAATTTTTGGCTGATACAGGTTATATCCATTATGAGATATCTAATTTTGCGAAAAAGGCGAAAGAGTGCGCGCATAATATAAACTACTGGAAAAACGGGCAGTATGCGGGACTCGGGCCGTCAGCGTGGTCTTTTATCGATAATATCAGGTTCAGAAACATATCGGATTTAAACGGTTATCTGGCTTCTTCCGGCGCCGGCGAATCCTGTATCGAAGAGGAAGACAGGGTTGATGCGCGCGTCAGGTTTTATGAAACGATATGTATAGGTCTCAGGATGAAGGCCGGAGTAAACATTGAAAATGTCAGCAATACATATGACATCGATTTCTGGGGATGTTACCGGGAGATATTTAATAAACTGAATGAAGACGGGTTTCTGTTTATGGAAGACGGGTTCTTAAAACCTACGCTGAAAGGTATGCTTTTTCATAATACCATTGCCGCTGAATTCGTCCTGCTGTAGACTTCCCGGCCTGAAAACGGTTCATCTGGCCGTTTTTTCAAAAACCAGGATATTCTTATCTCCGGAGTTGGAGTAATAGACCTTATCCATGACCTGATGTATCAGGTAGATGCCCAAACCTCCTATAGGCCTTTTGGTGATGTCCGAGGAAAGATTGGGGTGTGTTGGTATTGACTGGTTGAATACGGGGGCGTTATCGGTTATTTTTACGGTATATTTACCGGGATGCCTTGCGATTTCCATGGTTATCCTGCCTTTTTTACCTTTAAAACCATGTTTTATTATATTTGTTATTGCCTCGTCGGAAGCGAGTTCGATATCGAATAATGTTTTACCGTCAATTTTGTTTTTGACTCCGAACTTGTGTACGAATTTGTGGAGCTTGTCCAGCTCGCTGATTTTTCCCGACAGAATGAGTTTTGCTGTATCCGGACAATGTTTTTTCATATAAATTTAATATCATAAAACGTTATAAAATGACAATAAAATACGGTATCCATTTAAATATGATAGTTTTAATTCCAATGTGGTAAAATGAAATTCCTGTTTTCGGGTATTAAGGAGGTATCTGTTGAAAAAGGGGTGTATTGCCCTGTTTTCGGGAGGACTGGACAGCGTCCTTTCCGCTTTGCTGGTGAGGCAGCAGGGGATCAGGGTCATAGCTTTGAGGTTTATTTCGCCTTTTTTTGAAAAACCCGCTTCCGGAGAAATTGAAGAGATACTTAAAAAAAACGGGATACGGCTTCTAAAAAAAAAGGTAAAGGAACACTATCTTGATTTGGTCGCAAATCCCCGGTTCGGCAGGGGGAAGAACATGAATCCGTGTATTGACTGTAAAGTCTATATGTATGAAGAGGCTGCGCGTATGTTCGGAAAAACCGGGACATCGTTTATAGTCACGGGGGATGTGTTGGGGCAAAGGCCCATGACACAGAGCAGGGATACAATGTATATGATGGATAAAAAATCTTTTTTAAAAGGGTATGTTCTCCGTCCTTTGACCGCCCTTAATTTAAATCCGACGGTTCCTGAGGAAACGGGAATAGTGGACAGGAGTAAATTGATGGGTTTATCCGGCAGAGGAAGGAAAAAACAAATTGACCTGGCCGGGCATTTTGGTATAGAAAAGATTCCTCAGCCTGCGGGAGGCTGTTTGCTTGCCGATTCGAATTTTTCCAGAAAGCTCAGGGATCTTATAAAACATAGAGAATTTTCCTTAAAAGATGTTGACCTGATTAAACACGGGCGTTTTTACAGGAATAAGAACGGCAGCCGTATTATAATAGCGAGGAACGAAAGCGAAAGCCTGCTGTTATGGAACGAACGCGGGGGCAACATGATTAATATGAAGCATTATGATTTCCCCGGCGCGGCGGCGGTTTATATACCCGGAAAAAACAGGGATATTGAAAGCGCCGCGGCCCTGTTATCTTATTTTGGCAAGGGGAGAAATCTTGAGAAGGTGGAGATAGTGTATAAAATTGCCGGAAAAGAAAAGAGATTGTCCGCAACCCCGGGGAGGCCGGAAAAATCCGGGTTTTCGCCTGTATGAAAAAAAGACCGATAGCCTTAACAGTAGCGGGTTCTGATTCGGGAGGTGGAGCGGGTATCCAGGCCGACCTTAAGACTTTCTACGCGTTTGGAGTCTATGGAGCCAGCGTTATAACAGGGCTGACCGCTCAGAATACAATAGAAGTAAGATCCGTATTTAAAGTCCCTCCTGAATTTGTTATCGAGCAGCTAAATGCGGTGTTTGATGATTTTGCCGTGGACGCGGTAAAGACCGGAATGCTTTGTGATGCGGGGACCGTGAAAAAAGTAGCAGGATTTTTTACCGGAAAAAAGATTAAAAATATCATTGTTGACCCTGTTATGATTTCCAAAAGCGGATATGCCCTTCTTGAAGAAGACGCTGTCCGGACACTTATCAGGGATCTTTTGCCTTGCGCTGCGGTTGTTACACCGAATATATTTGAAGCGGAGAAGATAACGGGCATAAAAATATCATCGGTCGGGGATATGCGTTCGGCGGCGAAAAAAATATTGAAAACGGGGGCAAAAAACGTTCTTATTAAAGGAGGACATCTCAAGGGGGACCCATTTGATGTTCTGTGTTCCGAAAACAGGTGCGCGGTCATTAAGGGAAAAAGACAGGCCGAATCATTTACCCACGGCACCGGCTGTTCTTTGTCTTCAGCCATAACATCTTGTATTGCGAGAGGGCACGGCATTGAGGCGTCCGTGAGGATATCAAAACAGTTTGTTGAAGAAGGTATCAGAAAGGGATATAATCCCGGCAAAGGCTGCGGTCCTGTTAACCATTTTGTCAGGCCCAGATTTTTATAGATTAAATTCGAAAATAATATTATGAAAATTTTTAAATACGGTTCGGAAGTGTTAAGGAAAAAAGCGGGAAAAGTGGTTTGGTCCGAAGAGACCAGAAAACTTATTTCGGATATGTTTAAAACAATGAGAGAGGAAAGGGGAGTCGGCCTTGCCGCGCCCCAGGTTGGAAAATCAGCAAGGATAATAGTTATAGATATAGGAGAAGGCGGGGTTGCTCTGGTTAATCCCGAAATAACGGAAAAAAGGGGGAAAGAAACATCTGTTGAGGGCTGCCTTAGTTTTCCCGGTATTGAATTTGAAATAGAGAGGGCCGGAGAAGTTGAAGTAAGGGGCTTAAATGATGAAGGCTGTGAAGTGAACATAACGGCCTGCGGCCTTTTTGCGCGCGCGCTGCAGCATGAGATAGACCATCTTGACGGTATTCTGATTGTTGACAGGACAACTTTTTTAAGCAGGAAACTTGCTTCAAGCAAATTGAAAAAGCTGATAAAGGAAAGCAAAAAAAATGAAATGCTATCTTGAATGCATACCCTGTTTCGTAAAACAGGCTGTCGAAGCCGGGAATATACTTTCGTCCACCGCAAGCCAGAGAGAAGAAATTTTACAGAAAAGCCTTAAGCTGATAATAAATATGGACAGGGATATGACCCCGCCCGAAGCAGGGATGAAGATACATTCGATAATAAAATTCATTACGGGCAGAAAAGACCCTTATAAGGGGATAAAAGATTATTATAATAATCTCGGACCGGAATTCTATAAAAAATATAAGAAAAAAGTCAATAAATCGAAAGACAGACTTTTAACTGCGGTTAGATGTGCTATTGCGGGAAACGTTGTTGATTTTGGCGTGGCGGGCGAGTTTGACGCCGAAAAAGATATCGAAAAAGTGATGACCCAGGATTTCGCGTATTTTGATTACGATGACTTCAAAAAGATTCTGTCGAAATCGCGTTCGATCCTGTATCTCGCGGACAATGTCCCTGAAACATTTTTCGACCGTATACTTATCGAGGAATTGGAGGGTAAAGAGATTACGTACGCTGTCAAGTCGGCGCCCATAATAAATGATGCCACCGTTGAAGACGCGTTGATAGCGGGAATTGACGGGACTACCCGCGTTGTTGAAAGCGGCTCCTGCGCGCCCGGCACGGTGCTAAGCCTGTGCAGCGCCGAATTTCTGCAGACAATGAAGGAAAGCGATATGGTCATAAGCAAAGGACAGGGTAATTATGAGGCATTGGAAGATATGAAAGGCAAGGATGTGTTCTTTATGCTTAAAGCAAAATGCAAGGTGGTTGCAAAACATTTAAATGTGAAAGTCGGGGATATAATCTTCAAGTATAAAGGTGGAAAATGAAATATTTGTACGGTCCTGTTATATCACGCAGGTTGGGATTATCGCTCGGTGTTGACCTTATCCCTTTGAAAACGTGTTCCTTCAATTGTGTTTATTGCCAGTTGTCGTCTACCGCAAGCTGTGTGACAGAGAGAAAGGATTATGTTTCCCCTGAAGAGGTTATAGATGAGTTTTACGAATTCAACAGTGAAAATATCCAATATGACTGGATAACTTTTTCCGGTTCGGGAGAGCCGACTTTGAATGCGTCTTTGGGGTATATAATACAGGAAATAAAAAAATCAGCTTCAAAAAAAATCTGTGTGATTACCAACGGTTCATTAATAAGTTCAGGCGAAGTGAGACGGGACCTGCTCGGCGCGGACCTGGTTATGCCTTCCCTGGATGCTGTTTCCCCGGAGATATTTCAAAAGATAAACAGGCCGTTTAAAGGGGCGGATGTGGAAAAGATTATCAGCGGGCTTATTGAGTTCAGGAAAGAGTTTATGGGCCGGATATGGCTTGAAATAATGTTTGTCAAAGGCATAAATGACAACAGCTCCGAAATCGCAAAATTTTCAGAGGTTATAAAAAAGATTAAGCCGGATAAGGTTCATTTGAATACCGTTATCAGGCCGCCGTCCGAAAAAAATATACTGCCTGTCGACAGGTATACGCTTATAAAGATAGCGGATCAGTTGGGGGATAGGGCGGATGTCATAGGCAATTTACCGGAGGTCCCCCAATTTGAAAAAGGCAGATTGAACGCGGAAAATCTCCTTGGCCTTCTGGAAAGCCATCCTGCGACGCTTGAAGAGATTATGAACTCGTTCGGCGCGACAAAATTTGCCGCGGCAAAGATACTTGAAGAACTTGTAAAATTAAGGAAGGTGGAAGAAAAAAGATTTGAGAATAAAGTGTATTATGTGCTCAAACCATGATTCCCTGATATAGCCTTTTTTCACGTCGATAAATAATATTTTACCCGTAATTTCTTGACACCGAAAGAGCAAGGTGTTAGTATCCGTCGAAATTAAAATTATTCTTCCGCTTCTTTCCGGAAAAAAAGTTCAAAAATTCATATTTGGTACGGGGTGAATATTATGTTTTTTAACTGGCTTGATATAATTTTACTTATAATAATTTTACATGGCGCGAGAAAGGGCATGCAGAGAGGTTTTTCCGCGGGGATTATTTCGCTTATCGGTTTTGTTTCAGCCGGTATTTTAGCGTTGCATTTTTATAAGGATGTCGGCGCAAAGATAGAGAATCTAATACCCATAGGAGAAAGGTTTTCAGGCTTTATCGCTTTCGGGATTATATGCGCCTTAATAATTTTTGCCAGCGTTTTAGTCCAAAAATTCTTTCATTCGGTTCTGCAGATGAGGTTTGTCGATAACTTTGAGAAGTACGGAGGCGCGGTAGTCGGATGTTTAAAAAGGACATTAATGATTGGGATTGTTTTTTATGGCTGTTTGTTTATCGGAACATTTACGGAAGTGCCTCCTGCCGTTGTGGAAAGCGGCGAACATTCCGTGATAGCAGGAATGATATTCAATATTTTTAACGGCGCTTACAGGACAAGCATAGCCATTACCGGTTCGGAAGATAATCTGGCTGAACAGGAAATTATCAGCAGGAATCACGGCAGCCCGGGTTATGCGAAGCGGAAAAAATCGTGAATAAAAACCGCCCCGCGGGCAACCTGAAAACTGATAAAATTTAGTGTTGACATGGTATTAGACGTATGTTAAATTATGCGTCTGTTTTTTAGATATGTTGAGGGAATTGTTACGGAACAGGATAATATGAAAAAGAAAAGCAAAGAAAAAAGCCGGAAATGGTATCTGGTAAATGCGGAAGGGCAGATCCTGGGAAGGATGGCCACCAGGGTAGCCGATATTTTGAGGGGAAAGAATAAACCTACTTTTGAGCCGCACGCCGATACCGGAGATTTTGTTGTGGTCATCAACGCTGAAAAAGTTAAGCTGACCGGCAGAAAAAAAGAACAGAAAGTTTATATTTCGAAAAGCGAATATCAGGGCGGGCAGAAAATTGTGCCGATTAAGAAAGTTATGGAAAAGAAGCCGGAAATGGTCATTTTTCATGCGGTTAAAGGCATGCTGCCGAAGAACAAACTGAGCAGCGCCATTATAAAAAAGCTTAAGGTGTATGCCGGTTGTGAACATCCTCATGCGGCTCAGCAGCCGGAAAATCTGAATTTAGGAGTTAAATAGGCGATGATTGAAGAATATAGAGCTATCGGAAGGCGGAAAACCTCTGTTGCCCAGGTTCGTATGATGCTGGGAAAGGGGAAAATTGAAGTGAATGATAAACCTTTAAAAACATACTTTAATATGGAAAATTTAATCAGGCTTGTTGAAAGGCCGTTATTGGATACAAATAATATGGGCAAGTATGATGTAATAATCAGAGTTAAGGGCGGCGGAGTTGCGGGTCAGGCCGGGGCTATCAGACACGGCATAGCCAGGGCTCTTGTCAGGGCGGATCTCAGTATCAGAGGGCGCCTTAAAGAAGAAGGGCATCTTACAAGAGACGACCGGAAAAAAGAAAGAAAAAAATATGGCCGGGCCGGCGCCAGAAAGAGGTTCCAGTTCTCGAAACGTTAATATTATGCGTTTATCAGGGCAGAGGACTTACCTCTGCCCTTTTTTTTTATCCATTGTTTATAAAACTTTACATTAGAAACGTTTGACACTTTTGTTGCAGTAAAATATAATCGAATACATTTTAAACGCGTAAGGTATTTTAAAGGAGACAGATATGGTTAAGGCTTCAATAGTAGGGGCTACGGGATATACAGGGGAAGAGATAGTAAAAATTCTTACAAGGCATAAGAGCGCGAAAATCGTGTCTTTGACGGCCAAAATAGAACAGGAAGTGTTTATTGATGATGAATTTCCCGAATTAAAACATGTTACCCATATTAAATGCTATCCTTTTGAAAAGGAGATAGCCGCCGCTGATGCGGATGTTGTTTTCCTGGCGCTTCCCCATACGGTGAGCATGAAGTTCGCGTCTTTTTTCCTGAAACGGGGCAAAAAGGTTATAGATCTTAGCGCGGATTACAGGCTTAAAAATGCCGGTGATTATGAAAAATGGTACGGCTGTAAGCATGTGGATGAAGATAATGTTCAAAAAGCGGTTTATGGATTGCCGGAATTGTATGAAAATGATATCAGGTCCGCGAATCTTATTGCCAACCCCGGCTGTTATCCGACAAGCGTGATCCTGGGCCTGGCTCCGCTGCTGAAAAACAATATCAACAGTTCAGATAATTTCATAGTTGATTCCAAAACGGGCATTATGGGAGCGGGCAGGAAAGCCAGCCTCAGTTTTCATTTTCCGGAATGTGACGGGAGCGTTTGGGCTTATAAAATCGGACAGCATCAGCATACCCCCGAAATGATCCAGGAATTGGCCAGGATTTCGGGCAGAAAAACCAGTGTTCTTTTTACGCCTCATGTCGTTCCTTCATCACGCGGAATTTTAAGCACCATATATGCGGACATTAAGAAAGGAATAAAATTAGAAGAGATAATCGGCATATATGCCGATTTTTACGGGAAGAGCCCTTTTGTAAGGGTGTATCCGGCCCATAAACTTCCCCATACAAAGGATATCAGCGCGAATAATTTCTGTGACATCGGGTTTGGTTACGACTCTGAATCGGGGAAACTGATAGTCGTATCCACGGTAGACAACCTGCTTAAAGGGGCAGCCGGTCAGGCTGTCCAGAATATGAATATTATATATGGCTTTGACCAGAAAGAAGGATTAATTTGATGAATGAATCTTTTATCAGAAATATACCTCAGGGAAGCATAACCACTCCCAAAGGGTTTAAAGCCACAGGCGGCCATTGCGGCATTAAAAGAAGCGGGAAGAAAGATCTGGCTATAATATATTCCGACGCGGAAGATACTGTTGCGAAAGGTTTATTCACAACAAATGTTCTTCCGGCCGCTCCCGTATTGTTATCCAGGCTGCGCCTCAGGAACGGCAGGCTGAGGGCTGTTGTAATAAACAGCGGCGTCGCCAATGCCTGTACGGGTCAGCAGGGATATAAAAACGCCGATGCAATAACTGAAGAAGTTGCTGATATTCTCGGTTTGAAAAAAAATATGGTCGCGATGTGCTCTACGGGTAAAATAGGGGTCCCTCTTCCCGTTGAAACAATAAAGAGAGGGTTAAAATACCTTTCCAAGAGAATATCCTCTGAGGGCGGGCATTATGCGGCTGAAGCTATAATGACTACTGATACAAGGGAAAAACAATTGGCTTATGAAGTAACTTTGAACGGCGGGAAGGTAAGGATCGGGGCTATGGCAAAAGGCGCCGGTATGATAAATCCGAATATGGCTACAATGCTTGCTTTTATTACCACCGACGCAAAAATAACTGCCGTCCAGATGAAAAAGATTTTGGCTGATGCCGTTGAAATGTCCTTCAACAGGATCAATATAGACGGCGATATGAGCACCAACGATTCTGTAATCGCGATGGCTAACGGCCTTTCGGAAGTTGAAGTTAAGCCGAATTCCGCCGATGAGAAAACGTTCAGGGCGGCTTTTAACAGTATATGCCTTGCGCTTGCGGAAATGATAGTAAGAGACGGGGAAGGGGCTACAAAATTTGTTAAGGTTAAAGTAACAGGGGCAAAAACCAGGAAAGACGCATCGCTTGCGGCCAGGGCTGTGTCAAATTCCCTGTTGTTCAAGGTCGCTCTGTACGGGCAGAATCCGAACTGGGGGAGGCTCATGGACGCGCTGGGTTATTCAGGAGCGGCGATATCCGCCGATAAAATAAGTGTTAGATTCGGAGATATCCAGGCTGTAAAGGAAGGAATTGCAGTGGAAGATTCCGAGCACCTTCTGAAGACCTATATGAAGCAAAGGGAAGTAGATATTTTTATAGATCTTTCGCTGGGATGTTATCAGGAAGAAATCCTGACATGTGATATCGGCAGAAGGTACATAGAAATTAATATTTAGGAGATTTTTTGGAAAAGGCTATTTCAAAAGCAGCTGTTCTTATAGAAGCGATGCCGTATATACAACGCTTCAGGGATAAGGTTGTTGTCATAAAATTCGGCGGAAACGCCATGTCCGATAAGGCTATAAACAATAATGTGTTGAGGGACATTGTTTTTATGGAGCTTGTCGGGATGAAGCCTGTCCTGGTGCATGGAGGCGGCAGCGCTATATCGAAGGAAATGAAAAAAGCAGGTAAAGAGCCGGTATTTTCCGGCGGGCTCAGGGTTACGGATCTTGAGACCATCAGGATTGTCGAGAAAACATTATTTGAATCGGTGAATAAAGAATTGGTTATTTTAGTAAAAAAATTCGGAGGCAGGGCAAAACCGGTCTCAGGAAACAGGGACAGGATAATAAACGCCGCGAAAAAGAGGTTTTTGGACCCTGAAAATCCCGGGAAGGGAATAGACCTCGGTTATGTGGGTGAAGTGAAAAAGGTAAATCCCGCGAAGATCAGGAAAATCTGCGATGAAGGCATGATCCCTGTTATCGCGCCTCTCGGCTACGGGAAAAAGGGGGAAGTTTTCAACATAAATGCCGACCATGCCGCGGCAGAGATTGCAGCCGCTCTTAAGGCGGAAAAACTTGTGTTTTTGACCAATGTGAAAGGCGTAATGGTTAACAGGGGTAATGACGAGGCATATCTGGTCCCTTCCATTAATGTGCGGGAGATCGAAAAATTGAAGATGAGCAAAATTATAACGGGCGGGATGCTGCCCAAGGTGGATTCCTGTATTCATGCAGTAAAATCGGGGGTTCATAAAACACACATAATAGATGTTAAAATCCAGCATTCTCTTTTGCTCGAAATTTTTACTGACAAGGGAATAGGAACTGAAATTATCGTATGAGGTGACGGATGCAGAATTCAGCTGAGGATATTATTAAGTTTTACAACACATATGTTATGAAAACATATATGTGGAATCCCATAGTTATCGTTAAAGGCAAAGGCTCATGGGTTTGGGATATAAACGGCCGGAAATATCTGGATTTTTTTCCGGGTTGGGCTGTCAGCGGGCTGGGACATTGTAACACGGAAGTGGCCGGAGCCATAAAGAAACAGGCGTCCACTCTTATCCATATGCCCAATAATTTTATGATGGAACATCAGCCGCTGCTTGCCAAAAAGATAATAGAAAATTCTTTTAAGGGGAAGTGTTTCTTCTGTAATAGCGGCGCCGAAGCCAATGAAACAGCTTTTAAAATTGCGAGGAAATACGGGAGTCAAACGGGAAGATATGAAATAATAACGATGAAAAAATCATTTCACGGCAGGACTCTTGCGGCTGTGACAGCTACGGGGCAGGAAAAATACCACAAGGGTTTTGAACCGCTCGTCCCGGGCTTTAAATATGTGGGATTTGGCAGTAAGGATGAACTGGCAAAGGCTGTTACGGATAAAACGGTTGCCGTTATGCTTGAGCCTATCCAGGGTGAAGGAGGAATTAACGTTTCGGATAAAGACTATCTCGCGTATATCAGAGACTTATGCGATAAAAATGATATGCTTTTGATACTTGACGAGATACAGACCGGCATGGGCAGGACAGGCAGGATGTTTGCTTACCAGCATTATGATGTTGAGCCGGATGTTATGACTTTGGCTAAAACGCTGGGGGGAGGGATTCCCATAGGAGCTGCTGTCGCCGGCGAAAAAGTATGCGATGTCCTTGAACCCGGGAACCATGCGTCTACCTTCGGCGGCAACCCGCTTGCCTGCGCTGCGGCGCTGGCGGTTTTTGAGGTTATAGGGGAAAATGGTTTTCTTGATAAGGCTGTCAAAAAAGGCGGTTATCTGAGGAAAAAACTTGAAGGCCTTAAATCCAAATATCCTTTCATCAAAGAAGTGAGAGGTGTAGGATTAATGTTGGGTATGGAATTGAATATTGAAGGCGGCGGAATATTCAATGAATGCCTTAAAAAGAATCTCATAATAAATTGTACATCGGGTAATGTGCTAAGGTTTGTGCCGTCAATGACAGTTAAAAAATCGGAAATTGATATGGCGATTAATATAGTTGATGAAGTTTTTAAAAATGTGTCTTAACTTAGGGACGGGAGTATTTTATGGAGAAAGTTGTTCTTGCGTATTCCGGGGGATTAGACACTTCGGTGATATTAAAGTGGCTAAAGGAAGAAAAAGGATATGATGTTATTGCTTTTGCCGCGGACCTGGGGCAGGGAAAAGAACTGGACAGGATTGAAAAAAAGGCAAAAGACACGGGGGCTTCAAAGGTTTATGTAGAAGACCTGAGGGAGGAGTTTGCCCGCGATTATGTTTTTGAAATGCTGAAGGCTAACGCTGTTTATGAGGATAAATATTTGCTGGGGACATCAATAGCCAGGCCCCTGATAGCCGGGAAGCAGGTTGAAATTGCTCTGAAGGAAAATGCAACGGCGGTATCTCACGGCGCTACGGGTAAAGGTAATGACCAGGTAAGGTTTGAACTTACATATGCGGCTCTTGCGCCCGGGCTGAAGGTGATTGCTCCGTGGAGGGAATGGGATTTCAAGTCAAGGACGGATTTGATAAATTACGCCAGGGAGAAAAAAATACCGATTCCGGTATCAAAGCAAAACCCTTATAGTTCCGACAGGAACCTTCTTCACATCAGTTTTGAAGGAGGGATACTGGAAGATCCCTGGATGGAGCCGCCGGAAGATATGTTTGTTATGAGCTGCAGTCCCGAAAAAGCGCCTGATAAGCCGGTTTATATCGAGGTCGGTTTTGAAAAAGGGATTCCTGTATCTGTCAACGACAGGAAAATGAGCCCTGCCGCCCTGCTGCAGTATATGAATGAGGCCGGCGGAGCCAACGGCATAGGAAGGGTGGATATGGTTGAAAACAGGTATGTCGGAATGAAATCAAGGGGAGTCTACGAAACTCCGGGAGGGACTATACTGAGGGAAGCTCATATTGCTATGGAATCAATAACTCTTGACAGGGAAGTTCAGCATCTTAAAAACTCTCTTGCCCTTAAATATGCCGAACTTGTGTATAATGGTTATTGGTTTTCTCCCGAGATGAATATATTAAGGAATACGGTTAATGAAACACAGGAAAAAGTATCCGGGACAGTCAGACTGAAATTATATAAGGGAAATTGCATTGTTACCGGCAGGAAATCCGCATTTTCCCTTTACAGCGAAGATTTTGCCACTTTTGAGAAAGACAGCGTATACGATCAGAAAGACGCCGGCGGTTTTATAAAAATTAACGGATTAAGGATGAGGATTAAGAAAATTCTGGATGGTAAAAAATATGGAAAAAAATAAGAAAAAATTGTGGGGCGGAAGGTTTTCCAAACCCACAAATTCCGGGGTAGAGCGTTTTACCGAATCTCTCTCTGTGGATATCAGGTTGTATAAGTATGATATTAAGGGCAGTATCGCTCATGCCGAAATGCTTGCTAAAACCGGTATAATTTCCCGGAAAGACAGCATTAAAATAATCGGCGGGCTGAAGAAAGTCGGGGAAGATATTGAAAAATGCGATTTTAAATTCTCCGTTTCCGATGAAGATATACATATGGCCATAGAAAGGTCGTTGACCGAAAAAATAGGTGAAGCCGCCAAAAAACTGCATACGGCGAGGAGCAGGAACGATCAGGTCGCGCTGGATGTAAAAATGTATTTAAAAGATGCCGCAAAGCAAATAACCGCGCTTATTGAGGCCTTTCAGGGGACAATAGCGGAAAAAGCTTATGCTTATTCGGATACGGTTTTTCCCGGGATGACACATATGCAGCTGGCTATGCCCGTGACTTTCGGCCATTACATGCTGTCCTTTATATATATGCTTGAGAGGGATAAGGAAAGGTTGAAAGGTCTTTTTAACCGTTTGGATGAGATGCCTCTCGGTTCGTGCGCGCTGGCGGGCACAAGCCTGCCGATTGACAGGGGTTATGTCGCTAAAAAACTTGGATTTTCAAAAATAAGCCGGAACAGTATGGATGCGGTCGCGGACAGGGATTATATTATTGAAATGCTTTCGATCATATCGGTGACAGGCATACATCTCAGCAGGCTCTGCGAAGACCTGGTTTTTTATTCCTCGTCAGCCGTGAATGTTGTCAATCTGCCGGAGGATTTCTGCACCGGTTCGAGTATGATGCCCCACAAAAAAAATCCTGATGTCGCAGAAATTGTGAGGGGTAAGACCGGAAGCATGGTAGGCAATCTTGTATCAATTCTTGTGACAATGAAAGGTTTGCCTATGACCTATAACAGGGACATGCAGGAGGATAAGAAGCCGTTATTTGACTCGATTGACGCTGTGTCATCCTGTCTGGAAATTATGGCTGATTTAATACGTGGAATTACATTGAATAACAGGGTATTAAATGAAGTGCTTGGATCAAACCTCGGGTTTTTAGCGACGGACCTGGCTGAATACCTTGTCAGCAAAGGAGTGCCTTTCAGGGATGCGCATCATATTATAGGTAAAATGATGTTATCTGAGATAGCGACAATGAACCCTCGGGAGATTACACTTGAAGAACTGCGCGGTTTCTCGGATAAGTTTGGATCTGATTCACTGGCGGTTTTGGATATAGAAAACTCTGTGGCGAACAAAAAATCTCAAGGAGGCACAGCACCTGTCAGAGTTAAAAAAGAAATCGGGAAATGGCTTAAAAAAAGCAGATAAAACCTATGATATTTTTCCGTCGTCAGAATGTTACGGAAAAAAGCCTGGCCGAGAAATACAGGCTTGATGAACATGTCGTTTGGTTTATAAGACATGTTATTAAGTCTCTTGTCCACCTGGAAGTTTTTGTTCATTTTTACCGGAACAGGAGTTCGATCGAAGCGCCCGGTGAAGTGGCCAGGAAAATCGGGGCCGATAAACTTATTGTTTACAGGGCGATGAAAGATTTGCAGAAAAATGATATTCTCAAGAGTCTTGATGCCGAAGACAGCGCTTTTAATTACGCTCCGGCTGAAAACCTGAAAAACAATATTGAACTTTTTATTCAGGCTCACACAGATGAAGATTTAAGGAGAAGGATACTGAGTTTGGTGATGGAGATAAGCGGAAATGAATGATTTTGAATATCGTAACGGCGAATTATTCTGTGAAGATATCAGGGCGAAAGATCTTATAGAAAAATACGGGACCCCTTTGTATGTGTACAGCAAAAAAGCTGTTTGTGACGGTTTTGACCGGTTATCGGATGCGTTTAAAAAAATCGACCATTTGATATGTTTCTCGGTTAAATCCTGCTCTAATCTCGGGATTCTCAGGGTTTTGAAAGAAAAAGGCAGCGGTTTCGATATCGTGTCCGGCGGTGAATTGTTCAGGGTTGAAGAAATTAATGCGGATATGTCGAAAGTCGTTTTTGCCGGTGTCGGTAAAACATGTGATGAGATAGAATATGCCCTAGAACAGAACATACTGATGTTTAATGTTGAATCGGAGCAGGAAGCGGAAAGAATTAACGCAATTGCCGGAGATTTGGGGGTTGAGGCCAATGTCGCCGTAAGAATCAATCCCGATGTCGATCCTAAAACCCATAAGTATATAACAACGGGAAAAAGCGAAAATAAATTCGGGGTTGATATAGAGAGAGGTTATGACTTGTATAAAAAGGCGTCCGGTCTTAAGAACCTGGCGGTTAAAGGTATTCAGATGCATATCGGTTCCCAGATAACCGAGATAGAACCGTATATAGATGCTGTCAGGAAAATAACACGACTGGCCGAGAAAGTGGCAAAAGATATTGCCCCGCTCAGCTATCTGGATATCGGGGGGGGGATGGGCATAGTATATGAGGATGAAAAGCCTTTTGATGTTCCGGCTTTTGCCGAAGCTATTATAAAAGAGATAAAATCTCTGGGCGTAAAATTGATAATTGAACCCGGAAGGTATATTACCGGTAACAGCGGCGTCCTGCTTACACAGGTTCAATACCTGAAAAAATCGGGAGCGAAAAATTTTATTATTGTTGATGCGGGGATGAATGACCTTATAAGGCCCAGCCTTTACGGCTCATACCACAGGATAGAACCTGTAACCAGGCATGATAACGGCAGCGTTCTTTGCGATGTGGTCGGACCTGTTTGTGAATCAGGCGATTTTATCGCGAAAGACAGAAAAATAGGGCGTATTTCGCAGGATGATTATCTTTGTGTCTTTAGCGCCGGGGCATATGGTTTTGTTATGAGCAGTAATTATAATTCCAGGCCCAGAGCGGCGGAAATCCTGGTGGATGGGAACGAAGATGTGATGATCAGGAAGAGAGAAGAATATCTTGACCTGATACGTTTTGATAATCCGAATGTTTAGATACGAGGGGTTTTTATTTTATGCGGATAAGGTTTTCCAAGATGGAAGGCGCGGGAAATGATTTTATAGTTATCGATGACAGGGAAAAAATATTTCCTGTTCCGGAGAATTCTCTTGCGGCTGAAATGTGCGTCCGCAGGAAATCCATAGGCGCGGACGGTGTCATACTGCTTCAGAATTCCGGAAAAGCGGATTTTAAAATGAGGATATTTAACCCCGACGGGGGTGAAGCCGAAATGTGCGGTAACGGGGCCAGGTGCATAGCAAAATTCGCCTATGACAATAAGATTGCGGGTAGAAAAATGACAGTAGAGACTATGGCGGGGATGCTGTCTGCTTCTGTTGAAGGTGATATGATAAAAATCAAAATGAGCGACCCGCGTGATTTGAAGGCGGATGTTTGCATTTTGTTTCCGGATAAACAGGTAAAGCTTGATTTTATAAATACGGGTGTCCCCCACGCGGTATTGTTTGTGGAAAAAGTAGAGCAGGTTGATGTTGAGGGGCTCGGCAGGAAGATCAGAAACGCGGCTGAGTTTAAGCCTTCCGGGACAAACGTGAATTTCGTTGAAATAAACTCTGACAACTTGGTAAAAGTCAGAACTTACGAGCGCGGGGTTGAGGCAGAGACCCTTGCCTGCGGTACGGGTGTCGTAGCTTCCGCGATAATTTCACACAGGCAAAAAAATGTGAAAGCGCCCGTAAAAGTGGTTACAAAAAGCGGTGACAGTATTATTGTCGATTTTAAAATCGGGGACGGATCCTACAAAAATGTTTACATGTCCGGACCCGCAAAGCTAATATATGTTGCTGAATATGGTTTCTGAAAATCAGTTTAAAGATATGATTAAATTAAATATTCCAGGGGGTAAAAATGTTTAAAGGCTCTTTTGTCGCTATAGTGACTCCATTTAAAAACGGCCGGCTGCATGAAGAATCTTTAAGGGAACTTGTACAGATGCATATTGCAAACGGCACATCGGGGATAGTGCCCTGCGGTACTACGGGAGAATCAGCCACTCTTACACCCGAAGAGCATAAAAAGGTGATAGAGACAGTTATAAGCGAGACGGCGAAAAAGATTCCTGTTATAGCCGGCACTGGATCAAACAACACGAAAGAAGCCATAGAATATACGAAGCATGCTTATAATGCCGGGGCCGATGCGGCGCTGGTAATAACACCTTATTATAATAAACCCACGCAGGAAGGTTTATATTATCATTATAAGGCAATTGCGACCGAAGTCCCTATACCCATAGTAGTTTATAATGTCCCGGGCAGGACGGGCGTATCCATAGAGCCCGAAACAGTTGCCAGGTTGTCGGAATTAAGTAATATCGTTGCGATTAAAGAAGCCAGCGGGCAGATGGACCAGATATCCAAGATTATGTCACTTTGCGGTATAACCGTGTTGTCGGGCGATGATTCGATGACAATGCCCATAATGGCAATCGGCGGTAGCGGCGTAATTTCTGTGATAGCCAATATTGTGCCGGCTGATATGAAAGAACTTACATCTGCGATGGAAGACGGAGATATTGAAAGCGCAAGGGAACTACACTATAAACTTTTTGATTTGTGTAAAGTTATGTTTATTGAAACCAACCCTATTCCTATCAAGACAGCTATGGCGATGAAAGGAATGATTGAAGAGGAATTCAGGCTGCCTCTTGTCAGCCCGACTGAAAAATCAAGATCGCTGATTAAAAGACAGCTTGAACAATACGGTTTACTGTAATAAAAATGAAGGGGAAGAAAGATGCTTAAAATTGTTGTATGCGGCGCTTCCGGAAGAATGGGAAAAAGGATAATCTCTCTTGTCCTTTCCATGGACGGGGTGAAACTGGCCGGCGCGTGTGAGGCGAAAGCCCATCAAAGCGTCGGTCTGGATGCCGGGGATATAACCGGTAATCCCAAAAGCGGTGTTGTTATTTCCGATTCCCTTGAAAATGCGCTCGAAAATGCCGATGTCCTTATAGATTTTTCATCAAAGGATTCCGTTGTTTCAAATGTTCGGGCGGCGTCAGACAAAAAAGTGCCTGTTGTAGTGGGTACCACAGGGTTAACGGAAGAGGATAAAGATAAAATCCGGATTTGCGCCAAGACCATACCGGTTCTGGTTTCATCCAATATGAGCGCCGGTGTGAATCTGTTGCTGCAGATTGCGGGAGATATTGCTTTAATGCTTGGCGAAGAGTACGATATAGAAATTATAGAGAGCCATCATAAAATGAAAAAGGATTCCCCGTCGGGCACCGCTCTGTCATTTGCCGAAGCAATAAAAAAAGCCCTTGCCGCCAAGGGAAGGAATATAAAATTTATTTACGGCAGGGAGGGTATTTGCGGGGAGAAGAAGAAGGACGAGATAGGTATTCATGCCGTAAGGTCAGGAGATGTTGTCGGAGAACACACAGTTATATATTGCGGCTCGGGAGAGAAAATAGAAATTAAGCATACTGCCCATACACGCGATACATTTGCCCTGGGCGCGGTGAGGGCGGCGATATGGCTGAAAGGCAGGCCTTCGGGTTTTTACACTATGAAAGATGTCCTTTTCGGGAAATAGGTAAAACGGTTCGAAGCCGGGATTGTTATAAGGAGATTAAAATGGCTTTTAAATCTGGATATTCCGAGAAATTAAAAAAACTGCCCCCGTATTTGTTTGCGGAAATAGATAAAATTAAAAGAAAACTGCTCCAGGACGGGAAAGATATCATAGACCTGGGAGTGGGGGATCCGGATATACCCACACCGACGCACATAATTGAAAGGCTGTATAAGGCCGCGCAGGATCCGAAAAACCACAGCTATGCCCTTGACGCCGGCATGCCGGAATTTAGAAAAGCCATAGCGTTATGGTATAAAAAAAGATTTAATATCGACCTCGATCCGCAGGATGAAATACTTCCGTTGATAGGTTCTAAAGAGGGGATAGCACATCTGCCTCTTGCTTTTGTGGATCCGGGAGATGTCGTTCTTATACCTGAGCCGGGTTATCCGGTATATTTTTCCTCCACCGTTTTTGCGGGTGGCGACCCGTATTTTATGCCTTTACTGGAGAAAAATTCTTTTTTACCCGGTTACCATGATATTGATGCGCAGGAATTAAAAAAAGCGAAACTTATGTTCCTGAATTATCCCAATAATCCCACATCGGCAACGTGTGATATAAGTTTTTTTGAGAATACGGTTGAGTTCGCAAAAAAGAACAACATTATAGTGTGCCATGATGCCGCCTATACAGAGATATTTTTTGACGGAAAAAAACAGCCCAGTTTTCTTCAGGCTGACGGGGCGAAAGATGTCGGGATAGAATTCCACTCTTTGTCCAAGACTTTCTGCATGACCGGCTGGCGCATCGGTTTTGCTGTTGGAAACCCGGATATCATAAAAGGCCTCGGAAAAATAAAAAGCAATATCGATTCAGGCATATTTCAGGCAATCCAGTTAGCCGGTGCAGAAGCTCTTGAGAGAGGAGAATCGGATACAAGGCGGTTTAACAAGATTTACCAGGAAAGAAGAGATATATTCGTTGAAGGGTTGAATAATTTAGGCTGGAAAGCGGAAAAACCGGATGCTACTTTTTATATATGGCTCAAAGTCCCTCCGGGATATACTTCTTCCGAACTGACTATGGTACTGCTTAAGGAATGCAATATAGTATGCACTCCCGGGAACGGCTTTGGCGAAGATGGGGAGGGATATGTCCGGTTTGCGCTTACAAGGGATAAAGGCAGGATCATGGAAGCGCTTGAAAGAATCAGAAAGCTGCATGAAAAAAGAAGTTGAAGTCTATATCGGCCTGGGTTCTAATCTGGGGGAAAAAAAGTTAAATATCGAACAAGGCATAAAGTTTTTACAATCAGACAATAAGATCAGAATTATTTCACAGTCGTCGTTGTATGAGACCAGTCCAGTCTGTATTATTTCAAAAAAGTTTTTTTTAAATTCTGTTATAAAAGTTAAGACTGTTCTTAAACCGCTTGCTCTTTTAAAAAAGATGAAGAAAATAGAAAAAAAGATGGGAAGAAGGCCGTCAAAAAGAGGCGACAGGATTATTGATATGGACATAATACTGTACGGAGAGAAAAGCATGAAAAGAAAATCGCTTGAGATCCCTCATCCTTCCTTTCATAAAAGGCTGTTTGTGCTGCTTCCCCTGTGTGAAATTAACGGCCGTCTGAAGCACCCGGTTTATAAGAAAACCGTTAAATATTACATAAGAAAACTTAAAGATTCGGGACAATCCGCGGAAAAAATCGCGTAGTGTGAAAAAATGAATGCGGAAGATATCAAAAAGTTAAAGGTTTCCGGTAAAAAAATTGTTGCGGTTACGGCATACGATTGGGCAACTGCCTCGCTTTGCAGGGATGCGGCTCCGGATGTTGTGCTGGTGGGCGATTCCCTGTCCATGGTGGCTCTCGGTTATGATAATACTTTGCCTGTGACGGTGGATGAGATGCTGCATCATACAAAGGCTGTCGTAAGGGCCGGACTTAATTCTCTTATTGTAGCGGATATGCCTTTCATGTCGTTTAATGTTTCGACCGAATCGACGATTTATAACGCGGGGCGTTTCATAAAAGAAGCCGGCGCGCAAGCCGTAAAAATCGAAGGCGGGACAGAGGTTTCTTCTGTAGTAAAACTGCTTGTCGAGAGAGGTGTCCCCGTAATGGGCCATATTGGCCTGACCCCTCAGGATGTACTTGTCCTCGGAGGGTATAAAGTCCAGGCGAAAACACCTGAGAAAATAGGGCTTTTGCTGAAAGACGCAAAATCTTTACAGGATGCGGGTGCCTTTTCGATTGTGCTGGAGTGCGTCCCGGCTGAGGTAGGTAAATTGCTGTCGGATTCGGTTGATGTCCCCGTTATTGGAATAGGGGCCGGTCCTTTTTGTGACGGGCAGATAATGGTTTTCAGTGATTTAACGGGGTTGTATGAAAAGAAAAAAGCAAAATTTGTGAAGGTTTACGCCGATGCCGGCGGCGTGATAAAAAATGCCGTAAAGAAGTATGCGGATGAAGTGCGCAAAGGCGAGTTTCCCGATAAGGAACATTCGTATTAAATAGTTAACACTTAAACAGGAAAAATAAAAAATAATATTGAAATTTTAATAATTAAAATATTTTATAGTAAGGAATTAATGTGATTGTAGTTAAAAAAATAGATAAGATGAGAAAAGAGGTTCTTGCCTGGAAGAAAAAAAACAAAACCATAGGTTTTGTCCCTACGATGGGTTTTCTTCATAAAGGACATATAAGCCTTATTAAGAAAGCACGCCTCGAAAACGACATAGTGGTAGCCAGTATTTTTGTTAATCCGATACAGTTTTTGCCGGGCGAAGATTTTTCTTCTTATCCGCGGAGTTTTGAAAACGATAAAAAAATATGTAAAAACGAAAAAGTTAATATCCTGTTTTTCCCTTCCGCCGGAGAGATTTACCCGCTCCGGTTTTCGACTTTTGTCGAAGAAACTGATTTGAGCTTGCCTTTGTGCGGAAAAGACAGGCCGGGCCATTTCAAGGGGGTTACAACAGTCGTATTAAAGTTATTTAACATAATTCAGCCCGACACAGCATATTTCGGTCAAAAAGACGCGCAGCAGGCGCTCGTAATAAAGAAGATGACCGAAGATTTGAATATTTCCGTAAAGGTTAAGGTTATGCCGATAGTCAGGGAAAAAGACGGTCTCGCAATGAGTTCAAGAAACAGCTATCTTTCCGCGGATGAAAGGCGAAAGGCTCCCGCCATATACGAATCGCTGAAAATGGCGGAAAAAATTATTATGGGAGGAGAAAGAAACGCCCTTAAAATCAAGAAGCGCATAGCGAAGGCTGTCAATTCCGCTACAGGAGGGAAAATCGATTATATAGAGATAGTCTGTCCGGTCAGTATGAAAGCCTTAAAACGTGTGGAATCCGGCGCCTTGATTGCCATAGCTGTTAAGCTTGGCGGGGCAAGGCTTATAGATAATATCATTGTCAAAACGCCGGGAAAAAGGAAATAAGAAAGGGGAAAAATTAAAATGTTAAGAATGATGTGCAAATCTAAAATACACAGGGTGACTGTTACGGATAAATCGCTGAATTATGAAGGGAGTATTACTATAGACGAAGAACTGGCGGAGGCGGCAAATCTGGCTCCGTATGAAGTTGTAAAAGTCGCCAACCTGAATAACGGCGAACGTTTTCAGACATATGTTATAAATGGGAAGCGGGGTTCGGGCGAAATCATACTTAACGGCGCAGCGGCGAGGCTTGGGGAAAAGGGAGATAAATTGATAATAATGGCGTTCTGTATGGTCTCCGAAGAAAAAGTGAGGGATTTCCATCCCTCATTTGTCGCTGTAGACAGCGAAAACAGGATTGTTAAAAAGAAATGAAATACAAAAAAACTTTAAATGAAATAGAAATTCTCAAAAAAGACAGGAAGGCCCTGATACTCGCTCATAATTATCAGAGGCCTGAAGTGCAGGAAATTGCGGATATCACCGGCGATTCGCTCGAACTTGCGCAGGCGGCTTCCGAAACCGATTCGGAAATAATAGTGCTTTGCGGGGTAAGATTTATGGCGGAGACCGCCTCAATATTAAACCCGGGCAAAAAAGTTTATCTGCCGGAAAATAGCGCCGGTTGCCCGATGGCGGATATGATTGGGGCGGATGCGTTGAGAAATATTAAAAAAAACCATCCGGGTGTTCCTGTTGTAACATATGTAAATTCGCCTGCCGAGGTAAAAGCCGAAAGCGACATTTGCTGCACTTCTTCAAATGCGGTTGAAGTCGTAAAATCGGTTTCTTCCGGGAAAGTGATTTTTGTCCCGGACAGGAACCTCGGGTCATTTGTAGCTTCCATGGTGGATAAGGAACTGATATTGTGGGACGGGTACTGTTATGTGCACGATTGTCTGACAAGGGAAGAAGTTCTGAGGGTTAAAGATGCCCACCCGGGCGCGGAAGTTATCGCCCATCCCGAATGCAGGGCGGAAGTGCTTGAAATTGCGGATGCTGTTTTAAGTACGGCAGGGATGCTTGATTATGCCGGAAAAACAGCCGCAAAAACTATAATTGTCGCGACTGAGATAGGCATGTTATGGCCTTTGAAAAAAGCCGCTCCCGGGAAAGAGTTTATTCCCGCGAGTTTTAATATGGTCTGCCGTGAAATGAAATCCATAACCCTGGATTCAGTTCTGTCTTCGCTTAAAGATGAGAGGTTTGAGGTTAAAGTGCCTGAAAGTACAGGCAAAAAGGCATTAAGTGCGATTCAAAAAATGCTTTCGGTAAAATAAAATTATTCATCAGGATTGTTTTATGAATCCCAGATATCTTATAAATTTTGATTTGGCAAAAATGAATTCGGTAAAAACCGGCATGATAGTCATCGGCTCAGGTTCTGCGGGTCTGACAGCGGCTTTGCATGCATCTGCATTCGGTAATGTCACTATTGTCACAAAGTCAAAAATTGAAGAGAGCAATACATTGCATGCGCAGGGCGGTGTGGCCGTTTCACTCTCTAAGGATGATTCATGGGAAAAACATTTTGAAGATACTATTTTTGCGGGAGCGGGTTTGTGCAACAGGAAATCAGTTGAGATCCTTGTAAAGGAAGGGGTCGACAGGGTAAATGAATTAATAGACCTGGGAGCTAATTTTGACAGGCATAACGGCAAACTGCTCTTTACGCGCGAGGCTGCGCATGGACAGCGCAGAATAATACATGCCAACGGAGATAATACGGGAGCAGAAATAGAAAGGACTCTTGTCCGCGCTGTTAAAAATAACAGGAAAATAGATGTAATGGAAGAGCATTACGCGATTGACCTGCTGCATCATAAAAACAGATGTTACGGCGTCATTGCCTTTAACCGAAGAACCGGCAGAAAAACCGCGGTAATCGCTCCCTCTACGATTCTGGCCACCGGAGGAGCGGGTCAGGTATACAGGGAAACCACTAATCCTGAGGTTGCCACCGCAGACGGGATGGCTATCGCTTACAGGGCCGGAACGGCGTTGATGGATATGGAATTTATGCAGTTTCATCCCACAACACTTTATCTCGCCGGGGCGCCCCGCTTCCTGATTTCCGAGACGGTGAGAGGGGAAGGAGGCGTTCTCGTAGATAAAAACGGCTACAGGTTTATGCCCGATTACCATCCTCTTTGCGAACTGGCGCCGCGTGATGTGGTAAGCAGAGCAATAGTTGAACAGATGAAAAAAACCGATTCAAATTTTGTTTCCCTGGACCTGTCGAATATACCGCCGGCAAAAGTCGGGAAAAGATTTCCCAATATAAAAAAGATATGTAATGATTACGGCCTTAAGATTCCCCGCGATAAAATTCCCGTCAGGCCGAGCGCCCATTATATGATGGGAGGGGTACGGATAAATCTTGGTTGTGAAACAAATGTAAAAGGGCTGTATGCGTGCGGCGAGGTTTCATGCTCGGGGGTCCACGGCGCAAACAGGCTTGCAAGTAATTCCCTCCTTGAATCCATGGTTTTTGGATATAGGGCGGGTATCGCCGCCGGACAGAATTCAAAGATGAAAGGTTTCAGGGTCCCGCCGATAAAATATGAGATAGACAGGAAAATCCTGCGTGCGCTTGATGTAGCTGACGTAAAAAGGTCTCTCCAGAGCGTTATGTGGAGATGTGTCGGGCTGGAGAGAGAAGAGCATAGTCTTGCGGAAGCTTATAATATCATTACTTTCTGGGAAAGATATATACTGTCCGCGATGGTCAGATATGCGGACGGGTTTGAATTGCAGAATATGCTGATGGTCGCAAAACTGATGGCTAAAGCCGCTCTTCGCAGGAAAGAAAGCCGTGGAGCTCACTACAGAACTGATTTCCCCAAACCTGTCGAAAAATGGAAAAAACATATTAATTTTTCATTAAAATACTGATTTATCATCCTTCACATCTTAAAAATATTTATGGAAAAGAACATTGTTATCAGGAATGCCAGGCAGCACAACCTGAAGAATATCAGCCTGGAAATACCGAGGAACAGGCTGGTTATTGTTACGGGCCTTTCCGGTTCGGGAAAATCATCGCTTGCTTTTGATACGCTTTACGCGGAAGGGCAAAGGAGATATGTAGAAAGCCTGTCAGCCTATGCGAGGCAGTTTCTTGAGCAGATGCAAAAACCGGAAGTTGATTATATAGAAGGTTTGTCCCCGGCAATATCTATTGAGCAGAGAAGCGCGTCTTCCAATCCCCGTTCGACCGTCGCCACATCCACCGAGATATATGATTACCTGAGGGTTCTTTACGCCAATGCGGGGGATGTGTTCTGTTATAAATGCGGCCGTCCCATAAGCCGGCAGGGGCCTCAGGATATCGCCGATTCCATACTGGAATTGCCGGAAGGCCTGGATATTGCGCTGCTTGCCCCTGTTATTGAAGGCAAGAAAGGCGAACACAGGCAGGTCTTTGAATTCCTCAAAAGAGACGGCTTTTCAAGAGTCAGAATAGACGGCTTTATGAATGAGCTTGATGATGTCACAGGGCTTGATAAAAATAAAAAACACAGCATAGCCGCCGTTGTTGACAGGTTTAAAATTAAGAGCGGAATAGCAAAAAGAGTAAGTGATTCCGTCGAAACGGCTCTTAAGACCGGCAAAGGCAAGATAATTATACAGCGCGGCAGGAATAATAAGGCGGAAGATATCTTTTATAGCGAGGAAAACAGCTGTCCTTACTGTGGAATAAGCTACGGGGAAATAAGCCCCAGGATGTTTTCGTTTAACAGTCCTTACGGGGCCTGTCCCTCCTGTCATGGACTTGGGCATAAACTGAGTTTTTCGAGAGAGTCTGTCGTGCCTGATCCCGATAAATCGCTTGAAAAGTGGGCGATTGCTCCCTGGAAAAGAGGCGGAAAATCATTACTGATTTATTATAAAAAGATTTTAAGGGGGGTATGCAGGCATTTTTCCATTGATATGGATAAGCCGTGGAAGGAACTGTCCGGAAAACAGCAGAAGATAATATTATACGGCTCCGGCGAAGAAGATATTTCTTTTTCATTCTGGAGAAGGGGCGCGGTCAGGCATTTCAGTAAACCTTTTGAAGGTGTTATCCCGAACCTTGAAAGAAGGTTCAGGGAAACGGACAGCGAGGGGGTAAAGGAATACCTGCAGAGATTTATGGGAGAAGAAGACTGCGAACTCTGTAAAGGTTCCAGGCTGAAACAGGAAAGCGCTGCCGTGAAAATAGAAGGTAAATCCATTTATGATTTTACAAGAATGTCTGTTTCAGAGGCTCTGGAATTCATAAACAATATAAATTTTTCTGCAAACAAATTTAAAGTTGCGGGTGAATTGATTAAAGAAGTCAGGATGAGGCTGGTTTTCCTGGAAAATGTAGGCCTTGGATATCTGACGCTGGACAGAAAAAGCGCGACCCTTTCCGGCGGAGAAGCCCAGAGGATAAGGCTGGCGACACAGATCGGATCGGGACTTGTCGGGGTTCTCTACATACTTGATGAACCGAGTATAGGTCTGCACCAGAAGGATAACATAAAACTTCTGAATACATTAAAAAGCCTGAGAGATATGGGCAATACCGTGATTGTGGTGGAACACGATGAAGAAATTATAAGTTCGGGTGATTTTATTATAGATCTGGGTCCCGGCGCGGGGAAAAAGGGAGGATATCTTGTATATGCCGGAGGATTGGACGGCCTGCTTAAAAATAAAAATTCAATAACGGCGGCATATCTTTCGGGAGAAAAAGAGATTTTGCTCAGGGAAAGAAGGATTGTGGGGCCGAAGAATAAATTTTTGAAGGTTTTCGGAGCCAGGGAGAATAATCTTAAAAATATAGATGTGAAGATACCTCTCGGCAGGTTCTGCTGTGTTACGGGTGTGTCGGGATCGGGGAAAAGCACCCTTGTGGATGAAATCTTGAGGAAGGCGCTGTTTCAGAAAATTTACGGTTCCAAGGAAAAACCCGGCGCTTATTCCCGGATAGACGGGGTTTCGAATGTTGACAAGGTAATCCTTATCGACCAGTCGCCTATAGGCAGAACACCGCGTTCCAATCCCGCTACATATACGGGTGTTTTCGGGCATATAAGAGATTTATTTTCAAAAATACCTGAGGCAAAGCAAAGAGGCTATATGCCGGGAAGATTCAGTTTTAACGTCAAAGGGGGCAGATGCGAATCCTGCAGGGGAGACGGAATTTTAAAAATCGAAATGCATTTTCTGCCGGATATTTATGTAGAATGCGAAACCTGCAAAGGGAAACGTTACAACAGGGACACGCTCGATATCAGGTATAAAGGTTTGAATATCGCGGAAGTTCTGGATTCAACGGTTAACGAAATGCTTGAGCATTTTAAAAATGTGCCTAAGATAAGGGAAAAACTTCAGACATTGAAAGATGTCGGGCTTGGTTATATCCATCTCGGTCAGCCCGCGACCACACTATCCGGAGGGGAAGCGCAGAGAGTCAAGTTATCTTCGGAACTGGCGAAGAAAGCGACAGGCAGTACATTGTACATCCTGGATGAACCTACGACCGGGCTGCACTTTGACGATATAAATATGCTTCTTGATGTTTTGCACCGCCTGGTATCGCTGGGCAACACGGTGCTTGTCATAGAACACAACATAGATGTCATCAAAACGGCTGATTATATTATCGATCTCGGCCCTGAAGGCGGCGACAAAGGCGGTTTTATTGTCTGTGAAGGAACGCCTGAAGAATTAGCTTCAAATCCGGAATCTTATACGGGGAATTATCTGAAGAAAAAGCTTTAAGGTCTTATTCCACGAGTTTTCTGAGTTTTTCCAGCTGTTCTATGTTTCCCATCATTATCAGCGAATCTCCGGCGTTCAGCACAAGCTCGGTGCGGGGATTATATATATAATTTTTAGTTTCAGCCTGTTCGACCGCAACAACAATAAGACCTGTTTTCTTTGCTATATCCGCTTCTCCCAGGGTCTTCCTGATGAGGGAGGAGTTTTCAGCGATTGTAACGCTCTCCATTCTCAGGCTCAGATCGGCTTGTTTCAGCATAGTATCAAGAAATGAGACAACAACAGGCCGGAGAGCGACGGATGCAAGGCGCATACCTCCTATCCTGTTGGGAGAAACCGTGGCATTGGCGCCTGCTTTAAGAAGCTTTCTTTCAGAGTCTTCATCGACCGCTTTTGAAATAATCCTGAGGTTGGCATTAAGGCTTCTCGAGGTAAATACGACGAAAAGGTTGCTCGTATCATCGTTCAATGTCGATATCAGGCCTTTTGCGTTTTTTATGCCGGCAAGTTCAAGTATCTCGTCCTGCGTGGCATCTCCTGTCACAAAAAGAAGGTTCTCTTTATACGGTATCTGATTCAGGGCTTCCTCTTTTTTTTCAACTATCACAAACGGGTTTCTTGTTTTATAAAATTCTTCAATAACCGATAAGCCGGTTTTGCCCGCGCCGCATATAATAAAATGATTATTTAATTTAGATATATTTTTATTCATTTTCTTTCTCCTTAAAATATTATTTAATTGCCCTTCAAGAATAAAGGCAGTTGTATTTGATACTCCGTATAACAAAGTTCCCATCCCGGTGAAGATGATAAAAATGGCGAAAAATATTTCAGCGGGATTTTCTCCGATTTCCCTGTTGCCGACCGTTGATATAAGGCAGATTGTCAGATAAAGGGCATTTTCAACCGAAATATTTTTAAGAGCGGCAAATCCTGCCGTGCCCGTAATAATCACCGCCGCAAGGGCTATGATGATTTTCAGGATCCTTTTTTGAATGATATCCATAGTAACTATATTATTTAATCCGGCCCGGCGTGTCAATTATTTCAGAAAGAATATGGAATATCTTTTTTGACATGGGGAAGAATTTAGTGTAATTTAAATGGGAAAAATTTTTAAAAGGACGGTGTTTCAATGATAAAGAAAAGTTGTATTCTTTTTTTGACGGTATTGTTTATGGCGGGTGTTAAATGCTATGCGCTTAAAGTGTCTGATGTTTCGACCCAGTGCCCCGAACATCCGTCAACCGCGGCTGTTGACGGCAATGACGCCAGTTACTGGCTGTCATCAAAAGGGATGAGTCCGGCCTGGCTGGCCATAGATATAGGGAAGACAACTAAAATCAACGGTATTCAGCTGATCTGGGGTGATAAGGCCGCCAGATTATATAAGATATACATATCTTCGGGGGGAAAAAAATGGGATGAAGTCGCCTGTGTTGATGACGGCAAAAAAAATGAAAGCCGCATGATATTCTTTGATGACAAAGAAGCAAGAATGATAAAAATCTATTGCGAGGAGGGCGCTGACGGGGACGAATATTCAATAAGGGAGATAAAGCTGCTGTGTAACATAGAAGAAACTCAGGCCGATAACCCCATTATTTCTATTAAAGCCTCTTCCGAAGGTCCCGGAAGCGACGGAGCCATAACGGCATGCGACGGAAACGATCTTACAAGATGGGCATCCAGACAGGGAAGCGAATATGAATGGATAGAATTTGAATTTACAGGTATGCAAAAGATAAAAGCCGTGGAAATTATCTGGGAACGGGCATCCGCGAAGGAATATACGATAGAAACATCCGTCGACGGTAAAACATGGGAGTTGCAGTCTGCGGTCAAAGACGGCCGGCAGGGAGAAAGAAGAATGGTGCTTCTTAAAAACGAACCCGAAATCAAATTTTTCAGGGTCAATTGTTTCAGCAGGGCAAGTGTCTGGGGTTATTCAATATGGGAAGTAAAACCCATATTAACCGGCAAACCTAAATTCTCAGGGAAAAGATCCGAAAAGAAAACAGAATTGAAATTCGACAGGTTCCAGTCCCATGCCAGCGGCGCGCTGAAAAAAGAATGGCTTTACAGAGATGCTTCCGAAAAACTTGTTAAAAGCGTTACCGCATCTTCGACAAGGGAAGGGCATGAACCCGTTTATGCGGTAGACCCCAGGATGAGAACCAGCTGGTTCTCGGACGCAAACGGCGAGGAATGGCTGCAGATAGAATTTAAGGAAGGCGTGATTCTGGGGAATTTAAGATTGAAATGGAATTATAACCCTGCCCAGCATTTTAAAATCCAGGTTTCGGAAGACGGATCTGACTGGCGGGATGTTTATGAGCAGGAAGGCGTGGGGAAATACGAGCAGAAATATATAAGTTTTGATTCAGTTGCGTGCAGGTTTATGAGAATACTATGTATAAAACCCACTTTTGATGAAGCGACTTCCGGTAATTATGACAGTTATTCGGTGATTGATATCAGTATCAATCCTGCTAAACCGACCCCTGTTTGGAAGCAGAATTGAACAAAATCTTATGAAAGTAAAAATATTATTTTTCATAACAGTATGTTTTTTTGCGGTTGCGGCGGTTTCGGCCGAAGAACAGCTTTATGCCGGAAAGAGCGAGAACCCTCCGACACACACAATAGAAAAGTTTTTCTCGGCCAGCAACAAGATCCCCATATGGATATCGGATTCGGAAATAGTTTTCGTGAGGGAAAGCATAATGTGGATCGTGAATCCGGGAGACAAGGTAGTGGATGATGAAAAAGGGAGAATTATCAAGGAAGAGATTTGCGTAATGAACCTGGATACAGGCAGGATCAGCGTGGTATATAATACAGCCGGCAGAAAGAAACGTATAGAAGCTCTGGGATTGCGCGATAAGGATATCCTTATCAAAGATAAGTTTAAAGGTGATTTATATGTTTCCGAGAATGGCTGGTTGAGGAAATCCGGGAAATCGGAGGAAGCTGGTTTTAATGAGGTTTTAAACCGGTCCGTAAAAGATAATGAGAGAAAAGGCAGATGCATTTATGAAGAAGGCGGCAATATTATGATGAAATGCAGAGGATCGGACAAGCCGGTTGTTTTGGTAAAAAGCCTGTTTAAGACGGTCGAGTTTTCCAAAAAAAGATGAAAGGCTACTTTAACAGCAGGTTCAGTATATTGTATGAAGCCTTTACTTCGGCGGTCGTCGGTTTCGTTCTTGCTATAGTCGTGCGCGGGTTTATCGATTTTCCTGTAGTTAAGATATGGACCAGGACATCCGCGGCGGCTTTTCTTATTCTTATAATGCTGGACTGCAGGTTTTCGAAATTAAGCGGGCATGAGCTCGGGCTGGATATCTCGCTTGCGGCAAAAAAATATCTTTACGGTTTGGCTTCGGGGGTTCTGAGCCTGTGTGTTCTTCTGGTAGCCTTTTATTCTTTCCGGCTGAGATATCCCGACCCGGCTTTCCTATGGAGTTCTTTTTCGCGTCGCTTGGTTGCGGCCCTTTTTATTGCGCTTGCGGTGTCTGTATTTGAAGAATTTGTCTTTAGAGGCTACCTGTTTTCAAAGATAAAAAAATACAGTTCGGTAAAAGTTTCTTTCTGGACTGTAACCGTTCTGTTTGCCATGTTGCATCTTATAAAACCGGTTTTCATTGACGGTGAAAAGTTTTTTCCGGAACATTTTGCCGGCATGTTCGGCATAGCCGCCGTCAGTTATATACTTATGGATGCGAGGATAAAAACCGGAAGCCTGTTTTTCCCGATGGGAATCCATGCCGGATGGGTTTTTGTTATGAAGACCAAGAGTATTTTTCTGGATGTCCCGACGCATTACAGTGATTCATGGTTTTTGCCTCTTTTTGGTTCAACCGAATATTTTGAAGGAGGATTGGTTTCGTGTCTTTTTCTTATAGCCGTAGCGGTATTCTTAACAAAAAAAATATATCCGGCTCTGCAAAGAAGATAAAGTCCGCGGCGGGTTCCTGGCTTAAAACCGCAGAAGATATTTTTTTCCCTCCGAGATGTTTGTTTTGCGGGAAACTCTGTGATGACGGGGAGATAAGGTTTATTTGCGGGGATTGTTACGGCGGATTTACGGGTTTCGATTCCGTCCGGTGCGTAAAATGCGGGAAAATCCATTCCGAAGCAAACAGTCTCTGCGTCAGATGCAGTTATGCTCAATTTTCCTGCGGCAGGGCTTATCATGCTTACAGACTGTGTGAAAAAACCAGATTCCTTGTACACCAGTTTAAATACGGCAAAAATTTTGAAGCGGCGCAGGCTATTGCGGGATTAATGGATAAAAAAGGGCTTTTAAGCGCAATATCATCTGATATAATCGTACCTGTGCCCATGCATATAATTGATAGACTGAAAAGAGGTTTCAACCATTCTTCATTTCTCGCAAAGATGATTTCTAAAATTACGGGAATTCCTGTTGTGAAGGCTCTTGCCAAAACAAAAAGCACCCTCCATCAGGCAAGCCTTACGAGAACAAAAAGAATAAAAAACATTAAAAATGCCTTTAAAACCGTAAAAGCCGGCAGAATAAAAGGAAAAAAAATCCTTTTGTTTGATGATATATGCACTACGGGGGCTACGTTAAACGAATGTGCGATTGCCCTGAAAAAGGCGGAAGCCCGGAGTATAGAAGTTATGACTTTTGCTGTTACAGCCTCGGACAGCAGCTCTTAAACAGATTAAGTTTTATATAAGGAGACGATTGATGAAAAAGTTTATTTTTGCCGCGGTCATCACTCTGCTGATTTCAGGTTTTTCATATTCCCAGGATTATATTTTAGTTTCCCAGATTCCGCTGGGTATTCATAACGAAAGTTTTGTAAAAATATTCGGGAAACAGATACAGAAAAAAGCCTTCCATCAGGGTGTCTACCGTTATTATATGGGGGAAAAACAGTATTATTGGGGAAACCTTTCCGCCACGGCCGATGCGACTAAACTTAAAAAGTATGATAATTATGTCATAACATCAATAAACATAAAGCTTTATGAATTGGATAAATGTTATGCCTGTGATGTTTTTGAATTCATTATAGAAAGCCTTAATGACCGGTTTGGAGAGCCTGAGATTAAAGGAACCCTGAAACCGGTTTATACATGGAACACTGAAGACGTCCTTATTAAAAAAGAAGATAACTGTATAACATTTTCCGCTAAAGAAAAATACCTTGAGAATTTGCAGAGGGAAGAGCTTCAACAGTCGGTCGAATCTCTTTTCGGCTGCCAATAGATTAGTTTAAAAATACCTTTTTACCCTTGACATACTTAGAAGAACAGATAAAATAGTGAAACTTTGAACCAAGTAAGCAGAAAAACGGCAATATTAAATTTAAGGAGGGTTCCATGGCTGTAAAAGTTGCTATTAACGGGTTTGGCCGTATAGGAAGACAGGTATTCAGGCTTCTTAAGGCTGAGAAAGGTTTTGAAATTGTTGCTATTAACGATTTAACCGATTCAAAGACACTCGGGCATTTGCTCAAATACGATTCTGTCCATGGTAAATATAAAGGGACCATCCAGGTAAAAGAAGACGCTCTTATAGTGGATGGCAAAGAAACAAAAGTTTTGAAAATAAAGGACCCCGCGCAGCTTCCCTGGAAAGATATGAAAGTTGACATAGTGTTGGAATCCACAGGTGTTTTTGCGAGCGCGGAAGACCTGCAGAAGCATATATCGGCCGGCGCTAAAAAAGTATTGCTGACCGTTCCTCCCAAGAAAGACCCCGAGGGGAAAGTAAAAATAGTCGTGATGGGAGTAAATGACAAAGACCTTACACCGGACCAGATTTTTGTTTCAAATGCTTCCTGCACGACAAATTGTCTTGCTCCTGTTGCGAAGGTTCTTCATGAGGCGTTCGGCATCAAGAGGGGTCTTATGACGACTGTACATGCTTATACGAATGATCAGAGGATATTAGATCTGCCTCATAAAGACCTGAGAAGAGCCCGCGCGGCGGCTTCAAGCATAATTCCGACCACTACAGGCGCTGCAAGAGCCGTAGGGAAAGTGCTCCCGGACCTTAACGGGAAACTTGACGGTTTTGCAATGAGGGTTCCTGTTACGGACGGTTCGGTTGTTGACCTGACCGTGGAATTAGCAAAGGAAGTTACAATAGAAGAAGTTAATGCCGCTGTTAAAAAAGCCGCGGAAAGCGAACTGAAAGGCATTCTCGAATATGAAGAAGCCCCTATTGTTTCGGTGGATATCGTAGGCAACTCCGCTTCATCAGTTTTTGATGCCCTGTCTACCATGGTTATGAACGGCAACATGGTTAAAGTTGTTTCCTGGTATGATAATGAGTGGGGTTATTCAAATAGGTGCATCGATTTGATTAAAAAGATGTCTGAATAATCATAAAAGGTATTTTATTATGGCTAAACTTTTTATTGAAGACCTGGATGTTAAGGGCAAAAAGGTTCTTATAAGAGTTGATTTCAACGTTCCTCTCGACGATAAACAGAATATCACCGATGATACGAGAATCCGCGCTGCTTTGCCGACCATAAAATATGTTATGGACAATGGCGGCAGGGCCATTCTTATGTCTCATCTGGGAAGGCCTAAAGGGCAAAGAAACCCCGAATACAGCCTTGAACCTGTCGCAAAAAGACTTTCAGAACTCCTGAATAAAAACGTCGGTTTTGCCAATGACTGTATCGGCAGCAGAGTCCAGATGATGGTCGGGCAATTGAAAGAAGGCGATGTGCTTTTGCTTGAGAACCTGAGGTTCTATCCGGGCGAGGAAAAAGGCGATGATTCTTTTGCCGGGGAACTTGCTTCGCTGGGTGATATGTATATCGATGATGCTTTCGGAACCGCGCACAGGGCTCATGCTTCCATGGTAGGCGTGACAAAACACATAAAACAGTGTGCCGCCGGGTATCTGCTTAAAAAAGAAATCGATTATCTCGGGCAGGCTGTCGAAAACCCGAAAAGGCCTTTCATCGCCATTATGGGCGGAGCGAAGGTATCGGATAAAATTAAGGTCATTAAAAACCTTATAGAAAAAGTGGATTCCATACTGATCGGCGGAGCGATGGCGTATACTTTTCTGAAGGTTAAGGGTATCTCTGTGGGAAGTTCCAGAGTCGAGGAGATTATAGAAGATAAAAAAGGAAATAAAATTAATGTTCCGGATCTTGTTTCCGAGATATTAAAGAAAGCCCATGCCAGAAATGTAAGCATACTTTTACCTGTCGACCATGTAATAGGCGATAAATTCGGTGAGGACGCGAATGTAAAGGTGGTTGAAGAAGATAAAATAACGGACGGCTGGATGGGACTTGATATAGGGCCTGAGACAATAGATTTGTATTCCGCGAAAATCAAGGAAGCGAAAACCATCATATGGAACGGACCTATGGGTGTTTTTGAAATGAAACCTTTCTCCGAAGGAACGATGGCGATCGCCAGGGCTTTATCTGAATCGGATGCGATATCCATTGTCGGAGGGGGAGATTCTGTCTCCGCTGTGAATAAAAGCGGCGTAAGCGACAAGATTTCACATATATCTACGGGCGGCGGGGCGTCGCTTGAATATCTCGAGGGAAAAGAGTTGCCGGGTATAGCGGCGCTGACCGATAAATAAAACTTAAGTATGAAAAAAGACTAAAAAATAAAATATTTAAACCACAGATTACACAGAGTTACACAGATAGGAAAAAAGAAAGAAATATAAAAAAATTAAAAGTATTTTATAGTATTTATCTGTGATTATCTGAGCTATCTGTGGTTATATAAGAAATTATAGGAGATTAACAACATGCGTAAGCCTATTATAGCCGGAAACTGGAAGCTTTATAAAACTATTTCTGAAGCTGTTGAATTCGTTTCTGAACTCAGGGAAAAGGTTAAAGGAATAAACGATGTTGATATTGTTGTCTGCCCGCCTTTCACGGCTGTTTCGAAGGTGGCGGATGTCCTGAAAGGTTCGAATGTCAAAGTAGGGGCGCAGGATGCGTACTGGGAAGAGCAAGGAGCTTTTACGGGAGAGGTTTCCCCGTCAATGATAAAAGAAGCGGGATGTTCGTATGTTATCCTCGGGCATTCCGAAAGAAGGGCAATGTTTGGAGATACCAATGAAACGGTTAACAAAAAGCTGAAAGCGGTGTTACATACAGGTTTAACCCCTATAGTTTGTGTGGGCGAGAAACTGGAAGAGCGCGAAAAGGGGATAACAAAAGATATTGTCAAAGATCAAATTCAGGGATCTCTTCAGGGATTGAAAAAGGAAGAGATGCTGAAGGCGGTTATTGCGTATGAGCCGGTTTGGGCTATAGGAACCGGCAAAACCGCGACACCGGAGCAGGCGCAGGAGGTTCATTCTTATATAAGGGAGCTTTTATCTGATTTATTCGGTGGCGAGGTTGCTGAATCTGTCCGTATCCAGTATGGCGGAAGCATAAAACCCGATAATATCAAAAAGCTGATGTCACAGAAAGATATTGACGGCGGCCTTGTAGGCGGAGCAAGCTTAAAAGTTGATTCATTCGAAAAATTAATTAAATACCAAGAGGTATAAATATGTTTACTTTTCTTTTATCTGTGCATGTTTTGTTGTGTATAGCTTTGGTTGTTATTGTGTTACTGCAGGCCGGAAAAGGGCAGGGTTTGGCCGGACTTTTCGGCGCGGGAGGCGGAACTCAGACTATTTTCGGCTCCAGAGCGGGAGATATACTGACGAAGTTTACGACTGTCGTAGCGGTTTTATGGATGCTTATAAGTGTTTCCCTCGCAGTCATGAGCTCCAAAAGGAGCGGGACATTTGCCTCGAAGATAGAAGCCGAGGCCGCAAAAACCGTAAAGGAAACGCCGCTGCAGCAGGACAGTAAGCCCGAATAATTGGACCACTCGCTTTCAGGCGCCGTTTATTTAAACGGCGCTTTTTTATTGTAAAAAAATATTATTGAAATACAATAGTTCAATAAGCGGTTTTAAAGGAAGGTTGAATGTCCATGTCCCTGCTTTCTGTAAAAAATCTTAAAACCTACTTCTATACTTCCGAAGGCGTGGTAAAGGCTGTAGATGATATCAGTTTTGATATTCAAAAAGGGGAGATACTTTCTATTGTGGGGGAATCCGGCTGCGGAAAAAGTATCACTGCTCTGTCTATCCTGAATTTAGTGCCCGGTCCGGGGGCGGTAGCGGGAGGTGAAATCCTGTATAACGGAAAAGACCTGTTGAAGTTGAAAGAGAAAGATATAAGGAAAATACGCGGCAAAGAGATCTCCATGGTGTTTCAGGAGCCCATGACTTCTCTGAACCCTGTTTTTACCGTGGGAAACCAGGTTGCGGAAGTTTTTGCGGTCCATAGCGGATTCGGCGGGAGGAAGGCAAAAGACTCAACTGTACAAATGTTTAAGAAGGTCAGGATTCCGGATCCTGAGAGGATCTTTGACTCTTACCCGCACCAGTTGTCCGGCGGGATGCAGCAGAGGGTTATGATAGCAATGGCGCTTGCGTGCGGGCCTTCCATACTGATTGCCGACGAACCGACCACTGCTCTTGACGTAACGATTCAGGCGCAGATCCTGGACCTTATCTGTTCTTTAAAAAAAGATTTTTCCATGAGCGTGCTTTTTATAACACATGACCTTGGGATTGTTTCGGATATCGCGGACCGTATTCATGTCATGTACTCCGGGAAAATAGCGGAAAAAGGTCTTGTTAAAAAAGTTATTTCGGAACCGGCTCATCCGTATACAAGAGGATTGCTTGACTCTCTCCCGAAACTTGGCCGGAATAAAGAAAAACTTAATGTTATTCCCGGGCAGGTGCCGAGTCCTCTTACACAAATTAAAGGGTGTAAATTCCATCCCAGGTGTCCGCGGGTTGTGGAAAGATGCCTGGTTGAAGAACCCGGACTTTTTGATTTGGACGGCGGCGGGTGCGCCGCCTGTTTTAATCCCGTTCCTCCAAGGAAAATCAAATGAAAGAAATTTTAAAAACAGAAGGCCTGAAAAAATATTTTCCTGTTAAAAAAGGGGTTTTTTCCAGGATTGCCGGTTATGTGAAAGCGGTTGATTTTGTCAGCTTAACGATAAACAAAGGTAAAGTTGTTGGATTGGTCGGGGAATCGGGATGCGGGAAAACAACACTCGGAAGGACCATTATAAAATTATATGAGCCGACTGCCGGAAGGATTGTTTTTGATGACATTGACATTACCTCTATGTCCCGAAAACTGATGAGACCCCTGAGAAAAAGGATCCAGTATATTTTCCAGGACCCGTATTCTTCTTTGAATCCGAGAATGACCGTCATGGATATCGTGGGAGAAGGGCCTGTTATACACAATATCGTTAAAAATTCCGATCAAAAGAGAAAACTTGTAGAAAACATATTAAATAAAGTCGGTTTATCCAGAGAACATGCTGACAGGTATCCTCATGAGTTCAGCGGAGGGCAGCGCCAGAGAATAGGTATTGCCAGGTCAATGGCGCTGAATCCTGAGCTCATTATCTGCGATGAGCCGATTTCCGCTTTAGACGTGTCTATCCAGGCGCAGATAATAAATCTTCTGGTGGATTTAAAGAATGAATTTGGTATTTCCTACCTGTTTATTTCCCACGACCTTAAAGTCGTGGAACATATCAGCGACGATGTTGCGGTTATGTACATGGGCAGGCTGGTTGAGTATGCTTCCGCCTCAATGCTTTACAGCGAACCCCTTCATCCTTACACGCTCGCTCTTATAGACGCTATACCGGTTATAGACAAGAAAACCAACTCGAAGAAAATTTTTCTTCAGGGTGATGTTCCTTCTCCGATGAATCCGCCGGCAGGCTGTCCGTTCCATACAAGGTGCGCGGAATGCGTTGACAGATGCAAAAAAGAGATACCCGAATTAAGAGAAGTGAGAAAGGGGCATAAAGTAGCATGCCACAGAAGATAATTTTATTGTTAATCCTGGTTTTTGTGTTTAATAATTTATCCTGCTCGGTAAGCGAGCCTGACGCTGAACATATGCCGCTTGACACGAAACCTGCTTCGGGAGATGCCCTTGTAAGGCTGATTCATGCCGAACCTGGTATATTAAATCCGATTTTAAGCACGGATGTTTATTCCAGCGATATAGAGAGCCTGATGTTTGATTCTTTAATCGAAAGGGATCCGCAGACGCTTGAATTCAGGCCGTTGTGCGCGGAAAAATGGGAAATATCCCGTGACGGCATGGAATATACTTTTTCCCTGAGAAAAGGGATAAAATGGGATGACGGGCGGGAAATGACGGCGAAAGATGTCCTCTTCTCGTTTAATATGATAAAAGACCCTTCGGTAAATGCCCCCCATCTGAGGAATTATTATAATGATATACAGTCGGTGGAAGTTATCGGCGCGTATACCGTCAAATTCAAATATATCAGGAAATATTTCAGGGCGCTTGAGATTTGCGGCACCATGCCGATACTGCCCGAGCATATTTATAATTCAGGCGATTTCAACGAGTCCGGATTAAACCGCCGTCCCGCTGGCAACGGCCCTTACTCTTTCGACAAATGGAAAACAGGCAGTGAGATAGTCATTAAAAGAAATAAAAATTACTGGGGCGATAAACCGTTTATAGACAAAATAATTTTTAAGATTATTACCGATGAAACGGTGGCCCTGCAGCTGTTGAAAAAAGGAGAGATAGACATGATGTCTCTTCAGCCCCTGCAGTGGGAAAAACAGACCGGCGCGGAAAAGTTCCTGCGCAGATATGACAAGCATAAGTATTTTCTGCCCAATTATTCGTTTATCGCATGGAACCTGCAGAAGGAACCTTTTTGTGATGTAAGAGTAAGGCAGGCGATGACCCATTTTATAAACAGAAAGAAAATTCTGGATAAGCTCAGGTATGGGTTGGGGGTTATAGTCACCGGGCCCTTTTATGTCAACAGCGATGAATATGATAAAACCGTCCTGCCTTTGGAATATTCACCGTCAAAAGCAAGGCAGCTTTTGGCGGAAACCGGCTGGAAAGATACGGACGGCGACGGCATTATGGATAAAAACGGAAAAAAATTCGAATTTGAATTTTTAATCCCCTCCGGCACGGATTTTTCATCGAAATTGGCCACCATCATCAAGGAAGATTTCGCAAAAGAAGGTATTATCGTAGAGATAAAAAACCTTGAATGGGCTGTGTTTGTGCAGAATCTCAATGAAAGAAATTTCGACGCGGTGACTCTTGCATGGCAGATGCCGGTAGAATCGGACCCTTACCAGGTCTGGCATTCTTCCCAGGCCGGCAAAGGTTCGAATTTCATCGGTTTCAGAAACGATAAAGCGGATTTTCTTATAGAAGCTATCAGGGAGACGCTGGATAAGAAGCGGAGAATAGAGTACTGCCACGAGTTTCACAGGATGCTGAACGAACTTCAGCCTTACACATTCCTGTTCTGCAGTAATTCACTGGTCGCGCTGAATAAAAGGTTTATGAACGTAAAAGTTTATCCGATGGGGTTTAGGATAATAGAGTGGTATGTTCCCGGCAGCATGCAGCTTTATTCGGAATAGGGGATAAATGAGAGATTATATTTTAAGGCGGCTGTTATTGATAATACCGACTTACATCGGCATTACCCTTGTGACATTCATCATTATACAATTGGCTCCGGGCAGCCCCGTTTCACAGAAGCTCGGCATAGGGGAATCACTGAAAGATAATGCGGTAAACAAAGAAATAATTGAGCAGACAAAACAGCTTTACGGTCTGGATAAGCCCCTTCCGGTCCAGTATATGAGATGGTTCAAGAGAAGTGTTTCTTTTGATTTCGGAAATTCCTACAAGGATAACAGGCCTGTAATGGAAAAGATTTCCGAGAGAATTCCGGTTACCCTTCAGATAAACATTATTTCAATTCTTGTCATCTACCTGATATCAATACCGATAGGCGTCTTTTCTTCGATAGAGCATAATTCCCTTCCGGACAAATTGCTGACGCTTTTTATTTTCATACTTTATTCACTGCCTAATTTCTGGGTTGCCATTCTTCTGATTACTTTTTTGGGCGGCGGAGATTATCTGAATATTTTTCCGATTTACGGTTTGAACTCATACGGCATAGAAAAAGCGGGTTTTTTCAACTTTGTCATTGACCGGTTATGGCACCTGTTCCTTCCCGTGTTGTGTTTGTCATATGGCGGGCTTGCCGTTTTATCGAGATATGCTAAAGTCGGGATGCTGGATGTAATAAGGCAGGATTATATACTTACCGCCAGAGCAAAAGGACTTTCGGAAAAAACGGTGATATTCAAGCATGCGCTGAGGAATTCCCTGATACCGATTGTAACATTGCTTGGAGGCCTTTTGCCTGCAATGCTTGGCGGAAGCGTTATTATCGAATCGATATTTTCGATTCCAGGTATGGGCAAGCTGGGTTTTGAATCCATACTGGCGCGAGACTATCCGACGATAATGGGGATAGCTTCGATTGCCGCCTTGCTTACGCTTGTAGGGTTTTTAATATCGGATATTCTTTATGCTGTAGTTGACCCGAGGATTTCATACGAATGAAAACAGGATATTTATACGGTATCTGGTTGAGGTTCAGGAAAAATAAACTGGCCCTGTCAGGATTGTTTTTGGTTATATGGATAAGTTTAATTGCGGTTGCAGCCCCTCTCCTGTCTAATGATGTGCCGCTTTTCGCCATAAAATCTTCCGGCAAATTCGTATTCCCTTTCCTGAACAGGAAAATATTTTCTGAAAAAGAAGAATATGTTTTCAGGTTAAACCCCCCGATTAGTTTCAGTCCCACAGAGTATAACCTTGATGAAGTGCTTGAGGCGCCCTCCCGAAAACATATATTCGGCACGGATGACAGGGGAAGAGATGTTGCCAGCAGGCTTCTTTACGGCAGCAGGATATCTCTATCCGTGGGGTTTGTCGCGGTATCTATCTATGTTTTGATAGGAGTGCTGCTGGGTTCTTTTGCGGGTTATTTCGGCAGGTTTGCCGATGCTTTGATTTCCCGTGTTATAGAAATAGTCATCTGTTTCCCTGCTTTTTTCCTTATAATAACGATAATAGCATACCTGCCTTCCAGCATTTATAACATAATGATAGTCATAGGAGTGACAGGCTGGCCCGGTGTCGCGAGGCTTGTAAGGGGAGAAATATTAAAAATAAAAAGTATTGAGTATATCCAATCAGCCAGGACTGTGGGTGTCTCATCCATGCGCATAATTTTCAGGCACATATTACCCAATGCCATAGGCCCTGTGCTTGTTTCCGCCACATTCGGCGTTGCCGGCGCGATATTGATTGAGTCAAGCCTGAGTTTTCTCGGTTTTGGCGTTCAGCCTCCTACTCCTTCATGGGGTGAGATACTTTCGCAGGCGAAGCAATATCTGTCATGGTGGCTGGTATTATTCCCGGGGATAGCGATTTTTATAACAGTCACGGCCTTCAACCTGGTAGGGGAAGGCGTAAGAGACGCGATAGATCCCAAATGACAGCTTCCGTTCAGGATGTGGTTTTGAATTTGTTAAGTATTTCGTTCAATTCGGATATATTTTTTTGTAATTCATCGACTATGGGCTTAATTTTTTCGTCTACCTGAATATTCTCTTTGAGATTTGAGAGGTTCATGGAAATTTCCTTTGCGGTGAACTTTGATTCGCCGATGTTCCTGTCCAGGGCCGACGCCAGGTTATTTATGTGGTTTGCTATAGTTTTTAATTCGTCGCCTTTTCTGAGACGGACTCTTTTTTTCAGGTTTCCTTTCGATAGTTCTTCAATATCTGTTTCCAGCCTGTATATAGGGCCGGCAATCTTGTGAGACAGGAAAATGCTGATAATTATTATCAGGGGTGAAATAGCGGCAAGGCTTGAAATGACACTTTTCTTTATGGCGGATAATATAGGCACAAGCCTGTATTGAGGATATACCTTCTGGAGAGGTTCCTGGACGAGAGGCATACCGGTTTTCCAGATAACGGCGCCCGTAAGGACCGACGCGATAACCATAATCAGCAATGTTATAAATATATATTTTCCCTGAAGTTTGCCCTTTACAATATAATTGGTTCTCATTTTTCTGATTTTAACCATCTTCGGCTCCTTTCATTAGCAAAAGATCAAAGAGAAGATCCCGCACCGGTTTCTTTTTTATTTAAAGAAGAATTATTGCTTTCGTTAGAAAGATCTGGCCCTCTCATTAACTCAACCCTTCTGTTGATAATCAAATCTATTGTCTGGCCCTGCGAGTTGGAAATATTTTTTATGGCTTCTTCCATGGGCATGTACCTTGTAGGTTCCTGGTTAATGGATATTATAAGGTCCAGAGGCTTGAGTCCTGCCAGGTCAGCCGGTTTCCCGGGCATAACGCTGATAACCGTGAGCCCTTCGGTTTCCATGCTCAAAGAAGCGCCTATGCCTTTGAAAGACCTTGTGCCCCAGTTTATTTCTTCGCTCCGCGGCTTGATTTCTTTTTGCACGATTATGTTTATTTTTGAGCCTTCGGAACCGGAAAGGAGCTTGATAACCTCTTCGCGTGGCATATATTTAGTGGCTTTATCCCACACGCCTACAAGGAAATCTCCGTTTTGTATGCCTGTTTTTGAGGCTTCGGATTCGGATATTACATCGTTTATCCTGAAATCATCGCCTTCTTTTTCGATATTAAAACCGACATTGTTCCTGAGGATTGTTTCCTGTTCTTCGCGCATCTTGAGGAGCTGTTCTTTTTTTTCTCTTAATTTGGCGAGAAGCTCTTCTTTCCGTTGCCTTTTTGTATCGACGATATCATTGATTCTGCTTATCGCGTCTTTTGCTTCCCTGAGGTCGGATTTTAACTCGAGCGCCATATTATAATAAGTAATAGCTTTTTCGTAGTCCTTGCGTTCTTCATATTTCGAGGCCAGCATCATATAATTATTTTCAGGGTCGTCATACACTATGTTTTTGACCTGGTCCATCATTATTTCGACTTCGCCTTCAGGAATGGACAAAACTATACGATCGGCATATTTATCTACGATAATACCCATCTGTCTGCCGCCGTTTTTAAGATGGACGACATCGGCACCGGAAGAAGCGGCCCATAGGGTGAGAAAACAAAAAATCAAAGTAAATCTCAATCTTGTCATTGAGAAATTTTCAGTATCTTTCAGGTTAATTAAATGTTCTAAATCAACAAATAACATTTTAAATTGATATAGTCAAGCAATAAGAGAAAGAAAAAGGATCGTTAAAATTTGAATTATTTAGTTTTATTTTTATTGACACGGTAATATAATGAATGATAGTTTCATTGAAATTTTTGGGAGGATTGTCATCTAAACTTTTTCAGGAGGAGGGTAAAATGGCTGAAGGTTATTGTGTTAAATGTAAAGCAAAGAAACAGATGGTTAACTCAAGTGAAATTACTATGGCAAACGGCCGTCAGGCAATGAAGGGCAAATGCCCTGATTGCGGAACGGGAATGTTCAAGATTCTCGGAAAGAAAAAATAACAATTTTGAGTTAAAAAACAATTCCGGAGCTGTGCCTTATTGTGAAAATCTGGGGTATGGCTCCGGAAGATCTTTTAGTACCGCGATGTATTTGAGGAATTCTCTATGGCCCAGGAACTTGCATACGTTTTAATCAATCCTTATACCCTTATGAAATCAAGAACCGGCGGTGTAATCGCAAGGCTGCTCGGAAGAAGCAATCTTGAATTGGTTGCCTGCAGAATGTTTGCGCCGAACGAAGAAATGGTTAATGAATTCTGTGAGGTCATAATGGGTGATTCCAAAAGCGGCAGACAAATCAGGGATCATATAGTCGGTTATCTTCAGAATAATTATATAAAACACCCCAATTCGAAAATGCATAACAGGGTGATGTTCCTGCTTTTTAAAGGCGAGAATGCCGTCAATAAAATAAGAAAAGTTGTGGGGCCGCTGGTGCATAAATCCATTTCCGGCGAAACGATACGCGATACCTATGGTGATTACATCAAAGACGCGAAAGGCAACATTACTTATTTTGAACCCGCTGTCCTTGTTCCGCCCGACGCTAAAAATGCTGAAAAAAGGCTAAAAATATGGGCGAAATACTCAAAGAAAAACGGCGGACTTCTTGAAAAAACGATAAAATACAAGAACAGGAAAAATGTTCAGAAAACACTTGTGCTGATTAAACCGGATAATTTCAGAGGGCCGAGCCATAAGGCGGGCAACATTATAGACCTTTTTTCGAAGACCGGATTGTATATTATTGGGGCAAAGCTTGTTAACCTCAGCTTAAAAGAAGCGGAGGAATTTTACGGCCCTGTCAGGAAAGTATTGGCGGAAAAACTGCAAACAAGGATTAAAGAGCGGATCAAAAAAGCCATAGAAACGGAATTTGGCTTCAGAGCACCGGATGCGTGCCTTGATAAAGTTACAAATGAAATCAGCAATATCAATGCTGAAAACGAATTCAACAATATTATTTATTTCATGACCGGTATAGACAGGCGAAATCCTGAAGTGCTGAAAAACAAGGATCGGAAAGGGAAAGTTAAATGCCTCGCGCTTGTATATCAGGGAAAGGAAGCGGTTCAGAAAATAAGGAATCAGCTTGGATCGACTGACCCGACAAAAGCCGAATGGGCGACCGTAAGGCGGGAATTCGGCCAAAACGTAATGGAAAATACCGCTCATGCTTCTGATTCCCCGTTAAATGCGGAGAGGGAGATGAGAATAATAGATATAGACAAAGATGATATTGGTCAAATAGTCAGAGATTTTTATGGAAAGAAAAAGAAATAAGATTTCGTTAAGCCGCCGCGTACGGAACATAACGCCTTCCATTACGCTTGAGATAACAAGTAAAGCAAAAGAAATGAGGGAAAAAGGCATTGCTGTCCTTGGTTTCGGGGCGGGGGAGCCGGATTTTGACACTCCCGAAAATATAAAACAGGCCGCGAGGGAAGCAATCGATGAAGGTTTTACAAAGTATACGCCTGCGGCCGGAACCCCCGAATTGAGGAAAGCAGTCGCGGAGGAATTCAAAAAAGACACCACTGTAAACTATGATTCCTCCCAGATAGTGGTCTCCTGCGGCGCCAAGCATTCTCTTTTTAATATTTTACAGGTTATACTGAACGAGAAGGATGAAGTGATAATCCCTTCCCCTTACTGGCTGAGTTACCCCGAGATGGTTAAAATGGCCGGCGGTGTCCCGGTATTTGTGCTTTGTGATGAATCGGAAGATTTCCAGCTCAGGATGAAGAACCTGGTCAAAAAAATCACACCGAGAACCAAAGCCATCATAATAAATTCCCCGAACAACCCGACGGGTTGTATCCTGGGGAAAAAAATACTGAAAGAGATAGCAGAATTTGCCATAGAGAATAACATATTTGTAATATCTGATGAAATATACAATAAGATAGTCTATGAGGGCGAATCAGAAAGCATTTTAAAAATATGTCCCGAACTGAAGGATCTGGCCATTATAGTTAACGGTGTTTCAAAAAGTTTTTCTATGACCGGCTGGAGAATCGGTTATATAGCCGCGCCGAAACCGATAGCTTCCGCGATATCAAGTTATCAGAGCCACAGCACTTCCAATCCCTCTTCCATTGCCCAGAAGGCGGCGTATGCCGCGTTAAAAGGCGACAGGGAATTTATAAATAAAATGGTCAAATCCTTCAGAGACAGAAGAGAGTATATGTTCGGTAAGCTGAGTGGAATCCCCGGTGTTTCCTGTGTTAAACCCAGAGGCGCTTTTTATGTATTCCCCAATGTATCCGGGTTGGGAATGAAATCCACTGATTTTGCCGCTGATTTACTTGAAAAAGCTCATGTGGCTGTTGTTCCGGGGGCTGCTTTCGGCTGGGACACGCATATAAGGTTGTCTTACGCCGCATCGATGGAAGTTATTAAGAAAGGTCTTGAGCGGATCGAAAAATACATTAAATCTCTGTAATGCCTGGGAACCCCTTGTTTTTTCGGAAAAGTCCGATTTATTCCGCCGATTGACAGATACCATACGGGAAGGTAACAGTTGTATTGGCCGGGGAATACCTCAGGAAGCGAAGGGGTATGTCCTTTCGTATCTTTTTAAGCATCTGTCCAGAAGTTTTATCCTGTGTGTTTCCGGAAATCATGAAGCCGAATCCGTTATAAATGAAATAGAATCTTTTCTGGGCGGGGATAGTGTTATTTACCTGCCCGCGTGGGAAATCCTGCCCGGGGAACATGTCCACCCTCACATTGATGTTGTCGGGGAAAGAATGTCGGCGTTGATTCGTATTGCCGAAGAGAAATCGCCGGCGCTGATAATTACGACAGTAGATGCCCTTCAGCACAGGGTTGCCGCTCCCGCGCGCCTCTTTGATTTTGTTATAAATGTAAAATCCGGGGAATATTTAAATTTTGAAAATACACAGACAAAGTTGTCCTGTATCGGTTACGAAAGGGTGAAACAAGTTTCTTTCAAAGGCGAATTTTGTGTCAGGGGGGGGATTATCGATGTTTTCCCCTCGAATTCCGATTATCCCGCGCGCATTGATTTTGACGGAGATACGGCAAATACCGTCAGGATATTCGATGCTTCAAATCAAAGGTCATTCAGGAAGCAGAGCGCTGTTTCTATCGCGCCCGCGGATGAAACAATAACGATGGCTCCGGGCGGGATGGGCCGTATAACGGATTATTTTTCACCGTCCGCTATTTTAGTCCTCGATGATCCGGGGGAATTGGCGCGAAAAGCGGAAAAGAATAAAAAAATGCTGGCGCATAAAAGTCCGGAGGAATTTGAAGAAGCGCAATATCTGTTTGATTCCGCCGGACAAAAAATCATTTTCGGGGAAGACAGCATTGCCGGCGGGAAATTCGGGCATTTTAAGGAAATTAATTTTGGGATAAGCAGGATAGAGTATTTCCGGCCGAAAACGGAGCATGCGGGCCTGAAAAATATATTCGGCAGCGCGGTTAGCGAGTTAAAAAAAATAATAGGTAAACAAAAAAAAATATTTATATTCGGAAATAACACGGGAGAAATCGAGCGCCTGGCCGAAATGCTGGTCGAGGAAAAAGTGCCTGTCGATAAAATTAATTTTTCAATCGGCAGGTTAAGGGGCGGCTTCTCGCTTGATGACGCGGGGCTTTATATCCTTACCGACCAGGAAATCCTGGGAAGATATAAAATACAGAGGCCGAGGAGAAAGTTTTACGGCTCTATCGCGCCCATGGAAATTTCCGAACTTAAGACAGGAGATTATGTTGTCCATATAGATCACGGTATCGGCAGGTATCTGGGGCTTAGCCAGATAGAAAAAGACGGCAGAACATCGGAAAAGGCCCTTATAGAATATGCGGATAATTCGAAGTTATACGTCCCTTTAAGTAAATTTAACTTAATACAGCGCTATATAGGGTTAAAAGACAGAAAACCGGCGCTTGACAGGCTGGGCGGCAGGAAATGGCTTTATAAAAAAGCAAAAGCACAGAAAGCCATAATGGATTATTCATCGGAGCTGCTGAAGACGCAGGCCGCGAGGAATTCCGCTTCCGGGTTTAAGTTTTCAAAAGACAGCATATGGCAGAAAGAATTGGAAGCTTCTTTCATTTATGAAGAGACACCCGATCAGAATTCTTCGTTAAGCGATATAAAAAATGATATGGAATCCGACAGGACTATGGACAGGCTGATATGCGGCGATGTGGGTTACGGAAAAACGGAAGTTGCCATGAGGGCGGCATTCAAATCAGTCATGGATTCAAAACAGGTCGCCGTGCTGGTACCGACCACTATTCTCGCAAAGCAGCATCACGATACTTTTTCCGAAAGGATGGCCGATTATCCGGTTTGCATTGAAATGCTTTCCAGGTTTAAAACGTTTTCTGAACAGAAAGACATTGTTGAGCGTCTAAAACAGGGTAAAGTCGATATTATAATCGGGACGCACAGGCTACTCCAGGATGATGTGGAATTTAAAGATCTGGGGCTTGTTGTTATTGATGAGGAACAGAGATTCGGGGTCCTACATAAGGAAAAACTGAAAAGATTCAGGTTAACCGTGGATGTGCTTACTATGAGCGCTACTCCGATTCCGAGGACGCTTTACATGTCGCTTGCGGGAGCCAAGGATATAAGCACAATCACTACTCCTCCCGAAGACAGGCTTCCGGTTGAGACATATGTGGGGGTATACGATAAAACCGTTGTCAGGGATGCCATCCTGCGGGAAATCGGGCGGGAAGGCCAGGTCTTTTATATTCATAACAGGATTGATTCCATCGGTAAGGCATGTGCCGAGCTGGCGGAAGCTATCCCGCAGGTCAAGTTTGCTTATGCTCACGGGCAAATGCACGAGCATGAACTTGAATACATAATGAGCGATTTTGTTTCCGGAAAAATTGATGTCCTGGTGTCAACAACGATTATAGAATCAGGGATAGATATACCCAATGCCAATACGATAATTATAGAGCGCGCGGATATGTTCGGGCTTGCCGACCTTTATCAGCTGAGGGGCAGGGTGGGAAGATTTAAGCGCAGGGCGTATGCCTACCTTTTTACATTGTCCGATTCGGCTATGACATCCGATGTAAGGAAGCGGCTTCACGCGATGAAAAAATTCTCTTCGCTCGGCTCGGGGTTTAAGGTTGCTCTTAAAGACCTGGAAATAAGGGGCGCGGGAAATATTATAGGGAAGGAACAGCACGGGCATGTGAGCTCGATTGGATTCGATTTATATTGTAAACTGCTCCGTCAGGCCGTGGCTGAGCTTCAAGGTAAAAAAGTCCGTGAAATTCCGGATGTACACATAGATCTCGGCTTATATTTGAGGATTCCCGAAGCTTATGTGGAAGAAGAGACTGAAAGGACTAAAATCTATATTATGATAGCATCCTCTGTTGACGGCAAAGAGATAGATGAGATAGCCCGGAACATGGAAGACAGGTTCGGGGCGATTCCCAGGCCGGTGAGTTTGATGTTAATGATTGCAAAATTAAGGTTCTCGGCTTGTTCCTGCGGGGTAAACTCCGTTGAAGTTGCCGGCACCAAGCTGATTATAAGAAAAAAGGGAAGAAGACTGTGTTATAACTTAACGGATATCGGAGGTGATATTAATGATCCTGAAAGGTTAATTTCGACGGTGAAAAACTTGTTGCAGGGTATATAAGTAAATGATAAACTCTTTTTCTTGTTAAATATTGAGTTAAGCGCTTTAAACAGTCTCTGAATTGGAGGATTTCAATGAAAACAGCGAAATACTTTTTTGTCATAGGTCTTATGTTTTTGCAGGCTGCGGTTTGCGCCGCTTCCGGTAAAGATGTGGTGGCTACGGTGAACGGGCAGGAAATAACGGTTGATGACTTCAAAAATAAAATAAAAATTTCTGTTATGCCTGCCGCGTACGATGATGAAAACGTTAAAAAACAGGTCCTGGATTCCATGATAATAAACAGCCTGATATATGATATGGCAGTGGAGAAGGGTGTCGATAAAGATGAAGAACTGCTATCCAGGATAAACGACATAAAGAAGTCAATGGCGTCACAGATATTCATTGAAAGGGAAGTGCTTGATAAAATCAGTTTAACCGACGAGGAAACGAGAAAGTATTATGATGAGCACAGTGAAGAATTTGTAATTCCGGAGAGGATAAAAGCCTCTCACATACTTATCCAGATTCCTGAGAATGCGGATGAAGATGTTAAGGATAAGGCGAAAAAAGCCGCTGAAGATATCCTTAACAGGATAAATAACGGGGAAAAATTTGAAGTCCTTGCCGAAGAAATGTCGGATTGCCCTTCTTCAAAAAGAGGCGGCGACCTTGGCTTTTTTGCCCGCGGGCAGATGGTCCCTGAATTTGAAGATGCGGCGTTTGACCTTGAAGTGGGGGGGATTTCCCGGGTGGTGGAAACCAGGTTTGGGTACCATATAATAACGGTTACCGAAAAAGCCCCCGGCGAAAAAATTAATTTTGATGAAAATAAGGACAAGATTCAACAGGTTCTCCTCCAGAAAAAAAAGAATGACACGCTGCAAAAATGGCTTGAAGATGTGAAATCCAAATCCGATATACAGATAAACGAAAACGCTTTAGAGGAAGTAAAGATAGAAGCCGATGACAAGCAGTAGAATCCTCAATTTTATTTGTATTTTTATCATCGGGATAACCTGCCTTGTTTTTCCCGCTGATGTTCCCGCTTTTGTTTTCGATAAAATAATAGCGATAATTAATGATGATGTCATTACATCGAGCGATATAAACAGGTTGATAAAACCCCTGTATGAACAGTATAAGAATATATATTCCGGCGAGGAATTGAATAAAAAACTGCTGTCTGCCCAGAAGGAAGCGCTTGATATAATGATAGACAACAAACTTCTGTATCAGGAAGCCGTCAAATACAAGGTTGAAATTGACAAAGAAGAAATAGACAGGAAAATAAACGAAGTCAAAGCCCGTTTCGGCTCCGAAGATGAATTTATCCAGGCGCTTGAAAGTGACGGGATAACAGTTGAAAAATACCGCCAGGAAATAAAAGAACAGATGATGATAATGAGATTGGTAGGGTATTTTGTCACTTCCAGGGTAGTTGTTGCCCCTATCGATGTGGAAAAGTACTATAACGAGCACAAAGAAGATTTTTTTGTAAAAGAGATGGTGAAGTTTGATTTAATCACAGTCAAGGATTCAGAAGAAAACCCGGCTTTGGATAAGGCAAATAAAATATTCTCGCTCCTGGAAAGCGATGCCGCCCTTTCAGAAATAAAAGGTAACTTTAAAGACGATGATTTTGTAAGCGTTAAGGAAGACATGGGTTTTTACGGCAGAGACCAGCTGCTGAAAGAGATAGAAGAAAACGCCTTCTCTCTTCAGATAGGCGAGTTTAGCAGGCCTTTTGTTATTGAAAATGAGTTTTATGTGGTGATACTCACAGACAGGATTACCGAAGGCACGGCTTCTTTAAGTGATGTTTTCCAGTCTATAGAAAACAAGTTGACATACGATAAAGTCAGGGATAAAAAGGCGGAGTTTATCAAGGAACTGAGAGAGAAAGCCTATATTTGTTACAAATAACCCCTTTAAGAGATTATAATGTCTAAAAAACCTGTTGTTGTTTTTACAATGGGAGACCCTTCAGGGATCGGACCTGAGATCTGTGTTAAAGCGGCATTATCGAAAAAAGTCCTTTCAGTATGCAGCCCTGTGATTTTCGGAGACCCCCTGGTTATTGAAGAAGCGGGTATCTTAATCGGAAAAAAGATACATATTATATCCGGAAAACTGGATTCAGCAGAATTAGGGAAAAAGATATGCGTGATGCCTGCTGTAAAACATAAGGGGAAACTTGAACCGGGCATTATTTCCGCTTTATCCGGAATTTCCGCCATGAAATGCATAGATGTTGCGCTGCGGTATGCTTTGGAAGGAAAAATTTCGGGGATTGTCACCGCGCCGATAAACAAGGAGTCGATTAAAAAGGCCGGGTATGATTTTCCCGGCCATACAGAATATCTTGCCGACAAGACAAAGACTAAAGACTTTGCCATGATGCTTATCGGGGGAAATATAAGGACGGCCCTTGTCACGACCCATTTACCTTTAAGAAAAGTCGCCGGCCGACTGACAGTTTCCGGTATTTACAGAAAAATACTGGTCTTAAATGACGGGATGTTAAAACTGGGGTTTAAGAAACCCAGAATCGCCGTCTGCGCCCTGAATCCTCACGCCGGGGAACACGGCAGGTTCGGCTCAGAAGAACAGAAAATCATAAAACCTGCCATCATTAAGGCCGCAAGAAAAAAGATAGATTGTTCGGGCCCTTTTCCGGCTGACACGGTTTTTTATTTCGCGAACAAGAAGAAATATGACGCAGTTTTGGCTATGTATCATGACCAGGGCCTTATCCCGGTTAAAATGCTTGGTTTTGACGACGGGGTCAATATAACTCTGGGCCTGCCGTTCATACGGACTTCACCCGACCATGGGACAGCGTTTGATATCGCATGGAAAAACAAGGCGTCTTCAAAAAGCATGGAAACCGCCGCGATTCTCGCTGCGAAACTCGCAAAAAAATAAGTTAATTGCTAAGAAAAAATGAAAAAAGAAAAATTGAAACCACAGATAACTCAGATAATCACAGATAAATATTCTTTAGCAAAAAATAATGCTTTAGTAATTTATATATTTTTGTTTTTATATCTGTGGTTAGAAATACTTTAACTACTGACATACAAATGAATGTTTCTGAAATAAAAAAAGTTCTCGAAGAGCGTGGAATAGCCCCGTTAAAAAGGTTCGGCCAGCATTTTCTGATAGATGCTAATGTTGCGGGAAAAATAGTCAATTCCATGGAGTTGACTGCTGCGGACAAAGTTCTGGAGATTGGCGGCGGTCTGGGCGCCCTGACTTCCGTTATTTTGAATAAAGGCTGCAGCCTTGAAGTCTGTGAAATTGACAGGAAAATTTCTGACATTCTTGAGGCTCGGTTTTCATCCGATAAAAACTTTAGCCTTATAAGGGGAAACTTCCTCGATTATAAGTTCCGTATTCGCGGCAAAAAAAAATATAAGATAATTTCTAATTTGCCCTATTATCTCACTTCATCTATAATATTCACTTTAATTGAAGCAAGGGGGTGTATTTCCGAAGCCGTGCTTGTTATGCAGAAAGAGATGGCGGAGCGGATTACCGCAAAACCCGCTACACCCGAATACGGGGCCATTACGGTTAAAGTAAATTTATTTTGTTCGGTCAGGAAATTGTTTGATATAAGCAGAAACGTATTTTACCCCAGGCCTGAAGTTGAGTCCGCCGCTGTTAAATTTGTTTTTCCGGAAAAGCCTAATTATTATGTGGAAGATATGGCTCTTTTCGACTTGATGCTTAAAAAGGGTTTTTCGCAGAGAAGAAAACAGTTCAGAAAAATACTGGCTGATGTCGGCAGGGAGACTGACCCTGTAGGCATATTAAGCGGTATAGGGCTTGACCGCACTGCTAGAATAGAAGAACTTGAAACAGGGGATATTGTAAAAATAGCCAATTGTTTGAAGGGAAAATAATTTCGGATGAAAGTTGATAAAAAACTGGTTGAATACCTTGCGAATCTTTCCAGGCTGGAGTTTGACGATACAAAGCTTGATGAAATTACAGGCCAGCTCAAAGGGATAATAAAATACGTCGAAAAACTTGATACCCTTGATACAAAGGATGTTGAGCCTACCGCGCATATACTTCCTTTGAAGAATGTTTTTAGGGAGGATAAGATAATCCCGTCAATTGACAGGGATAAGATTTTCAAAAGCTCTCCCGATTCTGACAACGGCTATTTTATCGTGCCCAAGGTCATTGAGGAATAACAATGGAAATCTGTGATAAGACAATTCATGAAATTAAGGGTATGCTGGCAAAAAAAGAAATTTTGCCGAGTGAAATCATGAAAAGCGCCCTTTCGCGCATGGAAAAAACCGGAAAATTCGCGTCTTTTATAAAAACATTTCCCGAAGAAGCCCTGAAATATGCCGAAGAACAGGATTCCGCGCCGCTTAAGGGTATCCTCTCAGGCATACCCGTCGCGATAAAAGACAATATGTGCATTGAAGGCAAAGAAACTACCTGCGCGTCACATATCCTGCGGGGTTTTGTCGCGCCGTATACCGCGACTGTTGTGCAGAGGCTTTTAAATGAAGGCGCGATTGTAATCGGTAAAACCAATATGGACGAGTTTGCCATGGGGTCATCAACGGAAACATCGTTTTTCGGCAACACATTAAATCCGTGGAATAAAGATATGGTTCCGGGCGGTTCAAGCGGGGGTTCGGCGACATCCGTTTCATTGGGGGAAGCGCTGGGTTCGCTGGGTTCGGACACAGGCGGTTCTATAAGGCAGCCGGCGTCACTCTGCGGTTTGGTTGGGTTAAAACCCACCTACGGGAGAGTTTCGAGGTACGGATTGGTGGCTTTTGCTTCTTCTCTGGACCAGATAGGGCCGTTCGCAAAGGATGTTGAAGACGCGGCGATATTATTAAAAGCGATAAGCGGATATGATGCAAAAGATTCAACTTCGGTTAATGCGGAAGTGCCCGATTACCCCGAAGAGATAAAAAAGGGAATAAAAGGGCTCAGGATAGGGGTTCCCGGGGAATATTTTTTAGAAGGGATTGATGATGAAGTCGGAGTCTGCGTTAGAAAGGCTATAAAAGACCTTGAACACTGCGGGGCCGAGGTGAAAAATATTTCCCTTCCCCGCACAGAGTATGCCGTGGCAACTTACTATATTATAGCTACGGCCGAGGCGAGTTCGAACCTTGCGCGGTATGACGGGGTCCATTACGGCCTGCGCGAGAAGGCCGGCAATATAATCGACCTGTATAAAAAGACCAGGAGCGCGGGTTTCGGAGATGAAGTGAAGAGAAGGATTATACTGGGCACATATGTTTTAAGTTCGGGATATTATGACGCGTATTACTTAAAAGCCCAAAAGGTGAGGACGCTTATAAAAGAAGATTTCTCAAAAGCTTTTGGTGAAGTTGACGTGATAGTAACCCCCACTTCACCTACGACGGCATGGAAAATCGGGGAAAAAACCGATGACCCGCTGAAAATGTATTTGTCCGATATATATACGATTTCCGCCAATCTTGCGGGTATCCCCGCCGTTTCGCTCAACTGCGGATTTTCCGCAGGCCTGCCTGTCGGGCTGCAGCTTCAGGCGGCGCATTTCAATGAGGCTGTGCTGCTGAGGACGGCTTATGCTTTCGAACAGATGAACGATTATCATAAAAAAAGAGCATTTTCCGAAAAGTAGAAGTATAAAGTGGCAAGGAGTTAAGTAAGTATTTTGAACGGATTCGGGAGCTGAATTTTTCTCTCAGCGACTGCCTCGGAATCCCGCCGCAGGCGGGATGAGAATGAGTGAAAAATATTTACTTAACTCAGTTTTTGAAGCAAGTGATTTATCCATGCAATAAGCGTTAACTGTTACAAAGGTGTTTTATGGAATATGAGATTGTAATAGGGCTGGAAGTCCATGTGCAGCTGAATACTCTCTCAAAGATGTTTTGCGGGTGTTCAACTAAATTCGGCGCCGAACCGAACACACAGACATGCCCTGTATGTTTAGGGCTGCCCGGCGTCCTGCCTGTGATGAATGAGGAAGCGATAAGGCTTACCGTAAAAACAGGCCTGGCTTTCGGGTGTAAAGTTTCTAATTTTTGCAAATTCGACAGGAAAAATTATTATTATCCGGACCTGCCCAAGAATTACCAGATATCCCAGTATGATAAGCCGTTGAATGTGGGCGGAAGCGTTCCCATAAGAATCAAAGGTGAAAAAAAAGCGATAAAACTTACCAGAATACACCTTGAGGAAGATGCGGGAAAACTGGTGCATAATATTTGCGGCGGCAGCGGCGTAGACCTGAACAGGACAGGATTGCCTCTTATGGAAATCGTGAGCGAACCGGATATCCAATCGCCCGATGAAGCATACGCTTATCTCGTTTCACTTAAGCAGGGGTTAAAATATCTCGGGGTTTCCGACTGCAATATGGAAGAGGGCAGCCTGAGATGCGACGCGAATATATCTATAAGGCCTAAAGGAGTGTTGCAATTAGGCACAAAAACCGAAATAAAGAATCTTAATTCATTTGCCAATGTTAAAAAGTCGCTGGAATATGAAGCAAAAAGACAGGAAAAGGCGCTTGGCGGCGGAGAAAGGATAATTCAGGAAACACGGCTGTGGGACGCCGTTAATAATAAGACAGTATCCATGAGAAGCAAAGAGGAAGCGCATGACTACCGGTATTTCCCCGAGCCGGACCTGGTTCCTGTTGTTTTGGATGATGAATATTTCCGGAAAGTTGCCGGGGAAATACCCGAGATGCCCGACATTAGATATGAAAGGTTTATTGCGGAATATAAACTCTCCGAATATGACGCCGGAGTTATGACAAGTGACAGGGATCTGGCGGATTTTTTTGAAGAAACATCAAAGCAGGGAGTTGACCCCAAAAAAGTCGCCAATTGGATTATGGGGGATTTTCTTAAGGAAATCAATACCGCAAAAGTCGGGATATGCGATGTTAAGGTAAAATCGCCGGATCTTGCCTCGCTGATAAAACTTATTGATGAGGGGACTATAAGCGGAAAAATCGCAAAAGATGTTTTTGCCGAGATGTTTGTATCAGGGAAAAAACCCGAAACCGTTATAAGGGAAAAAGGGTTAATCCAGATTTCCGATGAAAAATCAATTGAGGGGGTTATAGAAAGTGTATTGAAAAGCAATTCCAAGGTTGTGGATGATTATAAAAGCGGGAAAAAATCCGCGGCCGGTTTTATGGTAGGCCTTATAATGAAAGCAAGCAAGGGTAAAGCGAACCCGAAACTTGTAAATGAACTTTTGAAAAAAAAATTATCTGGACTATAATAGAAAAAGCGCAAAGAATTAGAACCACAGATAACTCAGATAGTCACAGATAAAGAGAATTAAGCACAGAAGAAATTTTGATAATTATAACTTTTTTGTATTTTTAATCTGTGTAGATCTGTGTCATCTGTGGTTAGTATAAATAATTAACTAAAGCCAAAGGATTATCAATGGCTCTATTCGGAAGAAAGAAAAGTTCGGCGGCTCAGGCGAAAAAGTCCAATATACCGGACGGCCTCTGGATAAAGTGCAAGGGCTGTAATGATACCCTTTACACCAAAAAACTGGATGAAAACCACAGGGTCTGTCCTAAATGCGCGTTCCATTATCCGCTCAGGGCTGCGGACAGAATCAGAATAATCGTGGATAAAGGGACATTCGAGGAGACAGATGCCGAACTGAGAAGTATAGATTCGCTTGATTTTTTTGATTCAAAAAAATATGAACACAGGATAACACAGGCGGAAGAAAAGACAAAAATGAACGAAGCTGTCGTGACAGGCACCGCCCGGATTGAAAAAATAAAAGTTGCCATAGGCGTCATGGATTTTAGTTTTATGGGGGGCAGCATGGGTTCTGTCGTTGGGGAAAAGATAACAAGGATTATTGAATTGGCGACAGATGAGAATCTTCCCGTTATTATTTTTTCGACATCCGGGGGGGCGAGGATGCAGGAGTCAACCCTTAGCCTTATGCAAATGGCTAAAACGAGCGCTGCTCTTGCGCGGCTTGCCGAAAAGGGGCTGTTCTATATTTCCGTCATGACTGATCCCACAACCGGAGGGACAACAGCGAGTTTTGCGTCGCTTGGCGATATTATCATAGCGGAACCGGGAGCTTTGATAGGGTTTGCCGGCCCGAGAGTGATAAAGCAGACCATCCAGCAGGAATTGCCGTCCGGTTTCCAGAGGTCCGAATTTCTGCTTGAGCACGGGCTTATAGATATGATCGTAAAGAGAGAAGATCTCAGGAAAACAATAGCTTCTATTTTAAAGTTTACCCTTAAATGACCTACCAACAATTTCTTTCTGAAATATCAACATACCGGAAGTTCGGTATAAGGTTAGGGCTGGAAAATATCCGGCGCCTGATGGAAGCGCTCGGTTCCCCGCAAAAAACCCTGAAAATTATACATGTAACCGGCACCAACGGCAAAGGTTCGGTTTCCAATTTCCTGATGACAATATTAAGCGCTTACGGGTTTAAGACAGGGCTGTTCACTTCGCCTCACCTGTGCTCGGTGGCCGAAAGGTTTATAATAAACGGCAGTCCTGTATCCCGCGAAAAAATCTCGGATGTTTACCGTCTGGTTAAAAAAGCGTGCGAAAAAATCGGTAAAAACCGCAATTTCAGCCCGACTTATTTTGAGATTATGACGGCAATGGCTATGGCGTATTTTAACCTTGAGAAAACGGATTACGTTGTTCTTGAGACGGGCCTGGGCGGCAGGCTGGATGCCACAAATATTTTTCCCGACATATTATGCGTAATCACTACGGTTGCGAAAGACCATACGGAACATCTCGGTGATTCCATTGCCGGTATCGCGTATGAAAAAGCGGCCATAATCAAACGGGGAAGCAAAGTTGTGATAGGTAATGTCCCGTCCGCGGCGCTAAAAGTTATAGAAAGAACGTGCAAGAAATTAAAGGTTTCCCCCAAAATTCTAGGCAGGGATTTTAAAGTGGATTTAAAAGAAACCGGGCTCAAAGGTTCAAAATTTGATTTTAATACGGGTAATTTAAAAATAAAAAATCTGGAACTGAGAAAGGCCATAGGCGCAAACCAGGTTGAAAACGCGTCCGTTGCCATTATGGGTATTAAAGAAATACTTCCCGTAGAGGAAAAATGTATCAAAAGCGTAAAAAAAGCATTCTGGCCCGGCAGGTTTGAGATTTTGCGCAGGAAGAACGGCACAATTGTGATTGATTGCGCCCATAATCCCCATGGAATGCGGACATTCAGGCGGAATATGGAGCTTTTCGGCAAAAAAACGAAATTTGACCTGGTATTCGGTGTTTTGAAAGATAAAGATTACAGGAAAATGATAAAAGAAATCCCTTTTGAGCGTTTTAATTCCGTTACTGCGGTTGTTCCTCCCGTTCCCGACAGGGCGCTGAATGCCGGGATTCTCGCCGGAGCATTAAGGAAAGAGAGCGGAGGCGTTTCCGTAAGGGAAGGGGAATCTTTGGAAAAAGTGATAAAGTATCATTTGAGCAGAAAAACAAATATTGCTGTCGCGGGGTCGCTTTTTTTAGCGGGGGAAACAAGGAAAATACTTAAATTATGCATGGGAGAATGATTCAAATATGCAGCGCCGCTCCCAGTAATATCCCCTCATCCGAAACAGTTATTTCATCTATCCCGAACGTGTCCATTATACAGAGAAGGATTAATGTCCCCGCGCCTATTATGTCCGCCCTTTCGGGTTCCATGCCTTTTATCCGTTTTATTTCTTTAAGCGTGGATGAGGAGAGTTTTTTGAATATGCGTGATATTTTTTCTTTTGAAAGCATGTAACCCTGGACTTTTTTCCTGTCGTAACTTTTTTTGCCTATATCTATCGAAGCGAGCGTTGTGCATGTGCCTCCGATGGCCGCGCATTTCCCGGGAATTTTCAGGGTTTTCGGCTTCCTTATTTTTGATTTGATGAATTTGACGGCGTTTTCAACGGATGTATCTTTATACGGGAATGAGTTTAAAAAAAATTCCCTGAGGCTTACGCATCCCATATCGATGCTCCTGATGTTTTCGGGCGATGATCCTATCTCGGTGCTCCCTCCGCCTATATCTATGAAAAACATTTTTTTCGCGCCGAGCGATTTTTTCGCGCCGCAAAACCCGAGGAGGGCTTCTTTTTTTCCGGAAACAACATTGATTTTCGCGCCGATAAGGCGTTCCGCTTTTTTCAGAAACAGGAAAGCATTTTTTGCCGTCCTTAAAACTTTTGTTCCTATAGCTTTTATTTCAGGCCCGTATCCCGATGTCTGTTCCATATATTCTTTCAGGCAGGCAATGGTTTTTATGATGCCCGCTTCCGCGATGACGCCTGTCTTAACGGTGCCTTTCCCAAGGCGTGTAATAGTGGCATCAGACTTGATAAGCCGCATATCTTTTTTGCGGTAAAGCCCGTATCTTGTGGAATTGGTCCCGATATCTATAACAAGGATATAATCTTTTTTCATAAAGCTATGATAGCAGATATGAGAGTATAATTTAATTGAATAATAAATTGAATAACAAAATCATTTTTTTGGAAATAGGAAATTGAAACCGGGCCGTTCCGCCTCCGGCGAAATTCCGCCAAAGAAGGGATACTCTTAGTAATCCATTGATATAACGCAAGATATAAAATAATTGTTTTTATATTTGATTCAGGTATAATGTCAGCGTGGAGTGAGATAATATGAAAAATGTCCCTTTGGTTTCTTGTTGCTTTATCGTCTTTTTACTGCTTATTTTATTTCCCGCGGCGATTCTTAATGCGGAAGGATTGGGAGTCGGCGACCACAGCAACATAATTATAAGCGTCGGAATTGCCATATTGGCCGCTACCATCGTGGCTTATATCGGTTATCTTCTGAAACAGCCTTTAATCCTCTCATATATAGTCGCCGGCGTAATAATCGGCCCCGGAATCGGATTCGGGCTGATCAGGGATATTAATGAAATTGAGACTATATCGCGTTTCGGGCTTATACTCCTCCTGTTTTTAATAGGGTTTGAGATTAATATAAAAAAATTAAAAGGGTCCGGTAAATCGCTGTTAGTCAGCGGCTTCACGCAATTTCCCCTGACATTTATCATCGGCGCCGGATTCTTTTTCCTGCTGGGATATGTATTTGACGGCGGAAAATACGGTCTTTTCTACCTTGCCGCCTGCTGCAGCCTGAGCAGTACCGCGATAGTCGTCAAACTTTTATACGGGAAATTCGAACTGGATACGCTTGCGGGAAGGATATCGCTGGGCATCCTTGTGTTCCAGGACATATGGGCTATTGTGTTGCTGGGAATACAGCCGAATCTGGCAAGCCCGGATGTTTTTCAGATTCTCTGCTCTTTCGGCAAAGGTATTTTCCTCATCGCTTTTACTATGCTTATCAGCAAATATATTTTACCGCGCATATTCAAGTCGATAGCGAAACTGCCCGAACTGGTCCTGGTATCTTCTCTGGGCTGGTGTTTTCTTGTCTGCGGGATGGCGTCCATTTTAAATTTTTCGCTTGAAATGGGAGCTCTGATAGCGGGTATTGCCATATCCACATTCCCTTATAATCTTGATGTAATGACCAAAATAGTCAATATAAGGGTTTTTTTTGTAACGCTTTTTTTTGTTTCACTGGGCATGCAGGTTCCCAATCCTTTTGATAACCCGTCCGTCCTTTTAATAGGGGCAGTCGTATCGGCATTTTTAGTGGTTTCCCGTTTTCTGTCAATATTTCCGGTGCTCTACCTGTTGAAAAACGGCTTGCGGGTCAGTCTGTTGACTTCCTGTAATTTATCGCAGATAAGCGAATTTTCGCTGGTTATAGCTTCTCTCGGGGTAACGGCCGGACACATAAACCGCGACACGATGTCGGTTATAATATTTGTTTTTGTCATAACATCGAGCCTGTCAACTTATATGATTAATTATAATGATTCAATCCAGAAATTCCTGGCCTCGTTTCTGAAAAAAGCCGGCTTGAAGGATATCCGGTCCGCCGAACAGCAGGATGCGGACGCGGGAGGCAGGGAAATAGCCCTGCTCGGTTTCCATCAAACCGCGAGTTCCCTGCTCCATGAATTATTATCAGGCAGCCGGGGGAGCGGACAGGACCGTCATTTCAAGGATAAGATCGTAGTCGTTGACTTCAATCCGGAAATCTATGAAGCCCTCCGGAGCGCGGGAATCAAGGTTGTTTACGGGGATATAAGCCATTTTGATACGCTTCACCGCGCGGGAATCCATGATGTTAAAATAGTGATATCCACAATACCCGATACGATATTGGTTGGAACCGATAATTTAAAAATTATCAAACATATAAAAAATATCTGCCCTCAGGCGAAAATAATAGTAACGGCTGAAAATATTGATAAGGCATTGAAAATGTATGAAAGCGGGGCGGATTACGTTTTTATCCCCCGGATCCTTGCCGCGAAAAATATTATGGCGATTATTGGCATGATACTGGACAATAAACAGGACCAGATGTCGGTTATCGCAGCCAGAGAAGTCGAAATGCTGAAAAGCAGGGCCGAAATTCTCTAAACAGCTAAACAGGGACAGACACCAATTTAAATAGGGACAGACACCCTATTTCTTAAATCCTCTCTTTTGCCTGGTTTTGGGAGTAAATTCCAAGACGTTCGGACAATACTTGTTCCGTCCCGCTGTCGGCGGATAAAAAAACTGCCCTGTACCATGCAGGATACAGGACACCTCACCAGATAGAACCTATGCTTGTCTTTATAGAACGTATGTTTTAAAATCCTCTTTGGCGCTTGCACCGAACCCTGTGTGGTCCTGAGCTTTTTTGAACAATAGAAAATAGAAATTGGACCGCAATTGAGTTTTTCTAATGTTCTGATGATCTATTGCTCAATTGCTCTGTCCCGCCCCGAGGAATTTGTAAAATTCCCGGGACTAAAGTCCTTGGAATCTTTTAGATTCCTAATGGCCGCTGGCGGGACTGGTGGAGCCGATGGGAGTCGAACCCACGGCCTCTAGAGTGCGATTCTAGCGCTCTTCCATCTGAGCTACGGCCCCATTAATCCAGGAAAAGAAATATAATATAAAACATAAAGAAGGACAAGCACAAGTTATTTAATAACTTTGATTTTGCGCGTGTTTGATGTATTATTTTCTGATAAATGAGCAAGGTTTTACATCTATTTTTTCTTATGTTTCTTTTTGCTGAGACGATGGCTTTTTGTGAGAAGAAAATCGTTATTGTGCCGGATGAAGAAACTTTCCTTTATTACCTCGGCGAATGGTCGCCCGAAAATAAATTCCCGGTTTTTATCGGCGAAAGCAGGTATTCGCAAAAATTTATTTCCGCATACAGACCCGATATCGTGGAAAAGGCGGGCAAAAGAAATGTGGGAGGCGTAACGGCAGATAATATTTTCAGGGCGTTAGCCGCATCACTGACCGGAAAAAATATAAGAGATATATCTCCGGGTGAAGGTTTTAAAATGTATTATAAACTGCTGGAGAGAGGGAAACCCGTTGACGGAATAGTTGTTACAGGCCGGAGCTCGAAAGAATTAATGGCCGGAGTAGCCCTTGCCGCTTTTTACAAACAGGATATTTTTATGTTCGATTACGGCCGGACAATGGACGATAAACTCACATTCGATGAAGTTGACTCTTTAAGGAATTCCATTCTTCAGTTTATCAGGGATCGGGGATATACGTATTCGGGGCGTGGCGGCATTGAATATATTACGGTTGCGGAGGATCTGCCTTATATTTACGAGCGCAGTATGAGTGTTGATGATGCCGTAGGGCGCGAAAAAATGACGGATTCCGATGTATACGCTTTTGTCGGCAGGCTTGTTGAAGTCGAAGAAGGGGCTTCTTTATATCAGGCGATGTGTTCTCTGTTTCTTGAGGCGGAAAAATCACTTTTCTTTGATTTGTGGTCTCCGGACTGGAAACTTCAGGCAGGCTATGGGGCATGGATGTTATTTGATAAAATGGTCACCCTGAATATTTCCGCCCCGCGGGCGGATGTGGGTTACTGGAAGAGCATTGTCAGAGACGGGTTAGCGGCGGATTTTGTATGGGTCAATACGGGCGGAGGTCCCCGTGACTGGGGCGGAAACGGAACTCCGGATGATATCCCCTCGTGCGGTCCCTGTTGTGTTTATTTTGCGCACAGTAATTCCGCGCGTGATCCGAGGGATAAAGATACCATATGCGGAAGATGGCTCAGCCAGGGGGCCTATTTTTATGTGGGGTCTGTTTTTGAGCCCTACGCCCAGTCTTTCCAGTTTTCTTATTACGCCGTAAAAGACCTGGTGGAAGGCAAATCATTTGGACAGGCTTTCCAGACAAAAAGAGGGCTTTTCAGAGGAAGGTTTGACATCCCGTGGAAGCATATTTATATAGGAAATCCGAGAGCGCGCCTTGTTATTAAGGACAATACAGGCGAACAATACCTCATGTTTAAAGAAATTTTTCTGGAAGTAAAAAGAGGAAATTTTTATTCGGCGAAAGATATGCTGGAAAATTCCATTCCCGGTTTTTCGGATCCGTATATAGTTTTGCAATCGGAAAATTTTCTTAAAGAGGTTTATTTTTTTGATTTCTGCAGAGGAGTGGATTCTTCAATAACTCTTGCCGGCGAGAGTGAAATAAAGCAATGGATGTTAAATTTGTCGCCCGATATTATACGTAAAAAGAACCGCCTGTTATCAGAAAAAGGGGACATGTTCATATTTTATCTGAAAAACAGGTATTACAGTGTAGAGAATGCCGTTTTAAGAAAGATGATAAGCTCTCAGATTTATGAAACCGAAAATTACCTGCGGTATATTAAGGGTATTTATGTTTTCGGGCCGTTTAGAGACCTGTCCGGCGCGGAAGCCAATATTTCCAGGGTGGATAACCTGATGAAAATGGCGGCGGGATATGATATATGGGGGAGAAAACTGATTCTTCCCGCGGAAAACAGGGTATATCTTCTTAAAACGGATGTTTATTCGCGTAAAGACTGCGCGGTAAAAATAAAAATTGACGGGAGCGCGGCGCTGAAAGCTTTATATGTCAATAATAATAAAGTGCCCGATATTTCGGCTTTTTATATCAAAAAGGGAAAAAACAGGATTTGTTTTCTGGTTGAAACGCCGGAAAACAAGGAAAAAGCGGGTTTCGGCTGTATTATTTCGGATGTGAAAGGCGGATATTTGCCGGATTTGAAATATTCAAACTGAAAATAAAAACGGGGGTGTTTAAATGACGGATAAACTTTTGAAAACACTTGTTAATATCGATGATCTCGGCCCCATACTGGTGAAGATATCTTTATGGGCTGCGCTGGTAATGGGTGTGTTTTTTTTATTCTATACCGCGAATTTCAGGGGTCTGGACACGGAAGATTCGATGGAATGCGCGCAAATCGCGAGAAATATCGCTTCGGGCAGGGGATTCACGACAGATTTCATTACCCCTTTATCGTTAAGTTATTATAACCTCCTGAAGGATACCGGCGATACTTTGCCGGAAAATTTTCCGGACCTTTCGAACCCGCCTTTATACCCCCTTTGGCTTTCGCTGATTTTTTCGTTTCTGACCCCTTCAATGACATTTAGCGGTTATGCCGCGCACGCGGACAAGATAGTGTCTTTACTGGGTTCGGGAATATTTTTTATGGTAACGGCCATTCTGGTTTACTTTTTCGCTAAAAAAATGTTTGATAAAAAAATAGCGTATCTGAGCCTCTTGCTGTACATCGTCTGCCTGAACCAGCTGAAGATCGCCATAAGCGGCGATTCTCTATCTATGCTGGCTTTTCTTACCACGGCCTTTTTGTACTCTTTATATGCGACTGACGGGAAAAATATCATACCTGTGGTTTTCGCGGGTGTTTTTGCCGGGCTGTGTTTCCTTTGCCGTTACAGTTTCGGCATCTTTGTATTTCCTGCTTTGGTTTATTACGCGGTTTCTTTCAGGCAGAAAAGAGCGGTGTTTTTATCAGTATTCATTTCAGTGTTTATCGTGACGGTTATGCCGTGGCTTATACGAAATGCCGTTGTAGCGGGCAACCCCTTTTTTTCCCTGGGGACATATAATCTTTTTGCCTATACCAACGCGTTTCCCGCCCATGAATATATGAGAAGTTTCAGCGCGGAAGCCTTGTCAAAGGCGGTGAGCCTGTCCGATGTGATGGGGAAAACCGTAACGGGACTGAAGGCCGGCTACCTTTCATTGATTAATTTATCCGATAATTTTCTGATATGCTTTATCGTTGCGGCGGTGTTCTATTCGTTTGCTGACAGGAAGATCAACAGGTTCAGGCCCCTGGTGTATTCTTTGTTTGTGTTTGTAATCATTGCGGCGGCCGCATTTTTCCCGTCGGGGAATAATTTGTCGGTTTTCGTGCCGTTTTTTGTGATAATTTCCTCCGGGTTTTTTGTGAAAGCCTTATGCGATTTTAATAAGCCTAAGATGCTGAAATCATGGGTTGCGGTTATTGTTATGGTAGTGATTTTTATATTGCCTCCTTTTATTTTCTCCATAACCAGAAAAAACAGGTCTTTGCCATACTATATATTCAATGATAAGAAAACCGGCCTGGTAAATGCCGTTACCGAAGCAATGGGGAAAATCCCGGAAGATACACTTATTGTTTCCGACGTCCCCTGGGCTGTCGCCTGGTACGGGAATGTTAAAACGATATGGCTCCCCTGGGATATAGGAGAATTCAGGAACCTTAGCGAAAAAGGTTATAATATGGAATATGCCTTTTTTTCTTCAATGCTTTTAAGTTATCCCAATATGCCCGAGTGGAGGAATATTTTAATGGGAAGAATTCCTATAGAAACAGGTTTTAAATACGGCAGGGCCGTATCGGAAAACCCTTTAAATGTCGTGTTAAGCAGGTATCCTTTTAAAGAGGATAAAAAATAGCATTCGATGAATACGGGAAAAAACATAATAAAAAAATATCTCCCTGTTATTATTTTGTTTATTTCCGTGGCGTTTCTTTATTGCAAGCCCGTGGTCTGGATGATAGGGACATGGAACGATAAATATGTAAGCCACTATACTCCGGGGCCATGGATATTGTTCCTGTCCTTGTGGGTTGTTTATTTGAAGCTTCCCGAGTTGAAAAAACTGACGGCGGAAGGCGACACAAGAGGCCTTTATATCATAATCTTTGCTTTTTTGCTTAATCTGTTTGCTCTCAGAACCGATTTAAACAGAATTTCCCTGGTTTCCCTGATAATTTTCTTTTTCGGTTTTGTGCTTTACTTTTTCGGTAAAGGCTTCCTGAGAACCCTTTGGTTTCCCATAACTTATCTTCTTTTTATGGTGCCGATGGGGTTTCTGGACTCTATTGCCGGTATGCCTTTAAGGTTTTTCGTTACGGATGTCAGCGCCGCTTTCTTTAAGATGATAGATTCGCTTGATTATGTTAAGGGGACGGTTGTATGTTTGAAAAATATCGGGCCTTTAAACATAGATGCCCCGTGCAGCGGTTTGAATTCCATGATATCACTGGCGGCGGTCGGAGCTGTTTTTGCTTATTTGACCCAGAAGACAATTTTCAGGAAGTGGTTTTTATTTCTGCTTTCTTTGCCGATAGCCGTTACAGCCAATATAATCCGCGTGGTTCTTATAGGTATGGTAGCGCAGGGGATTAGCCCGGAAATAGCGCTGGTTAAACTTCATTATTTTTGGGGATTTTTTGTCTTTGCGCTTGCGTTGGCGATGTTTATACTTGCGGGATATTTAATCAGATGGAAAACAGGAAAATAATAATTTTGATTTGCATAAGCGTTGCCGCTGCGGTGGCCGGTTCATTTGCCGGCAGAGTTTCCGTTGAGCCTTCACCGGATGTTACTCCCGGTATCGTTCCCGAGCAAGTCGGCGTTTGGAAATCTTCTGATATAAAGATGAATGATATAGAGAGGGAACTTCTCCCTCCCGATACTGAAATGGTGAAGAAATTATATGCCGGTCCGGAAGGCAGGGAAATCTTTGTAAATATCGTAATAAGCGGGAAGGACAGGAGAAGCATCCACAGAGCCGAAGTATGCCTGCCTTCACAGGGGTGGGTTATCACGGGAAGGGAAACAGTTTTTCTTTCATATGAGGATTGCGCGGGAAGGCGGAAGACCGCTGATGTTCAAAAGCTTTCGGTTATCGCCGGTAAAAAAAGTATTGAAATAAATAGTCTTGTTTTATATTATTACATAGGTGGAAACCGGGTAACGGGCAGCAACCTGAAAAGGATATTTTTCACCGTTTACGACAGATTATTCAAAGGCAGGCAGACACGTTGGTCTTATGTGGTTATTTATATGCCTGTTTATAGAGGGGAAAAAGACACCTTGTATATTCTGGAAGATTTCTTTAAACAATTTATGGCTGATATGGATAAAAACCGCGGAGGTATTTAATGCTAAGATATATTAAGTATGCCGTTTTCATTACACTTATTGTAATGTTAAACAGCACATTTACATGCGCTCTTGATAAAGAAGAAGTAATGACACAGGGCCAATTTGCGAGGTATCTTGTTAACGCGCTTGCATTGAACGAACAGCTTCCGGCGGCTCCGTCAACACAGGACTATTTCAGATTGCTCGAATCCCGCGGCGTTACTCCTCCGGGGGGCTTTGATGCGGAAAAGGTGTTGACCAACAAAGATATGGTGATTCTGCTTGAGCGCGCTCTGGGCCTTGAAAAAGAAGTAATCAAAAAGCTTACAGAGGGCGGAGAGGCGATTCCTTCCGCGGATAAACTTTTTGCTTATGTTGTGGATGTTCAGGGTGATGTTGAGATAAGAATAGGCCAGGGCCAGTGGATACCAGCAAGAAAGGGAATAAGGCTTAAAGAGGGCGATGCTATCCGGACAGGGGAAAATTCCTGGGCTGCTCTGGGAATAGGGAAATTAGGAGCGGTAAAGGTTAAAAGCGATTCGGAAATAGTTCTTCAGGAATTAAGTTTCAATCCGGACAAAACCGAAAACGTGTTTATTTATCTGCAAAGGGGCGATATGCTTGTAAATGCCGGCGATTTGAAAGAAGGCGCCAGGTTTGAAGCGGCGACCCCCGTTTCCGTAGCCGCCGTAAAAGGAACGGTCTATACTTTATCTTATAACGGCCAGAGTATGCAGATTCAGGTTACCGACGGAACAGTTACAGCTTATGCTCTGGATTCCAGCGGGAACCCTGTCGGCGACCCTGTTGAGATAAATATTAATGAGTTCTTAAATCAGACGGGAAATCAGCCCGCGGGCGGAACACAGTCATTAAGCCAGGCAATGGCTGATGCCATTAATTCCGAAGCAGGGAATCTGCAGAATATGGTAGAAGCGGCTTTAGGAATTGCAATCGGCCAGCTGACGGCAGGCATGACGCCGGAAGAGGCGCAGGCAGCCATTGAGCAGGGGCTTGATATCGCCATTCAGGCCGCGATGGAAGCTCTTGCTGAGATCGGGGTTCAGGTTGAAGGGTCTCCGGACATGCCGGTTACTTTCGGACAAGCGCTGCAGATACTTTCGCAGGGGGGCAGCAACCTTGAGACACAGACTAATTATGAAACGCCGGCTACGCCGACATAAAATGTGATTATTTAAAAAACGGCATAACGGGAGAAAATAAAAAATGCGTTTAAAAATTGTTATATTAGCTGTAATTATCGGGCTTGCAGGTTGTTGTTCATATGTGTCGGCATGGGACATTTTAGACAGAAATGATTTTTTCACGCCGTCGGTAAGGTTCAGGACCGAATATGACGATAATATTTACACTACAGAAGATGATGAAACGGCCAGCTGGAAATTTATAGTTGAGCCGAAAATCGAACTTAAATTTGATTTTCCGCAGGATGTGGTCAGCCTGGATTATAAATTCGGATACAGGTATTATACACATAGCCCTCATGGGAAAGACCACGAATTTGACCACAATGCCAATTTTAGCTGGTCCCATGAATTTGACCCCAGGTGCACGCTGTTTCTCAAGAATACCTTTGTTTATGACCAGGAACCCGAAGCAGTCGATAACAATGTTGTACTGCAGAGGGAAGGTAATTATTATTACAACAAAGGTTCCGTCGGGCTTGCTTATAATATGACTGAAATGTTTGTGATAAGGCCCCGCTATTACAATGAGTACCTGCATTATGTTGATGATTTCTATGAAGACCAGTATGACAGGTTTACTAATGCTGTGGGAGCCGATATTGATTATCTGATGAATCCAACAACTTCCCCTTACGCCGGATACCTTCTTCTCCGCACCGATTGGAAAGAGAACCATGACAGGGATTACTGGTCTCACAGGGTTTACGGCGGAGTGAAGCACAGGTTCAGCAAGATGTTTTATATTGACGGTAAAGTAGGGTATGAATACAGGGATTTCAAAGGTTACGGGAATTTTGATTCGCCTTTCGCCGACATAAGCCTGACCACCACTATTTCACCTATGACTAATTTTACTGTCGGTTATTTTATCGAGATAGACAACCCGGCCACCGGAGATTATAAATACCAGCAGAGGCAAAAAGCGTATCTCCGCGCGGAACATAAATTTACGCGCAGGCTGGCTGTTTTTGCAAGAGGTTCGTATGACCACGGGCGCTATAACAGAAGCAGCAGGATCGCGTCAGCCGCAAGAGACGGCAGGCAGGAGACATGGGAAGCTGCCGTCGGCTTAAGTTATGAGTTTAAAGATTATCTTTTTGCGGAAGCAGGATATAATTATATTGATGTTGATACTGATGTATCCACCCCGTATGACCGGAACCGCGTCTATATGGGTGTAAACCTTATTTTTTAACGTTATTTTCAGTTGATAACCGGAAAACAAAAAAGGGGTATAAAACATTACCCCTTTTTCCATGTAAAAGCGTAATTCATGAAAAATGTTGAAGATAAACACCTTTTAGATTATTGGAGAATTGTCCGCAAGCGTAAAGGTCTGATATTAGCCACGGTGTTTATTGTCACTTTTACGACCGCACTTGTTTCATTCATTATGACACCCCGTTATTATGCATCCTGTAAGATCAGGGTGGTAAAACAAAAACCCGCGGTTGATGTCTACGGCAAACAGTATTCCATGATGTCGGATTATGACCCTATTTTCTTCGGGACACAGTCTGAATTGATACAAAGTGAGCCTATCCTTCTTAAGGTGATAGATGAACTGGGCCTCGCGAAGCGGTGGTTTGGAGCCAGAGACGATTTTAAGGAATTGGGGAATAAGTTCGCTTTAAAAAGAATGAAATACCATCTCCGTGTCAAGCAATTCAGGGGAACGGATATAATTGAAATAATATTTGAGGATTATGACCAGGAAAAGGTTTCCGTAATAGCCAATACCATTGCGAATGTTTTTCGCGATGAAAGGCTTCGTCTGATGCAGGAAAATGTTAAAAAAGGGCTCGATAACCTTTCTGAAAGCCTTAATAAGTCTTTACAGGAGCTTGCCGAGACCGATAAAGAACTTGAAGACGCTAAAAAACGGACAGGACTTGCGTATTACCAGGGGGTTAGCATAGACAAGCAGAAACTGACTGAATACAATGATGCTTATATTCAAGCGCAGATGGAAGCCGTCCTTAAGAAAACAGAGATGGATGAACTTACGAAACTTTCCCCCGAAGATCAGCTTTATACCCTTTCTGTCGGAGTCAGGGGAAATGCTTCACAGAACCTGGCAGTTTTGAAACAGCGCCTGGCGGAAGCCAGTGTCGAACTTTCCGTTCTGCTTGAAGATTACGGCGATAAGCATCCTCTTGTTATGCAGGGAAAAAGCAAGATAAAGGAGATAGAGGATAATATCGCGAAAGAGATTCGCGGGATTATTAACGGGCTTAAAACCGAGTACGAAGTCGCCAGAGTCAGGGCTGAAGAACTGAAACATGTTCTGAAGACTGTAAAAGAAGAAGATCAGGTGCTTGATGAAAAACAGCTTGAAGTGGTAGCCCTTGTCAGGGAAGTGGAAACAAACAGGGAAGTATATATGACGCTGAAAAAACAGCTTACCGAGGAAACAGTTATCAAATCTCTCCCTGTAAGTTATGTCGAAATCGTTGAACCTGCCGTGAGGCCCACAATTCCGTCCAGGCCGAAGAAAGCTTTGAATATAGCTCTCGGACTGCTGTTCGGACTTGTTCTGGGGACAGGGTTTGCTTATTTTATGGAGTATCTCGACACAAGCATAAAAACCGTAGACGATATAGAAGAACTTTTAGGATTACCGATCCTGGGTGTTATCCCGCAGAAAATAAAGATACTTTTTGAAGAAAAAAGAAATTCCCTGAATTACGAGTCTTACCGTATTGTCAGGACAAATCTTGACCTCATACTGCAAAAAAACAATTATAAAGTCATTACGGTTACGTCTGCCGGAGCAGGGGAAGGGAAATCGACGACTGTAGTAAACACGGGAATAGTTTTGGCAAGAGCCGGGAAAAAAGTGATTATACTGGATACGGATATCAGGAAACCCAGGATAGCGTCGTTTTTCAACGCGGCGGAAACAGAAGGGATGGTTGATATCCTGAAAGGGAATATGCCGCTGGATAAGGCAATCAAAGATACCCGGGAAGAAAATCTGAAATTTATACCGTGTGGCAAATCATCATCCGGTTTTGTAGGTCTGTTGAATTCCCGGAAAATAAAAGAGTTTGTTTCAGACCTGAAAAATAAATTTGATATTATTCTTATGGACGCCCCGCCTCTTATAGGCGTGAGTGACTCTTCCATACTCGCGAACGAAAGTGATGCCGTAATTTTAGTCATCCAGCACAGAAAATATCCCAAAGATATGACTAAAAGGGCTGTTAAAACTCTGCGCAATATGGGCTCGAATGTAATAGGGGCCGTTCTTAACAATATTAATTTTGCGCGTGACGATGATTACTATAAGCACTATGCGTATTATTATCATGATAATGAGAATGAAAAAAGCTGAACTTATTATATTAATCATGTTATCTTGCTGTTCCGCTTTCGCGGCGGATATGCAGACTCCTCCGGGTGTTTCTAAAACGGACAAATCCAAAACTGTTTCGGGCGGCGACCTGAACCATGTTATAAAACCGCGTGATGTGCTTGAAATATCCGTCTGGCGGCATGAAGACCTGAATACTGTGCAGGAGGTTTCCCCGTCGGGAGAGATTAATATGCCTCTGCTGGGGGAAATTAAGGTTCAGGACATGACGGTCCAGGACCTTAAGAAACACCTTGAAAAACTGTATGAGGACGGTTATATCAAAAACCCGTATGTAACGGTTATAGTGCAGGCAAAGACCTTCTTTGTTATGGGAGAGGTAAAAAGGCCGGGAAATTATACACTCCTGGGTAAAATAAATATTTTAAGCGCTATAACCATGGCCGGCGGTTTTACCGATTTTTCCGATGAAGGGAAAGTTAAAATCATTAAGGGAACCGACAAAGAAACGGTAGTGGTTAATGTCGGACGCCTTATAAAACACAATGAAGATGCCGATAAGTATATGATCGGCCCCGGCGATGTTATTAATGTGCCTCAAAGCTTCTGGTAAGATTCTAAACCGTGAATACCTTTAAACCTGCTATGAATGATAAAACAAAAGAAATTAACCTTGTAAACTATGCTCTCGTGTTTATTTTAATTGCCGTTTCCGTTTTCGCGCCGGTCGCTCTCGGGGCGATGAGGCCGTGGTCGGGCGCGTCTCTGCGGCTGCTGGGATCCGTCCTGTTTTTGGTTTTCGGGGTTTCTGTTTTCAGAAAAGATGAAATTATCTTTAATAGGCTTGACCTGATTGCTCTCCTGTTTTTAGCTTATTGCCTGGCATGGTTGTTTTTTTCCCCCGTTAAATATTTCGCGGTTGGAGAATTTTTAAACATTCTCAATTATTTTTTCCTGTTTTTTGTGTCGGCCCGGTTATTTGCCGGGAAAAAACCGGTAAACATTTATATTGCAGGTTTAATGCTGTCGGTCCTGTTCGTTTCGTCTTACGGGCTTATAGATTATTTTAAAGGGATGAATTCAGTATTCGGGATATTAAGGCCCGTCCAATACCATGGCAGGCTGGGGGGGACATATATATGCCCCAACCACTGTTCCGGATTTTTTGAAATTAGTTTTTTTGTGATCCTGTCCTGCCTGTTTGTCAGGAAAATAAATACAGGTTATAAGATAATCATAGGATACATCCTGGTATTAGTTGTTTTATCGCTGTTTTTATGTAAATCGCGGGGCGGCCTGGCGGGCATGCTGACGGGAATGGCAATATTTTTTGTTTTTGTAATCAGAGAAAGAAAAAGGAATTTCCTGGTTGGTTTAAGTGTTATCCTTGCAGTCATGATTATAATCGGGATAGCGTTTTCGCCGATGATAATTGAAAGGTTCAGCAATCTTTCTTCCGATACCAGCGTAAATACAAGAATCACTATCTGGAAAGACACGTTAAGCCTTATAAAGCAAAGACCTTTGCTGGGCTTTGGGCTTGGTTCATATAAATGGGTTTATCCGGCAGTGAGAAGCATGGGTATGAGCAGGGATATTAATTTTGCGCATAACGATTATCTGCACACATGGGCTGAATTAGGTGTTTTCGGCCTGGCCCTGGTGTTATGTTTTATCTTTTTTTATTTCAGGATCAGCATTAAATCAATCGGCGGGATATCCAGTTCAACAAAAAGGTTTCTTCTTTACGGGGTGCTTTCCGGTATCACCGTTATGTTGGTGCATTCCCTGACCGATTTTAATATGCATATTCTGGCAAACGCTTCAATTTTAATCATTCTGGCGGGATTGGGAAGCAGTATAGCATTTTCTTCTCTTGACCCGGGGAAAATTCGGGGCATAAGGGTTAAACCCGCGCTGGCTTCGATTATTTTTTCTTCAGTAGGTGTTGTTGCCTGCGCGCTTTCTTTGATGGATATCAGGGCCGCGATTTTAGATATGAAAGGCGCTGAATCTCTTGAAGACGGTGAATTTGACACTGCTATCGCCTTTTATGAAAAAAGCATGTTAAATTACAGGGTCAACCCCGAAGTATATAAAAATGCCGGGCGTATATATGAAATATTGTATAAGTTCAGGAAAAACAGCGATTTCAGGGAAAAAGCGGTTGATATGTTTAAAAAAGGCGGACAGTCAAACCCCCTCGAAGGCGATTTTAATCTGGGGCTCGGGCTTATTCGGCAATCCGAGAAGAAATTCCCGGAAGCGCAGAATGAATTTTTAAAGGCGCTGGAAAAAGATCCTAACAATGCTTATTACAATAACGTTATCGGGACCTATTATTATATAATCAATGACAATGAAAAAGCGGAAAGATATTTTAAAGATGCTTCCAGGATGGATTTCTGTAATAATTATGCGAATCAAAAGCTTAATCTGATAAGAAAGAGAGTTGCGAAATGAAATACTTGATTACAGGCGGGGCTGGTTTTATAGGCTCCCATCTTTCAGATGCCCTTGTAAAAAGAGGGGATGAAGTATATGTTATCGATGATTTATCCACCGGATCCCTTAAGAACATAGAACACCTGAAAAGCGAAAAAAATTTCCACTGTGTGATAGATACGGTTATGAATGAGGCGGTTATCGGGGTGCTGACTTACAAGTGCGATGTTGTCTTTCATCTTGCGGCCGCGGTAGGCGTGAGAAAAATAATAGAAAGCCCGGTTGAAACCATAGAGACAAATGTGCACGGAACCGAAAATGTGCTGAAAGCCGCGGCTAAGGAGAAAAAACCGGTTGTTATCGCTTCAACATCGGAAGTATACGGGAAAAGCATGAACAGGGTTTTTAACGAAAACGATGATTCCATTATGGGGAGCACACAGAAGAGCAGGTGGAGTTACGCCTGTTCCAAGGCTATAGATGAATTTCTCGCGCTCGCGTATTTAAAGGAAAAATCGCTGCCGGTTATAATAGTAAGGTTATTTAATACAGTCGGCCCCAGGCAGACAGGCAGGTACGGCATGGTTATCCCCAATTTTGTGAAGCAGGCCATAAAGGGAGAGCCTATAACGGTATTTGGAGACGGCAAACAGACAAGATGTTTTACATATGTGACGGATGTGGTTAACGCGCTGATTAAATTGTCCGAAACAAAAAGCGCGGTCGGGGAAGTGTTTAATATAGGTTCGGAAGAACCTATATCGATTTCCGGCCTTGCCGGAAAAATAAAAGAGAAAACTTCAAGCCCTTCGGAAATATCGTATATTCCCTATGATAAGGCCTATGAATCAGGTTTTGAAGATATGCTGAGGAGAGTGCCCGACATTTCCAAACTCCGGAAGTTTATAGGATATAAGGCTGAATACACTCTCGATATGACCCTGGGCAAAATCATAGATTATTTCAAAAGCAATGTTGGTTTTGAATAATCTTTTTTAAAATACCCGAAATGAATTTTGCTATCCGAGACGATGATATTAGTTACTGGACGGACCCCTCTGAACTGGAGTCCGTTTACTCGGAAATTTTTGGGAAAAAAGTTGTCGTATCTTTTTCCGTAATCCCCTTTGCCGTAAAATCCTTTTTTCCCGGAGAGAGAAAAAAGTTTTATCAGGATGAAACGGAAAGACCTGTAGGGGAAAACAGGGAACTCGTAGAATATCTTAACAGGCGGATAGCGGAGGGAAAAGCTTCAATAACACTGCATGGTTATTCTCACTTGAAAAAAATTGCTGTTCCGGGAGAACATGGATATTTCAGCCTTACAAAAGATAATATCGAACAACATGCGAAACACTTACCGCGGGGAAAATTAATTTCTTTAAGCGAATACAGATGGAAATCTTATGAACAGCTGAAAGAAGAAACGGCAAAAGGGAAAAAACACCTTGAAGATACGTTCAGCAGAAAGATAAATGTCTTTGTCCCTCCGGGAAACGATATTTCCAGAGAGGGGGCAAAAGCTGTATCAGAGTGCGGGCTGAATTTAAGCGGGACAATGCGTATTGTGAAGTTCAACAGGAAAATTGATTTTTACAACCTGAAAAACTGGACTTTAAAATTGTTTTGGCGGCTGGCATATAACAGGGTATATCCATATGTTATGGATTACGGCTCTCACAGGGAACTTTGCGCGTACGGCCTGATAAGCGGGAAAACAATAGATGAATTAAAAGACGAGTTTTTATTTTGTTTTAAAAAGAACGCGCCCTTTGTGTTGGCTGTTCATCATTGGGAATTGCTGAAAAACCCGCCTCTGCTTGAAGTTTTCAAACAGTTTCTGGAGTTTGTGTTTGTTTTTAAGAATATATCCTTCAGAGATTTAAATTCATTATATGGAGAATGACTTTGTTTTCGTTTTTCTTGAAAAGAATGAGAAACGGGGTTGGCAGAAGAAGCGCCATCAACCTTTCCTCAAGAATCATTGTATCAGCAATATCTCTGGTTTTTCTGGGCATTGTTTCACGCAAGCTGTCGGAAGAGCAACTCGGTGTTTTTGCGGTCCTTTTTGTTTTTTGCGGCATTATAAGTATGTTCGGAGGTTTGGGATTCGGCACTTCTTCGATAAGGCTTATTCCCGAACTTAATGCCAAGGATGAGACAAGCTATGTTTCTGATATTATAAAATACACCGTCTTTGTTCCGTTTCTTATACTGCTTTTTCTGATGGTTGCCGGTTTTTATTTCCGGGAAAATTTAGCGGAGGTGTTTTTGAAATCCCGGGATTCGGCGGATTTTATCCTTATAATACTTGTGGCAAGCGTTTTTTACGCCACTTATGACAGGATAATACTTATAATGCAGTCCCTGCAGTGGTTCTCCAAAATAGCGGTTTCGAACATAACAATAAATATCCTGCAGAGGTCGCTGGCGGTTATCTTTTTGTATTTCGGGTATGGGGTAAAAGGGATTTTGTACGGATTTTTGATAGGTAATATCCTGGGCTGTATCTTAGGCCTTATGCTTTTGCTTAAATATCTGCTTATGCCTTTTTCAGGTTACTCGCTGAAGCAATATATCAGTTTTTCTCTGCCTTTTTACGGGCAGGGTTTCAGCAGGTTCCTGTTTTCCAGGGCGGATCAGACTTTTATAGCTATCCTGTTTACCCCGGATAAACTGGCGGTATATTTTATAGCAAAAAGAATTGTATCTCTTATAAACCTTGTGCTTGAGCCCCTCCTGGAACCTGTAATCCCAAAGCTTTCCGAAATAAAAGCGAGAGGGTTGTCCGCTTTCAGGGAAAATTCGGCTAAAATATATGTAATATTCAGTTTCCTCGCGTTTGCGGGGGCCTGTTTTGTAATTTTCAATTCAAAAATCGCGTTATTCATTGTCGGCGGCGTTAAATATGTTCCGAATACACTGATATTGAACATTCTGGCGGTTTCGGTTTTTCTGTCGTTTGTTTTTTCGGTAAGCAGGATTGGGATTTACCTGTATCAGCATCCCAAAGAGACGTTCAAGATATCTTTTTATGTCGGGTTAATCAATACCTCCCTGGGAATCGTTATAGGCCTGTATCTTGGGCTCGCAGGGTTTGCGCTGGCCCAGTGCGCAGGGTTTCTCTGGGGTGTATTTTTTATAAGGTGTAAATATAAGAGTGACTGGGTGATATACGAGCCAAGATTGGATATTCTTTATTTTCTGAGTTTAAGCGCTGTTGTAATTACAGGCGCGGCGGTTAACAGGTATCTGGCACAGGCCAATATGGATATTATCAATGTAGTTAAAATCTTTATTTTAAATTTTATTCTTATCGGGGTGTTTTCGGCGCTCATATTTAAAAACAAGGTCGTATCAAATGCGTTTAAATAAAGATCACATTGAAAAATCATTTTACAAAAATAAAAATTATTATGAATTGATGGAGCGCAGGTATAATACGGCGAAAGGTTCGCTGACAGTAGAGCCTGTCACAAAAGAGCTTATATTTCGCGCGCTCAAATCGTTGAATCAGGGCGCCAGAGTTTTGGAAATGGGATGCGGCGTCGGAAGCAATGTAAGATGGCTGGCCGAGCGCTTCCCGGAAATAAGATTTTTAGGCTCTGATATTTCGGAAATCGGCATATCTTATGCGCTGCAAAAGGTTGACAGCCTTAAAAACCTTGATTTTGTTGTTGACGACATCCAAAACTCAAAATTGGAAAAGGGGAAATTTTCATTGATAATAGCCCAGTCTGTATTAGAACATTTGACTGATTATAGAAAAGCTCTCGGTGAATGTTTCGGGTTGCTTGACAACAACGGAACGCTCATAATCAGGGTTGGAAACGGGGGAAGGACGGGGTCAGGTTTATTCGGATTTATAAAGGATACAGTTAAATATATTTTAAAGGTTAACCATTCGCGGAATTTAAAGCCCGAATTTGTTATAAACAAAGAAGATATCGCAGGCAGAAGAGAACAGCACAGGAAAAACTTTGATATGTGCAGTATCCCGTCCGATATTTTGGCCGGAGACTTAAAAAGGGCCGGTTTTATAATCAATTCTTTTTCAACTTACAGGGAATTAAGCAGGCTTACGGAAAGATATGAACGCGGCAATGTTTTGCAGAAGAAACTGATGGATTTATATATAAATACGAGGATTTTTCCTTTCAGCCATATGGGGCGTATCACCATCCTTTCGGCGTCAAAGCGGGTTATGTAGAATATGATAATTCAGCAGATGCAAGATATAATATGTAAAAGCAGATTAAAAAAATATCTTTCTTCAAGAAGAAGCAAATGGCAGCTTTATCGCGACAAAGAGAAATTATCATATCTTTCCGAAGATGAAATAAGGAATCTCCGGGAACGGAAATTCAGAAAACTGTTAAAGCAGTCGCTGAACTCTTCTTATTACAGCGGTGTATTGAAGAAAGCCGGTTTGAATCCCGATAACATTGTGCTTGAAGACTTAAAAAAGCTTCCTTTCCTTACCAAAGAAATCATCAGGCAGCAGGGGGACAGTCTTCTTACAAAACCCAAAAGCATGCTTTACCAAAATGCAAGCGGCGGTTCCACGGGAGAACCTGTAGTATTTTACCAGGATGATAATTACGCGGATAATATCTGGGCGACGATGATGGTAATTCTTGAAATGTGCGGGTGGCGCTATGGCGCGAGAATAGCAAGGCTATGGGGGGCCCCGCAGGATAAATATAAATTCGAGACACTAAAAGGCAGACTCGTATATTTTCTGCAGAATACAAGATTCTACGATTCATTTAATATGTCCGAAGAGAATATGCTGAAATATCATTATGATATGACAAAGCATAAACCTGATATAATCATCTGTTATGCGTCTTCCGTTTACCTTCTGGCGAAATTCCTGAAAAAAAGAGGATTGAAGCCTTCATACCCCTCTATATCCATAAACACATCGGCTGAAACGCTGATGCCCCATATGAGAAATACGCTGGAGGAAGTATTCGGCAGGGAAATCTATGACAAATACGGCAGCAGGGAGATAAGCGGCATAGCGTGCGAATGTTCCGAGCATAAAGGGCTCCATATTTTTGAAGATAATGTCATTCTGGAATGTCTTGATCCCGTGACCGGGGAAAATGTCTATGAAAAACCCGGAGAGCTTGTCATTACAGACCTGAATAATATGGGAATGCCGTTTATCCGCTACAGGATAGGGGATATGGGGGTGGTTTCAGGGGAAAAGTGCGGCTGCGGCAGGAACACCATTATGCTGAGAAAAGTGCTGGGCCGCATTACGGATAATTTTTACCTGAAGGACGGCAGAATCGTGCACGGGGAATATTTCACGCATCTTTTTTACGGGAAGCGGGGCATAAAAAATTTCCGGTTCACGCAGAATAAAGAAGATGATTTCCTGCTTGAGATTGTTAAAGACAGAGATTATACGGATGAACATTTGAATAAGATATTGTATGAGATAAAAAAAGTTATCGGGGACAAAGTTTTATTAAAAGTTGAATTCAGGGATAAGATTCCCGATACCGCAACGGGAAAATACAGGTTTACCATTTCAAAGGTGAGAAAAAATTCCTTATGAATATCTTATTCGTAAACAGGTTGCTGGGAACTTACTGGGGCGGCGGGGAATCATTTACTTATAATGCGGCGAAAATTATCTCAAAGATGGGGCATAAAGTATGCATCCTTTCAGCCATGCCCCTGCTGGGGAAAAAGAACGGCATAAGTGGCGTTGATGTAACTTATATAAGGATGCCTTATTTGAAAAAATTCGGTTATATGCTCCAGGATAAGTTTCCCAAAGTGCCGTCTTTGCTTATGCAGGCGGATTCCTTCTTGTTTAGCAGGATGGCTTATTCCTGGATTAAGAGCAACGCCGGTTGCTTTGACGTAATACAGCTTACAGCCCAGACTTATCTCGCGGAAATGATATTAAGCCGACTCGGCAAACCTGTCGTGTTGAGGTTCCCGGGCCCGCCGTCGGAAAAATGGCACTTGCCTGCATTGAAAAGGTTAGACAGCAATCCCAGAGCGCTGGTTTTCGGTACCGGAGACGCGGTTATAAAATCGGAAAAAATGGGAATCCATATGGAAAATATTTCTCAGGGCGTAGATTCGGATATCTTTAAACAAGATTATGTTGAGAGGAGTAAAATTCGCGCTAAATACGGCATCAAAGATTCCGATTTCCTGTTTTTTTCATGCGCGAGGCTGATAAAAGGCAAGGGCCTGGGATTTTTGATAAAAGGTTTCTGTAAGGCGAACCTGAAAATACCCGGTTTAAAGCTGATTATATCCGGCGAAGGTATATTGGAAAAAAAACTCCTGCGTCTGATAAAAAAACTGAATCTGGACGGCAAAGTTTTCCTATCGGGATTTTTGCCTTATAATGAAGTTTATAAGTACTATTCCGCGGCGGATGCATATGTGCTGCTGTCACATTACGAAAACTTTTCAAATACTGTGCTTGAAGCAATGGCCTGCGGCTTGCCGGTGATTACCACTGATGCCGGCGGTTTCCCGCTGCAGGTGCAAAAAGGAAAAAACGGTTTTATGATACCTTATAACGATATGGATACCTTTGTTTCGAGTGTTAATAGGGTATATTCAGACGTAAATTTGAGAAAAACAATGCGGGAAACAAATAGAAATTGTGTTAAATCGGATTATCGATGGGAAACGGCCGCGGAAAAAATGCTGGGATTGTATAGAAAGGTAATCAATGCCTGACAGGAAGAAAATTGTATTTACCATTCCTAATATGGAAGGGGGGGGCGCGGAGAGGACGGTCTCTAACCTGTTGAAGTATTTAGACAGGTCTAAATACAGGTTTTTCCTTGTGCTATATGAAAAAAAGATTAAATACGATATTCCGGTGGATGTGAAGGTTTTTTCCCTTAATGTATCTCCTTCCGGAAATTTCTTTGTGAAAATATATAATTATGCGATTCGTATCATCAAACTTGCGGCGGTGTTCAGGGATATCAAGCCCGATACTATTATGAGTTTTCTGACGGATGTCAACATATCGGCGATACTGGCCCGCTTTCTTTCGTTTTCAAAAAGCAGGCTGATACTCTCCGAGAGAAACTCTGTTAAAGCCGTTTATAGCGCCGGATATCAGAGAACAAAGAGATTTCTGGTAAGGTTGCTGTACAGGTATGCGGATGGGATAGTAACTGTTTCCGAAGACATATCCGGGGAACTTATGGGCTACGGGATAGATAAAGGTAAAATAACAGTTATCCACAATATGGTTGATTGCAGGGATATCGCTGTTTTATCCAAAGAGGAAGTAACCGAAACAGATATATTTAATAGGAGCTTGCCGGTAATTGTTACGGCGGGTTCACTAACGAGGCAGAAGAACTATAGTTTGCTTCTGGATGCATTTAAGCTTGTTTTGGATAGCATAGACGCAAAACTTATTATTCTGGGCGAGGGGCCTCTTCTTGGCGAACTTAAGGAACAGGCAAAAACGCTTTGCGTTGAAGATGATGTTGTTTTTGCGGGGTTTCAAAAAAATCCTTTTAAGTATATTTCAAAGAGCGATGTTTTTGTGGTGACTTCACTGTGGGAAGGGTTCCCTAATGTCATACTCGAGGCTTTTGCGTGCGGGACTCCCGTAATATGTGTTGATTGCGGGAACATATGCAGAGGACTTATAAAAGACGAAATAAACGGTTTTATTGTTTCCGGGCATGATGATAAATTATTGGCGGCATCCATTATAAGGTTATTGGAAAACAGTGTTTTATTGAAGGAATTCGCAGGCGGCGCTGTCGTGGCGGCAGGCGAGTATGATATTAAAAAAGGAACATCCCGGTACGAGAAGGTGATTTTTGAAAAATGAACTGATGAAACAGTTTAATATCAGTGAAACGCTGGTAAGTAAAGTCTATTTTTACGGCGTTATTGCTTTGATATCCGTGTTGCTGGGTATTTTGATTGCGGTTGACTATCATATCTTCATTCTGCTGGTTTTAATCGGTTTGGCCGCAATTTTTCTGTTTTATTTCGACTCGGAATATTCCTATGTTATTTTTTTTATCGCGCTTATCTGGGTGCCGACATGGGTAAATTCGTATTCTTTATTCGGGGTAAGGTTCGGCATACTTACCGTGAATTATCCGCTGGTTTTTCTCTTTGTTTTTTTTATAAGGGATATTATTGATATTTATACCAAGAAAACCTCTCCGGAGATGAACTATATTGACGGGCTTATTATTATACTGTTTTTATGGACATTGTTTTCGCTTTCCAAATCCATATCACCCGAAGGAAAAAGAAGTTTTTATCTTTTTGGCTTCCCGCTGCTTTATTTTTTATTTGTAAAATATTGCCCCCTGGATAAGAAAGGGTTCATTTTGTGGATGAAAAACATAGTCTTCTTTTCCCTGCCTATGGCGCTTTACCTTGTTTTTGAGATGATAACAGAGATAAACATCTTCTTCCCGCCGCAGGAAAGGTATAAATATTTCAGTTATATGTATAAGGATTCCAGCGGATATCAGCCCGGGGGAAGTTTTCTAGGTCCCAATGAAGCCGGCCTTTTCCTGTCGATGGCGGCGGCTATGGCTCTTTATTTTTATAATACCTGCGCTGCAAGACTGAAGAAGTGGTGGATACTGACAATAGTAATTTTAAGTTCCGGTGTGGCAATAACCTTATCGAGAAGCGCATGGCTGTCATTGTTGAGCGTTTATATAATGAACGTTTTTTTCAACGAGAAGAACAGGATTAAGTCATTTTATTATATTTTTACTTTTTTCATATGTTTTGCCATCGGGTTCCAGTTTTTTGACCTGCCGCGGACAGCCTCCGAAAGATTGTTTGACGGCGATACGATTAATGCCAGGATTGAGGTCTTTCACGACGCATTGAATCAGATCAAGGATAACTGGTTGTGCGGCATCGGGTACGATAATTTCCGTTTCAGGCATTTCTGGATGGTAAAAGGCCCCACTCATAATGTATTTACATCTCTGCTTGCCGAACTCGGTATAATCGGGTTGATTCCTTTTGCCGTTATCTTGACAGTTGTTTTCCACCGCTGGAAACTGTATTCGGATATTGACGGTATTGATAAAAGTATCTTAACCATGTTTATCAGCATTTTTGTCGCGTATGTTGTCACGGGTATGGCGCACAGCGTGAATCTTGCATACCATTCGAGTTCATTATTCTGGATTTTTGCCGCGGTTTATTTGAATAACAGAAAAACACTAATAATTGATGATAACGAGAATACTTTTAATAAATAAATTTTTATACCCCCGAGGCGGAGATGCCATCAGCACTCTCGAGGCAGGCCGGCTTCTCGAGGAAAAAGGCCATAAGGTGTATTTCTGGGGAATGAAGCATCCTCTGAATCGGGCGTTTGAGCATGCCGAGTGGTTTGTTGATAATTCGGACCTGAACGCGAAATCAGGTATTTCCTCAAAATTTAAGGCGGCGGCGAATATCCTGTACTCAAGGGAGGCAAAAGAGAAAATCGCTTTTATGCTGGACGAATGCCAACCCGATGTTGTCCATATCAATAATATATCCCATTATGTTTCGCCTTCCATATTACATGTGATAAAGAAGAAGAACATTCCTGTTGTGATGACGCTCAGGGATATGCAGATGGTTTGCCCGACTTATTTGATGCTGTCCGGTAACAGGCTGTGTGAAAAATGTAAAAACGGGCGCTTTTACTGGTGCGTCTTAAGAAAATGCACAAAAGGTTCCTACGCTAAAAGCGTTTTAAATGCCGCTGAGATGTATTTGCACCATAAAATAATGCATATTTATGATGCTGTTGACATGTTTATATCCCCCAGCATCTTTTTAAAGGAGAAAATGTCCGAGATGGGGTTTAAACCCGGGATTGAGCACCTGCCTAATTTTATAGACGCGGAAGAATACGCGCCGGTGGATTCCGCCAAAAGCCGGAAAATGGTTTATTTCGGGAGATTATCTCCGGAGAAAGGGATTCTTACGCTTTTAAAAGCGGCGAAAAATATTAAAGTGGAGCTTGATATAATAGGTGACGGGCCTATAAAGGGAGATATAGACTTATTTGTAAAAAATAATATGCTTGAAAATGTCCGGGTACACGGGTTTTTGAAAGGAGAAAGTCTCAAAGCAAAAATTAAAGAAGCTTTTGCCGTTATAGTCCCTTCCGAATGTTATGAAAATAATCCCAGGTCTGTTTTGGAAGCTTTTGCGCTTGGGAAACCTGTGATAGCGTCAAAAATAGGGGGAATACCGGAAATGGTGAAAGACAATCAGACGGGTTTGCTTTTTAAGCCCCGGGATGCCGTTAGCCTGGGTGAAAAAATCCAGTACGCGCTGGAAAATCCTGAAAAATTTGCTGAAATGGGGCATAAAGCAGGATTATCAGCGAAAAATAATTATAGTCCTGCTGTTTATTATACTAAGCTTATAGAAATATACGGGAAAGCGCTGAGCAAACATGAGAAAAAACATTAAATATCCGGAAGAAGCATGTTTTATTTCCACATACAGGTGTAATGCGAAGTGTGTGATGTGCGGCATTTGGCAGAAACGCGCAGGGGAGGGAAAAGAAATCGGGCCGTCAGACCTGAAAAAACTTCCTTCCTGTTTTAAACGGATTAATATCAGCGGTGGCGAGCCGTCTTTGAGAGATGACCTCCCTGATATTGTCGAAGCGCTAAGGTCTAAATCGCGTAAAATCGACATCAGCACGAACGGATATCTAACGGAAAAGTTAGTGGAAACGGGCCGAAAATTTCCCGATACGGCTTTCAGGATAAGCCTTGAAGGAATGAGGGAATTGAATGACAGGCTAAGGGGTCTGAAGGATGGGTTTAAAAAAGCCATGGAAAGTGTTGAAAAATTAAAATCAGCCGGTGTAAAGGATATAGGATTAAGCATTGTTATTTCCGACAGGAATAAAGATGACCTGTTGAAATTATACCGCATGGCAGTGGAAATGGATTTGGATTTAAGCAGTTCCGTCATGCACAACTCTTTTTATTTCAATAAATTCGATAATAAGATCGAAGATGTCGAAGGCACCGTTATTGAAGTGCGAAAGTTTGTAGAACAACTTCTTAAGTCAAAAAGAAAAAATATAAGTTTGAGGATAAAGGATTGGGGCAGAGCTTTTATCAATTATGGTATTATAAAATACATTAAAAAGGAAGACAGGCCTATAATGTGCGGCGCCGCGAAGGATTTTTTCTTTCTTGACCCCTATGGGAACATATTGGCATGCAACGGAAGCGATGAGCCGTGGATTCTCGGCAATATTATGAAGGAATCGTTTGAACAGATTTGGTCTGGCGAAAGGGCAAATGAGATGCGCGAAAAGGTTTTGCGATGTAATAAAAAATGCTGGATGGTCGGCAGCGCGCGGCCCGCCATGAGAACCAGACCGTGGGTTCCCGTCATTTGGATAATAAAAAATAAAATAAGCCTTTTAAAAGGGGGATGTGTTTTCGGTGAGAAATAATAAAGAGGGAAAACATATTGCCGTTATAGGGATAAAGGGCTATCCTCCGAAGGCAGGAGTAGATTTTGTCGCAGATGAAATTATCCGGAGTTCTTTAAACAGCGGTTTTAAAATTACGGTTTACGGAAAGAGAAGCTGCTGTAACCCGGATTATAAAAGGGAAAACCTTGAAATTATCCCTGTCTGGGATATGAAAGGGAAACATCTCAGCGCTTTTTCATACGGTCTTTTTTCCGCGCTGCATGCTCTCTTTTTCGGTGATTTCGGCCTTATCCATTTGCATTGCGCGGATTACGGCTACATTGTCCCCTTACTCAGGTTAAGGTTCAGGGTATTGAGCACATCTCACGGCGCGGAATATAATCGTGACAAGTGGAACTTTCTTGCTAAAGCATTCTTCAGGGTCGTGGAGAGGCCTTTTATTAAGTATTCCAATATCTGCACATGTGTTTCAAGGAAACTCAGTGAATATTACAGGGAGAAATACAGGAAGAAAGTCCTGTTTGTGCCTAATAGAATAGATTTTGAAAGCATGGACCGCATCAAACATTTGCTGGACGGGAGAAAATGCAGGGAATACGGTTTAGAGCCCGGAAGGTACATTCTTTTTTGCGCCGGCAGGATAATTCCGAGCAAGGGTTGTGATATCCTGCTTAAAGCCGGTAAAAGTTTTGAGACGGACGTGCCTGTTGTAATAATCGGCAACATTAAGGACAGGTATTACAGGAAATACCTGATGCAGTTAAAGAGGGATAATACGGTTTTTATCGATGCAATCGAGGACCGCAGGACGCTATTTGATATTATAAGGCATTGCCGGTTTTTCGTATTTCCTTCGACTTATGAGGCTATGTCTATGATGCTGCTTGAAGCGGCGGCGCTCGGCAGGGGTATCGTCTGCAGCAATATCCCCGAGAATGTCGATGCCATAGGCGAGAACGCCCTGTTTTTCAATGCCGGTTTTATAAGCGACCTGGCCGAAAAACTGAAGTACGCGCTGGAAAATCCCGGCGAAATGGATAAACTGGGTAAAAAAGGGTGCGACTGGGTCAGGGAAAACAGAAACTGGGAAAAATTCGCTCTCACATATATAGATTTATATCGCGAATTGATGGAATCGGAGAGATGAAAAATATTTTACGCAGGCTAATACGCGGTAAACCGGAGAAAGACGGTTATATTTACCTGAAACAGAGATTTCTGGAGAACGGAATATCTGCGCGGGATACAAACATCAGGAAAGACATAGCGAAAAAATTTGAGATAATAGATAAAAATATCCGCTCGGCTACAACACCTGTTGACGGATTATTCCTTGCCGAATTCGTCCTTTCAGTGAAAGCGGACGGGGAGATGGTGGAATGCGGCACTTATGCCGGGGCGAGCGCGGCCAAACTTTCAGTCCTTGCGGGGCTTACCGGCAGGAGACTTTATATTTTTGACAGTTTTGAAGGCCTGCCGGAGGCCGATGAAACGAATATAACCGATTTTCACGCGAGAAGAAGCGCCAAATGGGTTACACCATGGAAAAAAGGAAGATATAGCGGCGATATCGAAGAAGTTAAATCAAATATATCAAAGTACGGCAGTATCAAAACCTGTATTTTTAAAAAGGGATTTTTCAGCGATACGCTGAACGGGATAAACCTTCCCGAAAAAATCGCCCTGTCGTTTGTGGATGTCGATATAGCTTCTTCCGCCAAAGTGTGCATTGCTTCGATTTGGCCTAGGATAACGCCCGGCGGAGTCTATGTTTCCCACGATGTCGCTTATCTGAAAGTTTTAGAGTCTATTTTAGATAAAAATTTATGGGAATCGGTATTCCATGAGTTTCCGCCTGTTTTATTCGGCGCCGGATTCGGGTTGTGCGATAGCGCTCCTCATATGGGATTTTTTGTGAAAGAGAATGGAGACCCTGGGTATATAAAAAGTTTAACAATTGATAAATAGCGGGTTATAGAATGGGTAATTTCTGGTTTGGCGAAAATAATGAAAGAGAATTATTATCGCTGGCAATTGCCGGCGATCTGAGTATTACGGCGGAGTCTCAAAAATTAATATCAGGCCGGGGTTGCCTCAGTAATGTTGATAAGGCAATAACGAGTTATTTTAAAGAGAGCGACTATACGATTGTAAACCTTGAAAATCCGATATGCGGTAAAGGAATGCCGATAAAAAAAACCGGACCCAGTCTGAGATCCGAACAAGGGCTGGGGCTTTTTCTTAAAAACATGGGAATCGATGCGGTCAATTTGTCCAACAACCATATAATGGATTTTGGATGGGATGGTTTGAATCAAACCATAAAAGAACTTAATCAAAATAAAATAGGTTGTTTTGGGGCCGGCAGGGATAAAAACGAAGCTGCACAGGCATATTTTTTTGAAGGGAACGGGATAAAAGTCGCCCTTTTGGGGTTTGCCGAGGCGGAATTTGCGCGCGCGGAGTACGATAAAGCAGGCGCTGCCCCTCTTGAAATGCCGGATAACTATATTAGTATTGGACAAATTTCTCAGAGATCGGATTTTGTAATCGTTTTTGCTCATGCCGGGAGTGAATACCAGTTGGTTCCTTCTCCGAGAATACAGAGAATCTACAGAAGCATGATTGACGCCGGGGCTGATTTAGTTGTCGGATGCCATCCTCATGTTCCTCAGGGCATAGAGCGTTATGGGAAAGGGTTTATTTTTTACTGTTTAGGCAATTTTATATTTGATTATAAAGTACAGGGTAATCTTCCTTTTGATATGGGGTATGTCCTGAAAGTGGGTTTTGCCAAAAATAGTTTAAAATCCATAGATATTAAAGCGGTAAAATTAGACAGCGAAAAAGGGCTTGGATTTATAACAAAACAGGCTGATTTTATCAATTATATCAGGTGTGTAAGCGGAGATTTTAATGATTTGCCGAGATTAACGGCTGTTTGGGAGCAGGAAGTGATTAACCTATATAATTCCTATAAATATTTTCTTAATCCAGGAATTAAATCTTTTCTGTCAAATAAGATTTTCGGACGGAAGAACATTTTGCCGTTTTTAAATGTTTTTCAATGCGCATCTCACGCAGATGTTTTACATACCATACTCAAAATGATTCATAACGGACAGTTTATCAGGGATGCCGACATTCAGAGATACCTGTCGGACCTGGATGTTAAACTGAAAAACTGTTACGATTGAACTGCTAAATTAGTCTGGAATATATAACGCAAATCTGGTAAAATTCACCACTTAAATACAGTTAGTTAAATATATATATATATATGATTGCAATTTATAATATAGTTTTTCATATAGGTTTTCTGTTTATGCTTCCTGTCTTCCTGTTCAGGATGTTATACCTGAACAAATACAGGGCAGGCCTGTTCCAGCGGTTCGGTATTTATCCGGGAGAGATAAAACAAAAACTGCGGGCAGGGAAGACCATCTGGGTTCACAGCGTATCTGTTGGAGAAGTCATTGCCGCACAACCACTTATAGCTCTTTTGAAATCAAGGTGCCCCGGAAGCAATTTTGTTATCAGCACAACAACGAATACGGGTAATCAGGTTGCGCGAAAATACGCCGGCAGTAAAGATGTCGTAATATACTATCCGGTTGATTTCCCATGGGCCGTCAAAAGGGCGGTGAAGGCTGTTAATCCCGAATTATTTATTATGCTTGAAACTGAACTGTGGCCGAATATGATAAAAACGCTTGGAGTCAGCAAAGTTCCTGTTTTCCTTGTTAACGGGAGGGTTTCCGATCATTCATACAGATGGTATAAGAAAGCAGCCCCGGTTCTCAAAATCGTTTTTAAGCATATATCCGCCTTTATAATGCAGACAGAATCCGATGCTGAGAGGATAATCCGGCTGGGCGCCGCTCCCCAGAAGGTGTCTTACGCGGGAAGCCTGAAATATGAGAGCGCTATGGGGAATGAACCTGAAGCGGATGAGATAATAGAAATGGCTTCGGATCTCGGGATTCGGATAAGCGATACAGTTATTATCGGGGGCAGCACTCATGAACGCGAAGAGGAAATGCTGATAAAAGCTTTTGGAAAAGCGAAAAAAGAATGCGTTTCCGTCAAATTAATTCTGGCGCCGAGACATCCTGAAAGGTTTAATAAAGTTATTTCTCTTGTGAAAGAGAGCGGTTTTATTTACTCAACAAGAAAGAAAATCAAAGAATTTAATTCGGAGGAAAGGGAGAAAAGGGAGATTATAGTCCTTGACACCATCGGGGAACTGAAAAAGGTATATAATCTGGGAAACATTGTTTTTGTGGGGAAAAGCATGTTTGGCAGGGGAGGCCAGAATATATTGGAGCCCGCTGCGGCCGGGAAAACCATAATTACAGGGCCTCATATGGAGAATTTCCGGGATATTATGATACAGTTTATTAATGCGAATGCCTGTATTGTTGCAAACAATGAAATTGAATTTGAAGAGAAACTTATATCTTTATGCAGGGATAAAGCAATGTCTAAAGAATTCGGCAGAAGGGCTAAAAATCTTGTTATAGCCAATTGCGGAGCTGCATCAAGAATAGCGGATAAAATCAATAAAGGATAAAAGTATATATAAACAAGGAGTTTTGTATGCTGTTTTCGAGCCTTATCAATGAAAAACTTGTAAATCTCGATTTGGAATCCGGCGACAAGCAATCTGCCATAAAGGAGCTGGTTTTGCCCCTTAAGGAGTTCGGATACGATGATAATGTTGAAAATATAGTCAATATGGTTATAGAGAGAGAAAAAATAGCCCCTACTTACCTCGGAGAAGGTGTTGCCATTCCGCATGCGAGAATAGACGGCCTTAAAGATTTTTATATTATTATCGGAAGGTCCCTTAAAGGAGTTAATTACCATTCGGGAAAAGAGTGCAAAGCCAACCTTATATTCCTTATTCTATCCGGGAAGACGAAAAATAAAATTATGCTGCAGACACTTGCGGCGATAGTGAAATTGGTAAAAGAAAAAGATGTGAAAGAAAAAATTCTGAAAGCCGGAAAACCTTCAGATCTGATAAAAATTATAGAAAATACGGGGATTAATGTTAAAGAAGCGCTTACCAATTCCGATATAATGGAACCCCCTCTGGTGTTTTTTTATCCGGATATGACAATTAAAGAAGCCGCGGTAATATTTTTCAAAAGTAACATAATGTGCGCTCCGGTTGTGGATGAAAATAATATGCTTATAGGGGAAGTGCATGAATCGGATATTGTGGAAGTCGGACTGCCGAAATATATGAACCATTTAAGCAGCCTCTCTTTTTTAAAGGATTTTGAGCCGTTTGAAGAATTCTTTAAAAAAGAAGATATAATAAGGATACGGGATATTGCCAGGAAAAATCCCCAGACGGTCGCTCCCGATACTTCCATTGTCGAAACGGCTTTTCTGCTTGTTAAGAAAAAAACAGAAAGAGTTTTTGTCGTGAATAACGGGAAATTGATAGGTTCTATTACCGCAAGAGATATCATCACAAAAGTGTTGCAGATATAACGGACGGGAAAAATGGTTTTTGCCCTGATTATCTTTTTTACAGTGTTATTTGCCGTGGCGACCGATAAGGTTGACAAGACAATAGCAGTCCTTGTGGGCGCTTCTCTTATGCTGGTTTTCAAGATAGTGCCTCAGGATATTGCGTTTAAATGGATTGATATGAATGTGCTGCTGCTCCTGATAAGCATGATGATAATTGTCGGAGTGTTTGCGAAAACGGGAATATTTGAGTGGATGGCGATAAAAGTCGCGAAATCCGCAAAAGGAAGACCGCTGGTCATAATACTGCTGCTCTCAATTGTAACTGCCGTGCTCTCCGCTTTCCTGGATAATGTCACCACGGTGCTTCTGATTGCCCCCATTACGTTCCTGATAAGCCAGCAGTTGGATATTAATCCCGTGCCGCTTCTTATCATTGAGGTAATGGCTTCGAACATAGGGGGTACGGCGACGCTGATTGGGGATCCGCCCAACATACTTATCGGAAGCGCCGCAAATCTCAGCTTTAATGATTTTTTGCTCAACCTCACTCCCGTCATTTTGATTATTATGGTTGTGTTTGTATTCACCGTGATTTTTTTAATGCGCGATAAGTTAAGGGTTTCCAACGAAATAAGGGCCAGGATAATGGCCCTGGATGACAGCAGGGCGATAAGAAATAAAAAACTGCTGTTAAAATGCTTAATTGTGATGAGTTTAACCTTGATGGCGTTTCTTGTTCATGAAAAATTGGGACTCGGCCCGGCTTCAGTCGCGCTTGCCGGCGCGACTCTGCTTATGATTATCGCCGGGGAAACAACCGAAGATTTTTTTAAGTCGGTAGAATGGCCGACAATATTTTTCCTGATAGGGCTTTTTATTGTTGTTTCCGGTATTGTCCAGGTCGGGGCAGTGAGCATAGCGGCTAAAAAATCCGTTGAATTTACCGGGAAAAACCACTGTTTTACGACGTTGATGATATTATGGGTTTCTGCGGTCTTTTCGGCGGTGATAGGAAGCGTTTCCAATGCTGTCGCATTGATACCGGTTGTCAAAGACATCAGCGCGCATTTTACCAACGCCAAACCGCTTTGGTGGGCTCTTTCCTTAGGAGCGTGTCTCGGGGGCAATGGTACGATAATAGGGGCTCCCGCCAATATAATAATCGCCGGGCTTGCCAAAAAAAACGGAAGCCCGATACTTTTTAAAGAATTTTTTAAATACGGGGTAATTTTTGTAATTGAATCTCTGCTGATATGTACATTATATGTTTATTGGAGATATCTTTAAGGTTATTTATGAGAATAGATGAAATAGTAAGGGAAGACACGGTAATCCTGGATCTGAAAGCATCAAAGAGGGATGATGCTATCCGTCAGTTATCCAAAGTGGTGGCGCCCAAAACCGGCGCTATAAGCCCTGCTGAACTTGCAAAGGGACTGATTTTAAGAGAGGAAAAAGGCCCGCCGACGGCAACGAAAAGCGGTTTTGCCATTACTCACTGCAGAACCGATATCGTAGACGGGATTTTCGGCGGAGCGGCAAGGCTGTTAAAGCCTGTTGATTTCCACGAACCGGGGGGAAATCTGACACACCTTGTATTCCTCTTTGTCGATTCTAAAGAAAGAAATGAAGATTACCTGAGGCTGCTTTCAAGAATAACAAGGATTTTGTCCAAAGAGAAGGTTAAGGAAAAATTATTGTCGGCCGGGACACCGAAGGAATTCGTGAGCATTTTGGCAGAACATGATATTTAGGAAGCCGGAAACATGGTAGCGCTTTTGATAAAAATCAGGGAATCGATTGAAAGATATGTCATATCCGTAATAACAAGGGAACGGGATGACATCAGCGCAAGATGTTTCCTGAACGTATTAAGCTTCCTGTCAAGGATCTTCAGTTTTATAGTTCAGATAAGGCTGTTTCTATATAAGCACAGGATATTGAGAAGGAAGACCCTGGGCTGTATGACCATAAGCATAGGAAACCTGACAGTCGGAGGAACCGGAAAAACACCTATCGTCGAGATGTTTGCGAGGTCTCTGGAAGCGGAAGGAAGGAAAGTGGCGATTCTTTCGAGAGGATACAGGAGCGCAAGCAAGTCCGTTATAGTCAGGCTTATGGATTTTATTTTTAAGAATAAGATGAAGTATGAACCCAAAATCGTTTCGGATGGCAGGAGCATCCTGCTGGATTCCATGCATGCTGGCGATGAGCCCTATATGCTGGCTAAGAATGTTAAAAGCGCTATAGTCCTTGTTGATAAAAACAGAGTGAAATCAGGAGCCTTTGCCATTGAAAAATACAGCGTAGACACGCTTTTGCTGGATGACGGATTTCAGTATCTTCCTCTGGACAGGAGATACGATGTGGTTCTGATTGACGCAACTTCGCCTTTTGGCAATGAAAAAATGCTTCCGAGAGGGGAGTTAAGGGAAACGGTAAGCAATCTTAAAAGGGCGAATATCATATTTATTACAAAAGCGGGCGGAAAAGATATTTCAATTTTACAAAGCAAGATAAGGGCGATTAACCCCAAAGCGGAGATAATTGTCTGTGTCCATAAGCCTTTGTATTTTGAAGAGGTTTACAGTGGGAACAAAAGAGATATAAGTTTTATCGATTCAAAGAAAATAGTTACCTTGTCTGCGATTGCCAAACCCAAAGGTTTTGAAATCGCGCTGGAGGATATCGGCGCCCAAATTGTTTCCTCTCACAGGTTTATGGACCATCACCGGTTTACCCAGCAGGAAATAATAGATGTGATTAATGACGCGATAAACAAAAATACCGAAGCTATAGTTACAACTGAAAAAGATTCCGTAAGATTTCCCTATGTCTCGGGAGTGGATATCCCCATATATTTTTTAAGGGTGAAAATTGAGATTATGGAAGGGGCCAAAGATTTTCATGATTGCGTATCTCGCATATGTTTTAGCTAAAGCCGGTTTATTCATTCTGGGGGTCTTGCCGGAGGGAATATCTTATCAGATAGGCGGGTTTCTGGGTCTTGCCGGTTATATTCTGGACTCAAAGCACAGGAAGGTTGTATTTAAAAACATAAGGACGGCTTTCCCCGGAATGAAAACAGGGGAGGTTAAAAGGATTGCGCGCCGTTCATTTATGCATTTTGGGATGATAATTGTCGATTACGGCAAAGCGTTTGTTAAAGGGCCGTTGTGGTTTTTAAAAAGGTCGGAGATGAGCGGCTACAAATCGGTAGTCGAATATATGAAAAAAAGCGGAAAGGGCGCGATAATACTGCTGGCGCATCTCGGCGTATGGGAAGTCCTGGGCTCCATGTGTATTGTCGAAAATGTGAATATCAACGTGATTGCAAGGCCGCTGAAGAACAGGTTTATCAATAACCTGATAAAAGAGATAAGAGAAAGGTTTCCTCAGAAAGTCATTGATAAAATGGGGGCCGTATCAAGTATCGGCGATATATTGCGGAAAAATGAAATAGTCGGCATACTTGCCGACCAGCGCGCCGGGGGAAGAGGTATATTTGTGGATTTCTTCGGGGAAAAAGCTTCTACGGTCGCAACCCCCGCTGTTCTTGCTGTAAAAACCGACACGGCGCTTTTCCCTGTTTTCGGATTAAGGACAAACAAGAGCCGTTTTCGTTTATATGTGCAAAATAAAATTGAATCTTCTGATTTCAAAGGCACATTTGATGAAAAGATATTCGAGATTACACAAAGATATGCGCATATAGTAGAGCGCGAGGTCAAAAAATTTCCCGAGCAATATTTTTGGATGCATAGAAGGTGGAAATCGGTTCCCAGAAAAGGGGCTTTAATGAAAAACGGAAGACTATAAAATTATTATTTTGATATTGTTTCGCCTGCCGGCGGGCAGGGATTAGATATTCAGATTTTGTGTCTGTTTGAGTATGAGAGGTGGAAGATATGGAAACTTCAAAAGAGAAAATTTTAATAAGAGCCGTAAACTGGGTAGGCGATGCCGTTATGATGGCTCCTTCGGTCAAAGCCGTGAGAGAAATGTATCCCGATGCTGGCATTACAGTTTTAGGAAGGGGTAAGATTAATGATGTTCTTTCCCTTGCCGATATAGTTGACCGTTTTATCAAATATGATATTCCGCCCGATTTCCTGGAATTAAAAGAGCGCATTAAGCTTGCAAGGGAAATAAAAGCCGAAAAATTTTCCAGATGTTTTATTTTCCCTAACTCGTTTGATTCGGCTCTTGTGCCTTATATGTCCGGGATTCCCGAGAGAATAGGTTTTGGTAATTTTCCCGGACGTATTCTTTTGACCAAAACCGTAAAGGTCCCTCCCGCAGGCACGCATCAATCGCAGAAGTATTTCGAACTGGTAAGGGCAGCCGGGTTTTCGGGTAATATGCCCGATTTCAGTATGGATGCCGATGACATCTCATTGAAATGGGCTGAGACGTTTCTTAGCATGAATTGCAGAAACCGGACAGCTCCTTTGATAGGAGTAAGCCCGGGGGCGGAATACGGCCCGGCAAAAAGATGGTTTCCCGATAGGTTCGCGAGCCTTATTAACAGGATAAAAAATGTCTATAACGCGGAAATCATCCTGTTAGGGAGCAGGAACGATACGGATGTCTGCGGCGCGATAAAGAGACAGGTGTCGGAAACAATAATCGATGCCAGCGGGAAAACGACCGTTAAGCAGTTAGCCGCTATTTTAAAGAAGGTTAAATTACTGATAACCAATGATACGGGAACGATGCATCTGGCCGCCGCCCTGCAGACGCCGGTCCTGGCCATATTCGGTTCTACCGACGCAAAAGCCACATCACCCGTTAAGGGAAGTATCACTGTAATAAAAAAAGAGATAGAGTGCAGCCCATGTTTAAACAGGATCTGTCAGAAAAAGACTTACGAATGTTTTTCCATGATATCCGTTGATGAAGTGTTCGGCAGCCTGAAAAAATTCCTTGGTTCTTAACCGAAAATTCTGCTATATGGATAAAATAAAGATATTATTTATTATAGAGAACTTTACACCTGCTACCGGCGGGGGCGAAAATTTTGCCAGGATGCTGGCAGAGATACTTACATCAATGGGTTGTTCCGTTGTTGTAGTTTCCAGGGAATTTGATTCCATTAACCCCGCGATAAAACACATTAAAGTCCCCGGAACACATTTTATGCGGTTGATTAACAGGATAATATTTGCCTTTTATGTGCCATGGGCCGTGCGCAGGGATAATTTTAACGCAGTCTTTGCCTTCAGCAAAAGCTTTGGTATGGATATCTACAGGCCCGGCGGCGGGGTTCATCTGGCATACAGAAAGTACAATATACGGTCGTATAACAATATAGTGTTTAAAGTCTTTCAGAGAGTTAAGGATTTGCTGTCTCCTGAGCAATGGTTCCTGACATGGCTTGAGAAAAAGCAGTATTCCTCGAGAAAACTGAAAAAAGTTATAGCGGTGTCGAATATGGTGAGAAGGCATGTCAAGAGATGGTACAGGCTGGATGACTCTATGATAGAGGTTATTTATAACGGTGTAGATCTCGAAAAGTATCATACTCTTAAGAAAGAAAACACCGGCGCTGTTTTCCGCAGGGAACTTCACATTCTGGATGAAGTAGTTATTCTCTTTGTCGCCAATAATTTCAGATTAAAAGGGTTAAGGACGGTTTTCATGGCCCTGTCAATGCTCGACAGTTCGTTGATAAACGATGTCAGGCTGTTGGTGGCCGGCAGGGGTAAGATAAAGAGATGGAAACAGATGGCTCTCAGGCTCGGAATAGACAGAAATGTCATTTTTCTGGGACAGCAGAAGGAAATGTCCACTGTTTATGCGGCTTCCGACATTTTTATTCTGCCTTCATTTTACGATCCATGCGCCAACGTATGCCTTGAAGCTTTGGCTTCCTCGGTGCCGGTGATAACGAGTTCGTCAAACGGGTCCAGCGAGATAATGGAAGAGGGAAAAGAAGGTTTTATAATAAAAGACGCCGATGATTTTGTCGGTTTTGCCGCCAAAATCGAATTTTTACTTAAAAACAGGAAATCCAGGCTGGAAATGGCTGAAAATGCCAGGAAACTTGCCGAAAAATATTCGATAAAACTTCAGTCGGAAAAAATTATCAGAGTTATTAAAGATGTTATGGAAACCAAATAAAGAACATTTATTATGAGAATTATTTATCCTGTCAATAAAAGGCTGATTACAGGCCGGGCGCATGATGTTTTGATTATCCGGACCTGTTATGCCCTTGCCGAATCGGGCCTTGATGTAGTGCTGATAATAGGCAAGACCATGCCGGAGAGACAAATCCTTTCGTATTACGGGCTTAAACCTCATAAAAACCTCAGCATAATGCAACTGCCTGTGATCAGGAAAACAGGCAGATTCGGTATTTCATGGCATTTTGTTTTTAACAGGTTCGTTTTGAGAAAGATATTGCAATTGCTGTCAGACGGCAAAGAAAGCCTGCTTTATCTTTCTGAATTAAAGATGGCGCTGTTTTTGTTGAAACATAAGAAACGGATAAACATACCTTTTTTTTATGAAATACACGGCCTTTATGCCTCATACCCCGATGCTGAGAATTATCCATGTGCGGATAATGAGGAAGGGAAAGTGTTTTCTCTCTCCGACAGGCTTATCACCACGACTGGGGAGCTGAACAAAATTATAAAAGAGACATATCCGGGCGCAAAAGATATATCGGTTGTCCCGTTGGCCGCGGAAAAGGTTTCCGCTTTTAAATCCGCGCGCGGCGGGGAATTTAAGGTATATTACATAGGCCAGCTGTATTATGAGCAGGGGATAGACTTGTTAATGAAAGTTGCGCGGAAGCTTGAGAATGTCCAGTTCCATATAATAGGCGGTAAAAAAGAAGAGGTCTTGTCTTACCGGGAAGCGGCGGCTCGGGAGAATATTGAAAAGAGGGTTTTTTTTCATGGGTTTGTGAAACCTTCGGAAATCGATGAGGCTGTCAAAGAGGCTGATTGTTTTGTGATACCCTCGCGACAAAAAGGCAAAATGAATTATGTCGCGCATACAAAATCTTATGAATATCTCAGATATGGGAAACCGGTAGTGTCCTTCAGGCTGGATTCGGTTCTTGAAGTGTTGAAGGATAATTACAACGCTCTTTTGGCCGAAAGGGATAACCCCGATTCACTTGCGGAATGTATCATAAAACTTGAAAATGACGATGACTTGCGCAATAAACTTTCAGCAGGCGCGTTGAAAACACTTGAAGAATTTTCATGGTCGGAGAGAGCCGAAAAACTGAAAAAAGTTTTTAATGTGAATTAACAGGAAAACAGGACTCGTTAGATGGATTTTAAACCCGGACAAAAATTTATCGGTTGGGACCTTGCCAGACTGGTTACACTGTCTTTTGTTATGAGGCTGATTCTGAGGTTGATGTTTTTTGTGCCCGCGAAAGACGGCCTGACTTTTATTGAAATAGCGGGATATTTTATCAGGGGAGACTTCAAAACGGCGTTATCCCATGAATATCACCCGTTATATCCCTGGCTGATAAGCGTCTTTTCAAAATTCACGTCGGATTTTATCGATGCGGGACTGGTTATATCCCTGTTATCCGGATTTTTGCTGGTTATCCCTGTTTATCTTTCCGCTTTAAGGCTTTTTGACAGGAAAGCCGCCGTTATCTCCTCAATTTTTTGTATTTTTCACCCATACCTTCTCAGGTTTTCGTCGAATGTGCTGTCTGAGTCCATGTACCTGTTTTTTATGGCGTTTGCGTTCTGGTGCGGCATAGAGGCGGTAGTGAAGAAAAAAACCGTCTATTTCGCCGCGGTGTCTTTCTTTTCCGTGCTCGCGTATCTGACCAGGCCGGAAGGCGTCGGTATTCTGCTGGCGGTCGTGTTCTCCCTTCTGATTATCCCTTTGCATGGGTTAAGTTTTTTGAAGAGGTTATGGCTTGCCTTTCTTGTCGTTGCCGTTTTCGTTGTTTTGATTTTCCCGTACATTTATGTCATAAGCGAATTTCAGGGCGAATGGCGTCTGACACAGAAAACCAGAGTGACATCGCTTCTCGGGCTGGATAAAACAGTAAAAGATACGGAAGTTGAACAATCTGTTCCTGAAGCTGTCGAAGAGTACCCGCTGAAAGCCGCTCCGGAAAGGCCGAAAGGCGTAAAACTTGCGGTAAAAGGCTCTGAACAGCTGATAAGAAAAATTTTGCAGGGAGTATTTCTCCCTGTTGCCGTATTTGCGCTTATCGGTATTGCAATCAGGAAAAAATACCCGAGGTCTCAGGCGGAATTTATTCCTTTGCTGGCTTTTTTAATATATATATCGGTGCTTTTTATGGTTGCTATACGCACTGACATATCTTACAGGCATACGGCCTTTTTGATGCTGCTCGGATGCGTTTATGCGGGCGCGGGAGTGTATGAATTTACGTCTTTATTTTCGAAAAAAACCGGAGGCCGGCTTCTTTGGACTATTTTATTTGTATGTGTAATCGCTATGTCTGTGAAAGGTTTAAAACCTGTGGGCATGGATAAAGAATCCAGAAGAACGGTGGGTATCTGGATCGGCAGGAATTATCCCGGAGAGGTGATAATGACTTCAAGGATGTCCAGGATCCCTTTTTATGCGGGCGCGGAGCATTTTGATTATACTGATTACAAAAAAGAATTTATACTGGAAGAAGCCCGCAACAAAGGCGTTAAACTTGCGGTAATAAACCTGCTTGATATGTCCGAAGCCGATAAGGACCTCTTAATCCTGCTTAATGATAAAAATTCAGAAAAAATATATTCAAATAAATCCACAGAAAAAGATGAAATAGTAGTATACGAGCTTTTTTTAAATGGCGAAAATTGAAATAAATCTGACTAAAAGGGGTGCTTGTCCGTACTGCGGTTCGGGCTCAAGAAAAGTTATGTTTGCGCTTGAGCGCTATTCCGTCTGCAGGTGCAAATCCTGCAAAGGTGTTTTCAGCGACCCTTACCTGAGCGAAAATGAGGCGGAAAAAGTCTTTTCGGACCCTGACGCCGTAGGCGCGATTAATCCCGAAATGGAATCTTATTACGACAGGGAGTTTGTCCTTGCCAATTCCAGACATACTTTTAAGGTCTTTGACCGGCTCCTGGATTTTCTTGAAAAGAGTGTGTCCGGCAGGAAACTTCTTGATGTAGGGTTCGGTATGGGATTTTTCCTTGAGAAAAGCCGTCGCAGGGGTTGGAAGTGCAAAGGCATAGACTTTTCGGATGAATACTATAAATACGCAAAAGAAACAATGGGCCTGGATGTAATGAAGAAAAAAATTTCGGAGTTTACCGGGTATAACGAGGAATTTGATGTTATAATCCTGTGGGATGTAATAGAGCATCTGGATGATCCCGGCGAGTCGATTGCCATGTTCCGCGGCATGCTGAAGCCGGGAGGAATGCTGGCGATAGCAACCCCGAATGAAAAGAGCCTGCTCTCTTTTATTGCAAAACTTATATATAACATAAGTTTTGGATTGATAAAAGGCCCTTTAAGTTCGATCTATGTGTTGGAGCATCCGTTATTTTTTGACAAAAATTCTCTTCGAAAATTGCTTGAGCGAAACAGTTTTAATATTGTATTGTCAAGGCAGGATGAAACCGATCTCGAAAGGCTGAATCTGGGAAAATTAAAGAAGATCATAGTAAAAATAATATTCTTTTTATCGAGGTTAATGAAAATGAGCAACAGAATAATCGTAATTGCGGAAAAATGAAAAGAAACCATTATCTTATACTTGCTGCTATCTTATTCGGCGCTTTATTCGCAAGAATCGGGCCTGTCAACAAACCGTTATTAGGCAACTTTTCTTCATATCAGACTGCCACGGCAATGATGGCGCGTTTTATCGCGAACGAAGGATTGCCTGCTGTCGCGCAGCCGAAAACGAACCTTCTGATAAACGGAAAACCTGCCATTCACATGCTTTATATTCCGGGCGCTGCCGCCACAGCGGGCTATCTGTGGAAAATCTTCGGTTTTTCGCTTGATTTTTGGGGAAGATTCCAGGCGTCTTTCTTTACAATGCTATCTTCATTGCTTATCTATTTGATTGTCCGCAGGCATTCTGATGAGGCGACAGGTTTAATGAGTTGTTTTTTCTTCAACGCCTTTCCCCTCAGCTTTGTCTACGGGCAGAGTTTTATGAACGAAGCGCTTGCCTTCTTTCTTGTTATGCTGTCCTCCTGGTTATTATTTAATTTTAAGATCAATTCGTATAAAGTCATTGCCGCCGGTTTAATTGTTTCTCTGGCATTTCTGATGAGGATACATTTTTTATGCCTGGTTCCCGCTTTGCTTTTTTTAATATGGTATAATGCGCCGAAAAATAAAATTTTATATATTGCGCTTTTTTCCATCTGCATAGCTATTCCTGTTGCAGGCTGGTATCTGCATACTTATTATGTCGCCTCCGTGGCGGATAATAATATTACAAGTATTTTCGCGCAGGAAAATAAACATTACGCTTCTTTTCCCCACCCTCTTTTTTTAAAGGCTGTGTTTTATAAGGATATTATCGATAAACTTGCGGGAGTATGCCTGAACCCCATAGGTTTTACATTAGTGATCGCAGGCGTATTTCTATGCAGGCCCGAAAAGAAAGAGTATTGGGCGGTGATATTATGGCTACTGGGTTCATTGAGCGTTATTATCCTTCTTCCGCAAAAGGTATATGACCATAATTTTTATTTTTACCCCATCCTTTTTCCCGCTTCGTTTTTTGCGGCGCTTGTCACTTTTAAGATTATAAAACTCGACCGTTATATATATGTGATTTTATTTTTATGCCTTTTTTTCCTGGTTTCCGCGAGGTATTTTATAAATCCGGCCTTTAAATATTCCGTTGAGCTTTCGGCTGTGCCTGAAGCGGGCTATTTCATTCAGAAAAACACTCCGCCTGACAGCAGGATTATTGTATCGCCCTGCACTTATGACCAGCTTTATTATTGCGATAGGAACGGATGGGTCTTCAATATAGAGGGCTCAAACGCGGATATTGATAAATTCAAAGAATATATCAGCGAAGGCGCGGATTATTATATTACCGCGGATACGGCAAGTCTCCGCAAAAACAGGGATTTCTATAAGTTTATTGATAAAAATTATAAAAATATTTCCCCCAGCGGGAATTATGCGGTTTACGTTTTAAATGATAAGAGGAAAAAATAATGAACAGATATCTGATTATTATACCTACTTACAATGAAAGTAAAAATATCGTCCGTCTGTGCGAGAAAATCATGTCCATGGAAAAAAGTTTTGATATCCTGGTTGTCGATGACAATTCCCCGGACGGCACCGGAGAGTTGGCTGAGAAAATGTCTTCAATTCATCCTGAAATCCATGTAATGAGAAGACCATCCAAAATGGGGATAGGAAGCGCGTATATCGAAGGCTTTCAATGGGGATTGAAGAAAGATTATGAACTGTTTTTCGAAATGGACGCTGATTTTTCGCATAATCCCGAAGATTTAATCCGGATGGCGGAAACAGTAAAAGATTGCGACCTGTGTGTCGGCTCCAGGTACATAGAAGGCGGAGGCGTGATAAACTGGCCGCTCTGGAGGATGCTGCTGAGCAAGTTTGCCGCCAGGTATTATACCAGAGTCATCACCGGAATGCCTATGAATGATGCCACTTCCGGATTCAAATGTTTCAGGCGGACGGTCCTGGAAAAAATCGATTTTAATAAGATCCACTCCGAGGGATATTCTTTCCAGATTGAAATGCATTATCGTATCTGGAAAAAAGGTTTTCGAATCAAAGAAATACCTATTATATTTACGGACAGGCAGCATGGTTTATCAAAGATGTCTAAAAAGATTATTTTTGAGGCAATAATTATCGTTTGGAAAATAAAATTTACCGTTAAATGAAAATTAAAAAAGTATTCCTTCTTTTCCCGCCGTGCCCGATCCCCAAAATGTTCCCTAAAAGGGTTCAGATGCCTTTGGGGGTAGCGTATCTTGCTTCTTCTATAAGAGCGGCAGGCATAGACGTAAAGGTGCTTGACAGTCTTATCGAAGGGTGGAATCAGGTTGAAGAGATAGATGAGAGGAATATTCGTTTTGGGTTGTCCGGTCGGCAGATTGTGGATAGAATTTCGGAGTACGGACCCGATCTGGTGGGCATATCCTGCATGTTCAGCATACAGGCAAAGATAGTTTCCGAAATTGCATCGGAAATAAAAAAGGAATTTCCTGATATAAAAATTGTTTTAGGCGGGGCTCATCCATCTGCCATGCCCGAGGATTCAATTGCGGATAAGAATATTGATTATGCCCTTATAGGGGAGTCAGAAGCTACATTTATAGAACTAATCCATCTGTTGAACCGGAATAAGTCCGCAGCGGATATGGATGGCATCTGTTATCACGACGAGAAAGGTTTTCCGCGTGTTAACCCCAAGAAAAAATATATAGAGAACCTGGATGCTTTGCCGTTGCCCGCCTGGGACCTTCTTCCTGTGGAAAAATATTTTAAGTTGAACAGGCCGCACGGCACAGTGACAAGGGGAAACCGTATTATCCCTGTTATTACATCCCGCGGCTGTCCCGCAAAATGTGTTTTCTGCTCAATCCATCCTATCTGGGGCAGGGTGTACAGGACTCGTTCCCCGATAAGCGTTGTCGGAGAAATAGAAATGCTTGTTCACAGATATGCGGTTCAGGAAATCCAGATTGAAGATGACAACATGACCTTCAACAGGAAAAGGGCTGAAGAGATATGCGACCTTATCGTTGACAAAGGCATAAAAGTTTCTTTCACGGCGCCTAACGGGCTTGCCGTTTGGGCTCTTGATAAAAGCCTGCTTCTTAAACTGAGAAAAGCCGGGTTTTACCGTTTGACTCTCGCGGTTGAATCGGGCAGTCAGCATACATTAACGCATATTATCCATAAGCCTTTGAAAATAGATAAAGTGCTTGAAATCATAAAGGATGCGAACGAAATCGGGTTTGATATAGATGTTTTCTTTGTTGTCGGTTTTCCGGGAGAAACTCTTTCTGAAATGCAGAAAACATTTGATCTGGGCAGGAAGTTGGATGTGTCCAGTGTCAAATATTTTATTGCTACGCCTTATCCCGGGACAGAACTTCTGGAGATTGCCGAAAAAGAAAATCTGCTTCCCGCGGATTTTAATCCTAAAGACCTTGGAATAAATGCCGTAAAAGGTAATATTACAACAGAATATTTTACGCCGGAAATACTCGAAAAGAAGGTATCCGCCGAGACTTTCAAAACTCAGATTGCCCTGTTTAAAAGACATCCTGTCAGATATGTTACAGGTATTTTCAGGAATTACCTGATAAAGGACATTGGCGCAACAATTGCGTTTCTACGGCAGTCTTTGAAGAATTGCCTCTCTAAACATAAGATTTAGCTTGACGGCCTGATGCCTAAAGACTACAATAGATAACTAATGATAAGCAATGATAACCAATGAACATTAAAAGTCAGGTGTTTTAAATTATGGAAATTAAAGAGAATGAAGTTTATACAACTGAGGAAGCCCAGAAACTTCTGAAAATCAGCTCTAGCACAATGATGAGGATGATTAAAAAGGGGCTTATCAGGACAGGGCGCGCGGGAAAACAATATAGAATTCTGGGAAAAGAGATTTTGAGGGCTGTTTCACCGAAACTTGAAGACCAGGTGGGCAAAATTTATAATAAAGGAAGAAAGTGGGTTCATGAAGGAGTAGATGGGAATAACGGAAAAGTAAAAAAAGGGGATGATAATGTCAAATCATGATTTGTTCAGCGGTAAAACTGTTCTGATAACCGGAGGAACAGGCTCTTTCGGAAGAAAATTTACGGAAATAGTAATTAAAAAACATAACCCTAAAAAACTTATCATATTCAGCCGCGACGAGATGAAGCAATATGAAATGCATCAGGAATTTAACCAGAAGAACATAAGGTATTTCATCGGTGATGTGCGCGATCCTGACAGGCTTCACAGGGCTTTTCATGGTGTTGATGTTGTGGTTCACGCGGCTGCGCTTAAAATTGTGCCGTCGGCCGAGTATAATCCATTTGAAGCTGTCAGGACAAATGTTATAGGCGCGGAGAATGTGATAAACACAGCGATAGATAACGGCGTGAAAAAAGTAATAGCATTAAGCACGGATAAAGCGGCAAACCCGGTAAATCTTTACGGCGCGACTAAACTTTGTTCGGAGAAGATGTTTGTTGCGGCCAATAATTATTCGCCGGAAGGGACAAAATTCAGCGTGGTAAGATACGGGAATGTTTTCGGTTCGCGGGGCAGTATAGTACCGTTTTTTAAAGAGTGCAGGGGTACAGGGATAATCCCCATAACAGATAAAAGGATGACGCGCTTTTGGATAACCTTAAGCCAGGGAGTGGAATTTGTAATAAGCTGTGTCAACTCCATGAAGGGAGGGGAAGTCTTTATACCCAAAATGCCCAGTATGAGAATAATGGACCTGGCAAAAGTGATAGCTCCTGAATGCAAATTAAAAATAATAGGTATCAGGCCGGGTGAGAAACTTCATGAAACCCTTGTTCCCGCGGATGATGCATTTTCCACGGTGGAAAAAACGGACAGGTTTATTACATGTCCTGCGGTTGTCTTTAATAAAAAGAATAAACATTCGGGAGCCTGCCTTAAGGGTGATTTTTCCGGGTATCGAAGTGACAATAATACGAGATGGCTTACGGTGGATGAACTTAAAAAAATGGCGGATATGGAGTAATTAAACACAGTATGCGAAATATTCCCTATGGAAGACAATATATAGACTCTGATGATATAAGAGCGGTTATCAAAGTGCTGAAGTCCGATTTTATCACCCAGGGCCCTGCAGTCAGCGCTTTTGAGAAAAAAATCACTTCCTGTTGCGGCGCTAAATATGCGGTAGCTGTTTCAAGCGGGACAGCGGCGCTTCATCTGGCTTGTCTTGCCATCGGATTGGGTAAGGGTGACGAAGCTATAACTACTCCTATAACATTTTTAGCAACTTCTAATTCGGTTATCTATACAGGGGCAAAACCTGTTTTTGCGGATATTGATTATGAAACAGTTAATATCGACCCTGCTGAAGTTAAGCAGGCGATAACATCCAAAACCAAAGCTGTTTTACCCGTTCATTTTGCCGGTTTGCCCTGTAATATGCCGGAAATACACAAAATCGCTAAAAAAAACGGTTTAAAAATTATAGAAGACGCCTGTCATGCTTTAGGGGCGGAATATAAACACAACGGCAAATGGATAAAAGTAGGCAGTTGCAAACATTCAGATATGACGGTATTCAGTTTTCATCCTGTAAAACATATTACCACAGGAGAAGGCGGCGCAATAACGACAAATAGCCGGATGTATTACGAAAAATTGATGAATCTAAGAAGTCATGGAATAGTTAAACCGCGCGGAAAATGTAAAATGGTAGGTCCATGGTATTACGAAATGCGTTCACTCGGGTTTAATTACAGGATGACGGATATTCAGTCGGCGCTGGGTCTGTCACAGATGAATAAGCTTAACGATTTTATCAAAAGGCGCAGAGAAATTGCGGAACAATATAAAAAATCATTTTCCGGCATAAAAGGTATATCTTTTCAGGAAGAACCGTTATGGGCAAAATCATCGTATCATCTTTTTGTCTTAAATATCGATTTCAAAAAAATGGGTATCAGCAGAAAATATTTAATGAACAAATTATCGGGAAAAGGCGTAGGCACGCAGGTCCATTATATCCCCGTTTATAAACAGCCTTACTATAAGAGCAGTGTATCTGAAAATCTGCTTTTGGATAATGCTGAGCTTTATTATCAAAAGGCTTTAAGTATACCGATCTTTCCGGCTATGAAACACAGTGAAGTTTCAAAAGTGGCGGAAGAAATAAAAAAGCTTACGGGAAAATAGTTTGTTATGGGTGAAGGCAAAACATATATAGTTGCGGAAGAATATAACCCCGATTTTGATTATTCGGCGGGCAATGTCCTGTCTTTGTCTCCGCGCGCGTCATATCAGTTCGATAATAAAGGCATAAAATATTCCGTGCTTTCCGATTATCTGGGAGAAGAAGAAATAAGGAAAGATGAAAAGGAGATATTTGATAAAGAAATGGCCTGGTGCAGGAATTTTGATGAATATCTTCAATCCCGGCTGACTATTTTCCGGGGAAAAAATATTCTGCCGGTTTATCTTCATTTTTCCCGGTTCAAGTACCTGATTGACTCTCTCGTTATGCAGTCCAGGAGGATAAAAAGTTTTTTGAAAATATGCATGCCTGCGGAAATCGTATATGCAGGAGACTCTTTGCTTCCCGTTGAAGATTACTCCATATTCAATATCAGAAAGGCTTCCCGGCAGATGTTCATAAAACTTTTTGAAGTTATTTGCGGAGAATACGGCATAAAATTTTCTTTTATTCCCCATAAGACAGCGGAACCGGAGAATATCCAGCCGGATGGGATAATAGAGAAAAGCAGGAAAGTTTTAAAGCATTTTTACGGCAAAGAAGCGAAGGATATTTTCAAGTATATTTTGCCCGGCAGGCTTATACCCGGGGGGAAAATATTAAAAGGGAAAAAAATCTTGTCTCTTGATGCGGGCACCTTGTCGATTGACGGTGTGATAATAGAACTTATCAAAAGAGGCGCTGATGTATATATTAAAAATGGGTTAAAGATACGTGAAATATGTATTTTTCCCGGGAAAAGATGTTTTCTTGCGGACGAAAAAGAAAAAGGTCCTGAGTTAGCGGAAAAACTCAGAGAAACCGCTTCTTTTCCTGCGGAGGCGCATAAAATTGTCCGGTTTATATCTGATTTGTGTGAAGTCAATACGGAAGATCTGGTCCGGCCTTTTCTTGGATGGTTTGTTGAAAATGATTGCAGCAAGTTCTTTTATGAGTATCTGGCTATGGAAAAATTCTATGCGGAGAATAATATTGATTCAGTCATTGCGCGAAGCAGTTCGGGCGTCAATTATCCGGCGGCGTTGAATGCGGCTATGAACAGTAAAAACGTTAAAAGAGTGTGTTTCCAGCACAGCTGCGGGCCACTTGACTGGAGGGACCTGTATCAGGGCGATATCGGCTATTTTGATTATTTTTTCTCCACGGATTCTGTTTCGGAGGAAATATACAAATATGCCTCAAAGAAATATAATTACGGGAGTTGTAAAATCTATCAGTCGCCGCATTATCTGCAGGCAATAGAGAAAAAATATAATCATGGAAGGATAAAAAAAGAAAGGCCCCTGGTCATATTTGTCCCCAAAAAACAGGATGTAAGACTTCAAAAATACAATGCGGGCAGCGTGTTGCTTACGTGGTATTACGATTTTTTAAAAAGGATAATAAATTATATGGCAAACCGCGATGATTTTCATTTTATATTCAAATATCCCGTATCATCGGGCTGGTATCACGGGTCCATAATAAAATATATAAATGGCCTGAAACCCGGGAATATAAGCCTTTCATCGGAAAAGATGTATAAATACTTCGCCAAAGCCGAAAGACTAATACAGGATAACGCTTCCACACCTATGTTCGAAGCGTGCGCCGCGGGGTTATCTGTGCTTGCGATGTACAGAAAACCTTTGAAACCGTCCGCAATTGCCGAAAAAGAGTTTTCCGGTATATTAAAGCCCTATAATGATTCAGAAGACGCGATTTCGCATATCGAAGGATTTCTTAATACGCCGCCGGAAAAGTATATGAAGAAAATCGGCTTTCGCAATGATGCCCTTTCCGTGATATTTGAAAGGGTATAAATTCAGGAAAAGGATTTTAGGATGAATATAGTTGGCATAGTACAATCGAGAGTCGGATCGAAAAGATTGCCTAAAAAGTGTTTTTCCCTGATCCACACAGAACCTCTTATAGGAGTAATTATCAGCCGGCTTTTGGAATCCAGATATATCACCGGGGTCAGCGTAGCCGCCACAGACAGGGAAGAGGATAATGAACTTGATCCGGTTGCATTAAGATATGGCTGTAAGTGTTACCATGGGAGTGAGAATGATATAGTTGACAGGCTGTATAACGCGGGACTTGAAAGCAGAGCCGATATGATTGTGCGCGTCTGGGGAGACTGTCCTCTGGTGGATCCCCGTCTTATCGACAGGTATATTGATGCCGCTTTGCGTGATGATGCTGATTTCGCGTCCAATATCAGCCCCAGGAGCATTCCCGGCGGGCTTAATGTGGAAATCTATAAGATGTCGGCGCTGAAAAGAGTACTCGATGAGACAAAGGATGAATTTTACAGGAAGTACCCGAGGAATTACATACTGGATAAAAATGATTTCAAAGTTTGCAATATAAACATAAATTCCTCTTTGACCGGTATCAACCTGTGCGTCGATTATCCCGGAGACCTGGTCTTTATAAATAAGATATTCCTGAAATTCAAAAAGAATAACTATAAATTTCACATAGAAGACCTTGAAGGATTGTTCAAAAAAAACAAGAAGCTTATGCATGACAGGCAGGGTTTGAAAAGAAATATTGAATACAGTGATGAATTGGAAAAAAGAAAAAAAAGGGGTAGGTTATGAAAACATATTATTTAACCGGCAAAAAAATATATTTCCGTCCTTATCAGGCCGAAGATGTCAAAACCTGTATGTTTAACTGGGTAAATGACCCGGAAATTACATATTTTATGCTGACCGGGCAAAAACCTGTAACGATGGATGCCCTGTTAAAGGAATATGAAACACTTATAAATGACTCTAAAAACTCGATATTTTCGATAGTGGATAAAAAAACGGATAAGATGATAGGGATTATCGGGCTTTATAATGTAAGGCCTGTGGTTTATGCGGCCGAGTTAAGGATAATAATAGGGGAAAAAAGTGTATGGGGCAAAGGTTACGGGACGGAAGCGTGTTTAATGCTCCTTGAATATGCCTTCAACAGGCTTAATCTCCATAAGGTTTTCCTCGGCGTGAATAATGATAATAAAGGAGCCGTAACTTGTTATAAGAACGCGGGATTTGTCGAGGAGGGCGTTTTAAGGGATGAAATTTACAGGAACGGCAGATTTTACGATGCTTTGAGAATGAGCATATTAAGGAATGAGTACGACAAATTAAACAGGAAGAAGTAACTGTATATGAAAGAAAGAAAACTTAAAGCGGCGATAATAGGATGCGGACGGATCGCCTATGGGTTCTCGAAGGACCCTAAAAGACCGAAACCCGCGACCCATTTTGAGGCATATAAGGGAAATCCTTCAATAGACTTAATTGCTGTATGCGATAAGGATAATAGCAAATCGGGGAACTTCGGGCCGAATTGCAAGTTCTATGAAGACTACAGGAATCTTATGGATGAACAGCATCCCGATGTTATAAGCGTCTGTACTCCGCCGGATTCCCACTTTGAAATCGCGCGTTATGCGGTCGACGCCGGCGTAAAAGCCGTGTTCTGCGAAAAACCTATGGTCTTGTCGCTCAGGGAAGCCGACGAACTGGTTGAATTGGTCGAAAAAAGGAAAACAGTGTTTGCCGTTAATTTTTTAAGAAGATGGGACCCGTTCCTGAACAGGGTCGCTGATTTTATAATGAGCGGAGAGCTGGGTGAAATAGTGTCGGTCGATTGTTACTATACCGCAGGAATCATAAATACGGGTTCTCATATGGTGGATCTGCTCAGGATGTTGACAGGGTGCGAGGTAGAATCAGTTGAGGCCGGTATGCGGGATAAAAATAAATTCCCGGATCCCACGATTGATGTGGTGTTGCGGTGCGACAAGAAATTCAATTGTTATTTTCACGGTATGGATAAAGATGATTATATGATTTTTGAAATGAGCATTTATGGCTCCAAAGGGAAAATTGCTTTATATGACAATGTCCGAAAGGCGGATTACCTGATTCCGGCAGATAACCCGGATATGTCAGGATATAAAGCGTTGGTTAAAAAGGAGCATGACTGGGGTGAGCGACAGGGCTCTTTAATAGATAAGGGGCTTGGAAAAATAATAGATGCCGTTAACGGGAAGCCGGTAAAATATTGTAATGTTGACGATGGGGCGAAAACAATTGAAATACTGGCGGGTATTATGATGTCCGTGGAAAATTCCGGGAAAAAGGTTTCTTTCCCGCTGAAAAACAGGGATGTTTCTATCGGAGGGATATAGATGAGTTTGAAATTAGCGGTTTCAGGCGGTAAAAAAGTGAGGGAAAAACCTTTTGTCACCATTCCCAGCATCGGGGAGGAAGAAAGAAAACACGTCCTTGATGTTCTGGACAAAGGAATATTGTCCGGTTTCGTCGCCGGCCCGGGAGAATCTTTTTACGGGGGAAGCAAGGTAAAAGAGCTTGAAGGGAAGTTCAGGGATTACTTTAACGTGAGGCAGTCTGTCGCTGTCAATTCGGCTACGGCGGGATTGCATGCGGCTGTTGCTGCTATCGGAATCGGACCCGGAGATGAGGTTATAGTTACTCCCTATACGATGTCGGCATCCGCGACAGCGATACTTATGCAGAATGGAATTCCCGTTTTTGCCGATATAGATGAGAAAACCTTTTGTATAGACTCCGCGGAAATCGAGAAAAAAATCAGCGCCAGGACAAAAGCGATAATAGTGGTGCACCTGTTCGGGCAATCTGCGGATATGGATAAAATAATGAAGATTGCGAAAAAGCATAAACTCTTTGTTATTGAAGACTGCGCCCAGTCTCCCGCCGCGAAATATAAAGGAAAATATACCGGGACCATTGGAGACATAGGGATCTTCAGTCTGAACCAGCATAAGATTATCACGTGCGGAGAAGGAGGGGTTGCCGTCACAAATAACGATGAACTGGCTCTTAATATGCAACTTGTCCGGAATCACGGGGAAGCTATCATTGATAAGATGAAATTTAAAAAACAGCCGGTTATCCTGGGCTGGAACTACAGGATGACCGAACTTGAAGCTGCTGTTTCAATCGGCCAGTTCTCAAGGCTGGATATGCTTACAGATGAAAGAAGACATCTGGCGGAATATCTCAGCTCAAAAATAAATAATATCGAAGGTATTATTCCTCCTTTTGTGCCCGATTCCAATGAGCATGTATATTTTGTCTATCCTGTTAAATTAGACGCGGATAAATTAAAAATAAATAGAGATATTTTTGCCGCGGCTTTAAAAGCCGAAGGCATACCATGCGGAACGGGTTATGTTCGCCCGATATATCTTGAGCCTTCATACAGGTCGCTTAAAGGCTATGGTAATGACGGGTGCCCGTACAAGTGTCCTTTCTACGGCAAAGATATATCCTATAATTCCGGCGATTGCCCTGTTTGCGAAAGAATGCATTTTAACGAATTGATTGTATTGCCCGTGTGCAGATCTCCGCAGACGGAAAGAGACATGGATGATGTCGCGGAAGCCATCAGAAAAATTACAAATAATATTGATGAGATAAAGGAGAAAACGGAGATATGAAACGCGAGAAAAAATGGGTTCCGCCGGGAAAAAACTGCGGCTTGTGCGGAGTTAAAACCTGTAAAGAATTTGCAACGCTTGTACGGAACAGGAAAAAGAGGCCCGAAGATTGCGTGTTTTTTGTCGGAGATACCGGATTAGCACGCAGGACAGCGGGAGAGAAAAAAGCGCATATTAAGAAAACCGATATTCTGGGAAATAAATTTGATTTTATTTTAGATCCCCTTCCGGGGGAAATTTCCGCCAGAAAGATTGTATTGCCTTTCAGGCCTGATATTGTCGAGAGATGGAAGATAAAGAAAGGCGATATTGTGGTCGGTCGACCCGAGGGGGCGGGATGTCCCGTCCAGCATGTTTTGCAGGTTATTAAAGCCAACAAAACCACGGGAGTCCTTGATACATGGTGTGTAGGCCCGCGATACTCGAGAGATGCCAAGGTGTTTGATGTAGAGGCTTATCATATGATAGCCTTTGAAGGAATCGCCGAAGTTATAAGAAAGGAACCTCAATTCGGAAGAAGGCAGTATTTTCTGCCGGGTTTCTGCATGATGAACATGGCCCATACCGGTGTTGTTAATATGGTTATAAAAAAGCCTGCCGGTCTGCAAATCAGGGTAGAAGATATAAGGTTTTTATAGACCAAGGAGATAAAAATTGAAGGTGTTAGTTACGGGAGCAGCGGGATATTTGGGGAGTAACGTGCTTGCCGGCATGGCGGCCAATCCAAAAATCGAAAAAGTAATTGGCATTGATAATTTCTGCTCAGCCGAGAAAAAAATATTTTTAAAATACCTGGGATCCCTGCAAAAAAACAAAAAACTGGTTTTTCGGAAAATGGATTTCTATGACCTTGAGAATTTAATACCGTTACTTGAACAATCTGATGTCATTGTCCATTTGGCGGAAGAAAAGGAAAAGGAAATCTATTCTGAAAAAATAACCATCAATAATACCAAGATTATCCAATGGCAGAAAAATGTGGAAGGGTACAGGCGCATGCTTGAAGCCTCTATCATATGCGGGATAAAAAAAGTAATACTTGCTTCATGGGCGGGGGTATATGTCCGGTCTGAAAAAGAAAAAATGGCGGAAAATGAGCCTTTAGTCCCTATAAACCAGTATTATCACCAGAAACTTTCGCAGGAATTTTACAATAAGATTTTTTCGAAAGAATATTTTCTGGATACGGTAACGCTCAGGATGTCCAATATTTACGGTATAGGTTTTAATCCTTACAGGTGGTCTATTTATAAGGAACCCGGCGCCATATCCGTTATGATTGCCGATGCCCTGAGGAAGGGTAAAATAACAGTCCATAATGGGGGTGTCCAGAAGCGGAATTTCCTGTATATCGGCGATGCGGTGGATGCCATAAATAAATCGGCATGTTTTACGGGAAAATTCGGAGGGAATACACTTAATATCTGTTCCGATGAGGAAACGAGTATTATTGATATCGCAGGATATATTTCAGACCTTACAAAAGCCGGGATTATCCATAAAGATATGAACTGGCAGAAAAACATCATTCAGCACGACATATCAAACCTCAGGGCCAGGAAAAAGATTAAATTTAAACCCTCGGGAGATATAAGACTTCGCATTAAGGATATGATAAAAGCAATCAGGAAGAAGGAGAGCAAAAGTTGAACATAAAAAAGCTTACGGTGTTTTCCGGTATAGATAAAAACGGGGAGGCTGAAAGATTTAAAAAATTTGAGATATTTCCGGGCAATACTGTTGCAATAGTCGGTCCGACGGGCAGCGGGAAAACATCTTTGGTTACAGATATAGAGATGCTTGCCCAGAGGGATACGGTTACCCGCAGGAAAATACTGATAAATGATAAGGTGCCTCCTTTTTCATACAGGCAGGATCCTTCAAAAAATCCTATAGTTCTTATCACTCAGCATACGAATTTTCTTGCTGATTTGAGAGTTGATGAGTTTCTTAAACTGCATGCTTTGTCGAGAAAAATGAAATCAAGGGGGGCTGTTCCCAAGACTCTTATGCTTACCAACAAACTCACCGGTGAAAAAGTTACCGAAAACATGAAAATGACGGTGCTGTCAGGCGGGCAGACCAGGGCGCTTATGATCGCGGATTCCATTGTTATAGGCAATGCGCCGATCGTCCTGCTTGATGAGATAGAAAACGCCGGCATATTCAAGAAAGAAGCGATGGGAATGGTGAAAGAAGAAGGCAAGATAATCCTTTTTGTGACGCACGATCCGGTAGTCGCTCTTCTTTGTGATATAAGGCTGGTGATGAAGAATGGCAGTATCATGAAAATACTTAGAACCAGCGAAAGGGAAAAAAAAGCGAGAAAAAGAGTTATAGAACAGGACATAATGATAAGCGTTATAAGAGAGCGTGTCCGGCGCGGCGAGATAATAAAGTTCTAAAAATAAGGAGATTGAAAATTGAAACTGATGATACTGGCGGGGCCCCCTTCCGCGGGAAAAACATCCATTGTGAAAAATATAATGAGGAGGCTTTATCCGAGAGTCAAAATATCTTTTTTAAAAATTGATGTAGTTGTTACTTTCGAAAAAGAGGAAATAGGAAAAGATTTTCCGGATATTCCGGTAAAAATTGTCTATTCGGGGGACCTGTGTCCCGACCATGCGGGTGTGATGGTCATGAAAGACGGCATAGAATGGGCGGAGAAGAACAAAAGCGAACTGCTGATTGTGGAAAGCGCCGGGCTTTGCCTGAGATGTTCTCCTTATCTCAATCAGGGATTAGGCATAGTTGTTTTAAGTATGCTCGGGGGTATGAACTCTCCCCTTAAAATGGGGCCCATGGTCGGGTTGGCCGATATCGCGGTTGTTACGAAAATAGATTTAATAAGTCAGGCCGAAAGGGAAGTGTTCAGGCAAAAAGTCCATGAAGTCAATAATTCAATAAGGTTATATGAAGTAAATGCCCTTCAGGGGACGGGAATCGACAGGTTGTTGGTTGAGTTGAAAGATATGAAAGACATAAAACCCGAAAGCCTTGTCCTTAAGGGTGTTCCCCCGCTGGGAGTATGCACTATCTGCATAGGGAAGAAAGATATAGGCTGGCAGAACCATTTCGGTGTTATCAGGAAGCTTGACACACAGGGCGCTGATTACCTGTACAGAGGAGAATAAATTGATAGACAGGACTGTGTTAATCCGAACCGATGCGGGCGCGAGTATCGGGTTCGGGCATATAGCAAGATGCATATGTATTGCAAAAAAATTGGCTGAAAAAAAATATACTCCCGTTTTTATCCTTAAGGATAAAAACAGGTATGTAACAGATATGTTAAAACGTATGAAATTCGGCTGTTGTTATATTGGCAAAAAAGAAGCTTTGGAAAAAGAAGCTGTTGAGGTGAAGAATATAATCCTGCGTAAAAAAGCGGCCGCATGTATATTTGATTCGTATAATTTAAATGAAAACTATTTTCTTAAGCTGGAAGACACTTCCGCTCCGCTGATATTAATTGATGACAGGAATTATCTGAAGTTTCCCGAAGTGGGCGTAATCGTTAACGGGAATCTTTTTGCTGAAGATCTGAAATATAGCATAAGTAAAACGACGAAGCTTTATCTCGGAGCGGAGTATTTCATTATGGATGAAGCTTTCAGGACCTCAGGGTTGCAGGGGATTCTTAAAAGAAAGACATCTGCCGGTATGTGCCTGAGCAGTGTAAAATTCGAAGTTTTGCTTAAATTGGCGAGTTTCCTTTGTTCCGTGAATTTCGATAATTTAAATATTGTCCTTACCGCTCTTCAGAAAAAGCATTATAAAGAATTATTAAAATATTTCAGAGGGTTTAAAAATGTAAAATTATATTTTAATCTGGATGCGGAGGGATTTTCTTCGGTTATGAAAAAGAATATGTTTTTTTTCACTACGGGGGGAACTATGATGTGCCAGTCATTGTGTTCTGGATGTATCACTTATGCTTATCCCGTAAATAAATATCAGGAGAAGAATGTTTTACACGCTGAGAAAAAGAAGTTGGCAAAAAAAATCAGTCTGAAACAGGTGTGTATGGCTGAAATCAGGGAAGACATCGCGTATTTATCGAACCTGAAGAATAAAAGGGCATGTATTGTGAAAAAAGCGATGAAAACGATAGACGGCAAGGGACTTTGCAGGGTAACGGATATAATTCTGGAGAGTATCGATGGAAAAAATAAAATTAACTGAAAACTTTACTATAAGGCCCGGCGGACCGGTATTTTTTATAGCTGATATAGGGGCAAACCACAACGGAAGCCTGTTAAAAGCTAAAAGACTGATTGATCTTGCGGCAAAAGCCGGTGTCAATGCCGTTAAGTTCCAGTCTTACAGGGCTGATTACCTTATGAACAAAAAGTATCATCCTGAAGGTTATAAATTGATACGGAAGTATCAGTTCCCTATGGCTTGGAACGGCATATTGAAAAAATACAGCGAAAGAAGGGGTTTGTGCTTTTTAACCACTCCTTTCGATGTCGAAACGGTGAGTTATCTGGAAGATTTAGATGTCGCGTTTTATAAAATTGCTTCGAGCGATATAACTTTTTGCCGGCTCATTGATAGGATCGGGAAAACAGGGAAACCCGTCGTTTTATCTACAGGCGGAGCAGAAATTAATGAAATAAAAAATGCTGTGGAAATATTGAAAAAAACCGGGAATAAAAGAATTGTACTGCTGCATACGATAGTAAACTATCCCTGCGCTTATGACGAGGTTAACCTGTCTTTTATGCCTGTATTGGGTGAAAAATTCAAAGTTCCTTTCGGGTTGTCGGACCATACGCTCGGGACGGAAGTATCCATTGCCGCTGTCGCATACGGGGCTTCCGTGATAGAAAAACATTTTACCGATAACAGGCGGCAGAAAGGGCCTGATCATATTCACTCAATGGAGCCCGCAGAATTTAAAAACCTCGTAATTGCGGCTTGCCATGTCAAAAGTTCTGTAGGGGAGGCGCGCAAGATAATAAATCTTTCGGAAAAGAAGAGGCTGAAAAAAGCCAGAAGAGCCTTCTATGCGGTAAAGGACATTTGCAGAGGAGAAATATTCAACGGTAATAATGTCCGAGAACTAAGGCCTGGGGGAGAAATTGCGGCGGATAAAGCGGATATTATATTCGGAAAGAAAGCAAAAAAGGCGATAAACAATTATGAGATGATCAGGAAGAAAGATATTTTATGAGTAAAAAAATCAAAGTTCTGGTTACCGCGGTAGGCGCTCCTCCGGGAAGAAATACGGTTCGGGCGTTAAGAAATAAAAAGGAAATCAGCGTTATTGCCGCTGACGCCGATAGTTTGGTCCCTGTGCTGTATAACAAAAATGAAGTTTTGAATTCATATGTGATTCCACCCGCGCGCGAAGAGGAAAAATATATTAGAGCGTTAAGAAAAATCACAGAGAAAGAAAATATTCAGGTGATAATGCCGTGTATAGAAGAGGAAATAAATGTTTTATCCAGATACAGGAAGTATTTTCACAGAATGGGAGCTGATATAATCTGCGCCGATTATGAAAAAATATGCAAACTTTCCGATAAAAAAAGTATGGTGAGTCAGGCCTTGAAGGTCGGAGTGCCGGTGCCTGATACTTTCAGTGTTGATGATATCAGTAAAACGAATAAGACGCTGCGTTTTCCTCTTATAATAAAACCCCGAAGAGGCCATGGGGCTCGGAACATATATATAATAAAAAGCAGAAATGATATTGCGAAAATCCCGCCTGAGTATATCGCAGGGAAAAGAAATTTTATTGTCCAGGAATATATACCCGGTGGGACAGGAAGCATATTCCTTTGCGGGCTTCTCTACGGTATAGATAATGTAATCAAAGCAGAATTTTTATCGAGAAGCATCAAAACGCTGTATGAATTCGGCGGACCGGCTGTATGCGGTGAGCCTGTTAACGGGTTCCGAAGGATTAAAGATTATACCAAGAAGTTAATATCGGGTGCGGGCGGGTGGTATGGACCTGTAAATGTGGAATACAAGATATCTTCGGAAAACGGGATTCCGTATCTTATAGAAGTGAATCCGCGGTTTTGGGGGTATGGTTATCTTGCGGTTGGCAGTGGAGTGAATTTTCCTTACCTTGCCGTTCTTGAATCGGCCGGCAAAAAAGTAAAACCGGTCACCAAATACAGAACAGACAAAGTCCTTTTAAGAGAAACCATGGACACAGTTATTTCCAGGGGGAGATTAAAATTGTCCGGGGGCGATAAGATTATTTTTGTCTGCAATATCGGGAAAAAGTGTGATGTGAAAGCCGAAAAATTGAAAAAACACATCAGGCAAATTTGCAGTGACGTATTTGTGTTTACGGGAAAAGAAGAATACTTAAAGTCCCTGGTTTTTATATCCGGATGGAAAGATAATATCCATTTCTATATCAATCAGACAGGCGATTGGGAGGAAAATATTAACGAAATAGGGCTTTGTTATTTTGCCGATTTAATTGTTTATTTTGATCTGTCGGATTTACATAAAGCACTTTGCGGGATAGAACGGCGGATAACGCTGTTTCTGAAGAAAAAATTACAACGTTTTTATTCTTCCGGAAGCAGTTTACGGATTATAAGGACCCGGCGCTTTCGGGATGAAGGCGACCGCCGGTAGGATTTGCCATTTATGAAATCAGGAAATAATTTTGCTTTAACGGATATAAGGAAGATAGTCCGGCATAACGATCTTCAAATATGGCCTTTTTGGGATGTGGATGCCGGAGGAAATATTCTTCTGTCGTGGTATCAATATTCATCGGGGGCGGCTCCTAAGTCATCAGATGTATTTGTGTCCGGAATGGGAAATGGCGGCTCATGGGGAAAGCCCGTATGTGTTTCAGGAAGAGAAAGTTATAATAACGGCCCGTCATTTATAAATCTTGCCGATGGACGAACGGTTATATACTGGCATTCATGGAGAAAGCCCGGCAGCCCTCCTTTTAAGGCGTCTGGAGGGATAACCAATATATGGGGAGCTGTGTCCTCAGGAAAAGACATTAAAAGGTGGGGAATGCCCTTTATGCCAATTCCGGGTGAGGGCAAACAACTTTACCCTTCTGTCTGCGGTTTTGCTAAATGTGGTTTTATTATGGTTTATTCGAAAGGATACGGTGATTGTCTCGGGACCGCTTATTCGGAAAACGGGTTTACTTGGCGCCGCGGAAGAGATATAACCGGATTTAAATCTATGAATAGACCTGATATTGCGGTTGATAGAAATGGTGTACAGTGGGTGGTTTTTTCGGCTTTGGAAGAAGGCAAAAAACATGTGGTGCTGCTTAAATCGGGAAAAGGAAATGAATGGGAAAGGCAGACTATGGACCTTGATACGGGATATGACCTCGATAGACCCAAAATCCGCATGGATAATCACGATAATTTCTGGATGACATTCCAAACCGATTTCTGGAAACCACATACGTTTTCAAAAAAAATATCCATATCGGGAAATAAAATAGTTGTGGGGATAAAAGCGGATAAAACCGCGGGAAATTATTTTTGGACGATGAATTCCATTGAAATCCGGAATGTTAATTGCCCTAAGGTGGTAAGGTATAGGTTTTGTGGAAATGAATCCCCGCGCCTGAAAGGTTATATTTCTGTATATCCCGATAGTTTGTATGCCGCGAACAAAGGTTACGGCTGGAACAGAAAAGTCAAGTTTATGAAACGGATAATAGGGAGCGATATCACTTCGAATCTGGTTTATTCTGATAAACCGGGGGAATTTACAGTTGATGTAAAACCGGGGGAATACAATATAGTCTTTACCCTGTCTCCATGGATGTCAAGCAGGATTGGCTCATCCCTGACAGTTAACGGTAATACGATATTTAACGGTACGAAAAAGGGGAGTTCTCTAGGTGTAGGCTTCCGTGAGAAAAGCGGAAAAAAATGGCGGTTTTCTCTTATCGATAACGATGAGGATTATGAGAGAACAAGGCCGTCCAGGGTTGTGCAATATAAAAACGATTATCTGATAGCGTGGAATTATTTTACCGGTAAATCCCAGGGAATTGCTATGGGTAAATTAAAGGAAATTAAATGAAAATCGAGAGGATTTCAATTTACAGGGTTTCTGTTCCCCTGAAAAACCCATATCATCTGTCTTTTTCCTCGATTAGAGCTCTGGATTCAATTTTTGTTAGGGTGATTTCGGACGGAAAGTCCGGCTGGGGAGAATCTACTCCCCTGCGGGGTTATACTGCAGATTCCGGTGATTCAGTGTATAAGGCCGCAAAAGAAATATCTGCCGCCCTCATAGGGAAAAATCCTCTCTCCGCAATGAAAGATATTACATTGTCTCCGGGATTTTCAACTGTGGCTGTGGCCTCTGCGCTTGAAATTCTCTCCGGGAAGATAAGGTTTTCCGGTAAGGTTAAAAAAACGCCGCTTGTTTCTTTAATCAGATCGAAAACAGAAAAAGATATTGCGAAAGAAATGAGCAATTTGTTCAAAAAAGGATATTCCGGTTTTAAATACAAAATTGGCACAGATCCTGTCACCGATGGGAAAAGGGTTAATATTATTCTGAAACACATGTATCCGGGTTCCAGGATAAGACTTGATGCCAACCAGGGGTATTCTTTTGAAGATGCAGTGGAATTCCTGAGTGTTATTGAAAATGAAGATACCGATAAAATAGAGCTTATAGAACAGCCTTTAAATGCCGAAGACTGGAAGAATATGGAAGAATTATGTAAGATATCAGAAATTCCGTTAATGCTTGACGAAGCGATTAAAGACAGGAAAGATATATTAAAAGCGGCAAAAATAAAAAACCTCTCCTATCTTAAATTAAAATTGTTTAAGTGCGGAAGCTATGAGGAGTTGAAAAATATGGCCCTGAGCTGTATTAATAAAGGGTTTAAAGTTATTATCGGCAATGGGGTGTCAACTGGTCTTGGGTGTTTCCTTGAAGCGAAATCGTGGCATGATATACGAAAATCAGCTCCCGCGGGGGAAATGAACGGTTTCTTAAAAAGTAAAATAAAAATAATGGATAATTTACGTGAAAAAAACGGTTTTGTGGAATTCAGTGATGTGAACCCCGATGGTTGTATAAATTTGCCTTTGTTGAAAAAATATTCCGTAAAATCTGAGGAGATATGCTGATGAGTAAGACAGGAAAATTATTATTAGGCGTAGCCGCATCACCTAGAGCTAAGCTTGCGTCGGCTGAATACAGTAAGTTGCTGGATAGTATATCGGATTATCAGAAAATGTATGAGGTGGTTTATGAATATGCCAATGAAAAAAGGATATCTAACACAGAAGGATTGGTCCTTGCGGGTCTTTTCGGCGCTAAAGCGTCGGATATCGGCGTTGAAGGAATAAACCTCAGGGATGTTTTTCAAACTGGAAAAATGTCGAAAGAAGAATTAGCAGAAAAACTAAATGTGTGCGATGGGATTATCATAGGGACACCTGTTTATTTCGGTGATCGGTCATCATGGTTTGATTTCTTTGTCAGATTTATCAAAGACAACGGAATCAATACCAGAGACAAAATATTTGGCGCGGTTTCAGTTGGCGCAAAAAGAAACGGGGGACAGGAAACCACACTTATATTCGGTCTTCTGGATGCGCTTAATATGGGGTTTAATGTTGTCGGCAACGGCCCGCCGACCAGCCAGTTTGGAGGAACAGGATGGGCAGGAGATATCGGGAAAATACAGGATGATAATTTTGGATTGGATACTTCCATGGGGTTGGGAAAGAGAATAAAAAGATATATGGAGATAATTTCATCCGATCAGTCGCCTTCTAATGATCTGAAAATAGGCATCCTGCATTCAGGGTTTCCGGCCGGAGACAAGGAGCTTACAAATCTGGTTTTGATGATAGAGCAAAAAGGGGCAAAAGCTTCTGCCCTTAATATAGATAACCTTACAATAAAACCTTGCCTTGGATGCTCTATATGTCCGAAAGAACAGGGGATAGAATATGGATGTGTTATAAAAGATGATATGATCAAAATGAAAAATCTGGCGGTATCTGTAGACGGTCTGATATTCATGTTGCATAAAGGAAAAAATGAAATAGACCAGTATCAGTTATTTCTTGAAAGAACACGTTTTATACGGCGTGATAATTTTATTTTAAGCGATATCCCTTTCGGAGTCTATTATTCGGAAAAAGATTCTGTGGGTGGCCAATATGCGACAAGAATGTTTACATCATTTCTCAGGCATAATATGTATATTGTCAGTCCTCTTGTGCAGAGCATAAGCATTAAAAAGAATAAGATGCTTATCGGTAAACCCTCTTTGTTATGTGATAATATACTCAGAATTGCTTCGAAGTCAAAAACAGCCAGAAATATATCGAAGAAGAATTATATTTATGAAGATATCGGATACGGCAAGAAAAGATAAAGATTTAAAGCTGCGGTTTTTGTGCTGGCAGGATATGTCAAAAAAAAGCAATACTTAACCATAGTGTCGTGTGTTCATTCAGCACCTGTATTTCGGAGATTGTTGCCGCTGTCGGTTTAATGGTTTAAGTATGTCCGGAAGAGTTGATCGGATTTTTTATGAGCCAGAAAAAGAAAACTATTATATCGAATATATTTCAATACGCGTCCGCGCAGTATTTTTCCCAATTCGTCGGGTTTTTTACGGCGGTTTTTCTCAGACGGTTTCTGGGCCCCGTTTACATGGGTGTATGGAGCATGCTGAAGGTAATAATAGGATACGCTTCGTATGTAAATCTGGGAACTACTTCGACAGTGCCTTATAAGCTGCCTATTTTAAAAGGACAGGGTAAATCCGAAGAAATAAAAACTCTTACAAATGTTGTTTTCAATTTTGTCACCATCACGACGTTTTTGTGTTCGATAGGTGTTGTAATATACGCTCTGGTCTTCGGGAGGAATTTATCGCGGGAGATTTTTATCGGGCTGATAGCTTTATCAGTTATCCTGATATCACAGAGGTTCTATACGTATTATATGATACTTTTAAGGGCCCACAGAAATTTCGGTGTCTTAAGTAAATCCATTGTTTTTGACGCGATTGCGAACCTCAGCCTGATATTGCTGGTGGTCAGCAGGTTCAGGCTATACGGTTTTTATGCGATAGCCATAATTATGCCCATCCTGAACGTGCTGTTTATAAGAAGATATGTAACCTATGCCCTAAAATTCTCTTTCGATTTAAGAGGGCTTGCAGATTATATTAAATATGGGTTCCCTCTTTTCATCAACGGCATTTTATATCAGATTCTGCACAGCATAGACAGGATTATGATTGCCGCTATGCTTGGATTGGAGCAACTGGGTTTCTATTCCATAGCGCTGATGACGGAAAGTTACGGCACAGGCATAGCTAAAAATTTCATCATAGTCATACAGCCGCATTTCCTGGAAGATTTCGGCGCAAATGGCATGGAAAAATCTTCCGGGCATGTTATTTTTTATTCCCAGGTCACGGCCTATTTTATGGCTATATTGCTGTCATTATTTTTTATTTGCGCGCCTATATTCATACAGTATGCCCTTCCCGCTTTTATCCCGGGAATCGGCGCGTTAAAGATTTTTCTTTTATCCATATTCTTTTTGACTATTTCCCCTTATTCAAGCAATTTTCTGGTGGCTCTCGAAAAACAGGCGAAACTTATACCGATAACCGTTTTATCGATATTGCTGAACGTTGCGCTTAATTACATACTGATTAAAAAGGGTTACGGGATAAACGGAGCCGCTTTCGCCACCGCCATATCGGCGTTTATAGCTTTTTGCGTGATTTCAATATACGCGCTTAAGCATTGCGAGAGCAACTCAAGTATCATAAAGTTCTTCATCAAAATATTATTCCCACTGTTTTACTGTTGTTTATGCCTGGTTGCCATAGAATATCTGATAAAGCTGCAGAATTTCTTTTTGGAAACTGTCCTGAAAGCGGCTGTGTTCATTTTGTTTGCGCTGCCCTTGCTCCTGTATATAAATAAAACAACCGGTGTAATCAGGATTTTATGGGACATCCTGCGGGATAAGATAAAGCAGGCAAAGAAGCCGGACCGGAAATAGAAAATATATGATATATATGCCGTTTTTTGTTAAGATTAACAAAGATTTTGATGTGTTAAAAACCCTGAAAAGTAAATTAACTGTCAGAAAAGGGGAATAACGGTTGAAAGTCTCGGTAATCATACCGGCGTATAATGAGGGAAATTCAGTTAAATCCGCCATAAGGGTAATAGATGAATTTCTCAAGGCGGGAACCGAAGACTATGAGATTATAGTTGTGGATGACGGCAGTAAAGATAAGTCTGCGCAGGCAATCCAGCAATTGGCAAACGAGAACAATAAAATCATTTTGCTTAAAAACGGGGCAAACAGGGGTAAGGGGTATTCCGTAAAAAGAGGGATGCTGCAGGCGACGGGTGATATAAGGCTTTTTGCCGATGCGGATATGTCGACCCCGATAGAGACGCTGGCCGATATGATTGAATTTATAAATAAGGGCTATGATATTGTTATAGGATCGAGAAGAACTCAGGGGGCTGTTATTGAAATAAGGCAGAATTTTTTGCGCGAGAACATGGGCAGGGTGTTCAATCTGCTTGTCAGGCTTATAGTTTTGCGCGGTTTTAAAGATACTCAATGCGGGTTTAAGCTTTTTACGAAAAAAGCCGCAGAAAATATATTTAAACTTCAGAAATTCGACAATTTTGTCTTCGATGTGGAGATATTATATATAGCGAAAAAGCTGGGTTTTAAAATCATTGAAGCTCCTGTAAAATGGTATAATTCCACCGATTCGAAGGTCAGGCCTTTCAGGGATTCCGCGTCAATGTTCCTTAATCTTTTCAAAATAAGGTTTTTCCATAGGAAACTCAGGAAGATGACTGATGCCTGAAAGAAAAGTCATATTCCTCTTTGTTATGGCCCTTGCCGTTATGCTGAGAGTTTCGGGACTTGAATTCGGGCTTCCCGATATTTTACATGCGGATGAGCCTATAGTTGTCAATAAAGCGATGGCCTTCGGGACAGGGGATTTTAACCCTCACTGGTTCCTGATCCCTCCTTTGACATCATATATACTTTTTATTTTATACGGTCTGTTCTTTTTAATAGGGCATATATCAGGATTTTTCCCCTCCTCGGAAAATTTTGTGTCGTTATACCTGGCGGACCCGACATATTTTTATTTAATAGGGAGGTTTTTTCTCGGGGTGGTTCCTTCTTTAATCTCTGTCATAATGACATATAAAATCGCAAAAGAAGTGTCCGGAAATGAAGATATATCGATAGCATCCGCCTTTTTCCTGTCGGTAAATTTCCTGTTTGTCAGGGATTCTCACTATATATATGCGGATATGCCCAGGATTGCATCAATGTTATGCGCCTTATTCTACTATGTAAGAATATCAAAGTGGGATAAAACGAAAGATTATATATCGGCTGCCTTTTTTACGGGGCTTGCGATAGCTTTTAAATATAACTCAGCCCTTTTAATATTTCCTTTTCTTGCCGCTTTTTTTATAGGCCGGAATGCGGAACAAGCTCCCTCGCGGGAAATTAAAAAACTTTTTTTGTCCATTTTTATAATGTCTGCCGTATATATTCTGTTTAACCCTTTTTCCCTGCTGGATTTTAAAACTTTTATAAATGATTTCAGAAATCAGTCATCGCAGATGTCAGCGGCGGGGATTACGCATCATATTTATTATTCGCTTCTCAACGGAATGTCGATTGCGCTCCTTACATGTTCCGTGCTTGGGGTGATAAAAGAACTGAATCTGAAGAACAGAACAGCGCTGGTTCTGATAGCATTTATAGCTGCCGAATACGCCGGGCTGGTTTTTTTCAGCCAGCCCCATGCCAGGTATGTCCTTCCTCTGATACCGGCGCTTTGTTATTTTGCGGCATCGTTTATTTACGACCTTTCCCGCATCCTGTCGAGGGGTAGCAGAAGAACGGCATGGTTCGTTGTAATTTGTCTGGTCATGTCTTTTTCGACATTTATAAAAGCCTGTTATTCCGACTATTTGTTCTCGGCCGGCGATACGCGTATGGATGCGAGAAAGTGGATAGAAAAAAATATACGCGCAGGGGAAAAAATAGCGCTTGACCATACCTTTTTCGGACCCAGGCTCCTGCCTGATGAAAGCCAGATAAGGCAGAAAATAGACCTGGCGGAGCAGGAGAAAATACCGGAGCCTAAATTCCTTAAATTGCGGAAGATGTTGGAAATGGCCGAAAAAAACAGGGGTTATAAGCTGTATTTTTTAAAAGACTCCCCGTCCGATAAAGGGGAGTTTTTGTTCTCCATGCCCCAGATACCTTTCAGTTATGATTATCTGCTTGATAATAATATCAGGTTTATTATTATCAGCAGGGTGAATCAGGATTATAAACACGCTGATTTTATCAGGAAAATAGAAGAAAGCGCTGACCTTGTAGCTGAATTCAATCCGTATAAGGATAACGGCAAAAAATATTCATCGAACAGGTATGCCCTTACGGGAGGCCCGTTCCTTGACAATGAGGTTTATTTAAGAAGTAAAACGGGATATACTATTCAGATATATGAAATTGGCTCTGACAGAAAGTCAGGTAATATTTCGAGACGGATAAAACGCAAAAACATGAAGAGGTGGGAATGAAGGATAGGATAACGATACTGATTCCGGTTTATAATGAGAAGGAAGCTTTGCCCAAGGTTATGGACGATTTAAAGGATATGATGAAAAAATCGGGCTGCGAAGGGGATATTCTGGTTGTTGACGACGGTTCCACCGATGGTTCAGATGTAATAGCCGAATCAAAAGGCGCCAAAGTCATAAGGCACGGTCGGAACCTCGGCAACGGCGCGGCAAGAACAACAGGGGTCAAAGCATCTGAAAACGAATTGATAGTTATGATAGACGGCGATTGCACATATCCCGCGGAGGCGGTCCCCGGTATGATTGAAATGATGAAACAGAACGATATGGTTATAGGCGCGAGAAAAGCCGAAAAAGGGACTTTAAAAATATTGAGGATGCCCGCGAAAATGTTCATAAAAAAACTTGCGGAATATCTGGTGAGCGATAAAATACCGGACCTTAATTCCGGTTTGAGGGTGTTGAAGAAATCCCATGCGTTGAAATATCTGAAATATCTGCCTACCACTCATTCGTGGGTAAGCACTATAACTCTGGTGCTTCTTTCGAAAGGATACAGGGTTGGGTATTTCCCCATAGATTATTATCCGAGAGTAGGACGCTCAACGTTTCATCCGCTGAAAGATTCTTATAATTACCTGTCTCTTGTCATAAGGACTATTATGTATTTTAACCCTCTCCGTTTTTTCCTTCCGATATCTATTTTTATTTTTCTCGCGGGGCTGGTCAAATCGGCGGCCGATTTCATATATACACATAGCGTTCAGGAATCGGATATCATTATTTTTTCTACGGCCGTCATAGTATTTGCCATAGGGCTGCTTGCCGACCTTATAGTGATGATGCATAAGGAGTGAACGAGAGACGAAAGCCGAGAAACGAAGGACGTGGGACGAAAGACGTAAGACGAAAGACGAAAGACGAAAGACGAAAGACGTGAGAAGCATGGAGAATAGAGACCTTTATCTGAAAATTGCGATGAAGCAGATTCCCAGGATTCTTACCCTGGCGGACAGGGATGTCACAAGTCCGACTTACGGATGTTTTGACCGGGAATACTGGCATTACGGAACGGCGGATTTTCCGTGCGGAATGAGCCAGGAGTTTGTTCTTCCCCTTGCATTGGTGTATAAGCATGAATTCAAAGGGAATCCCTGCTATAAACAGGAGACAATTAAAGACCTTGTTGTTGCCGGCATAAAATTTGCGGAGAAGAGCGCCCACCGCGATGGGTCCTGCGATGATTATTTCCCTTTTGAAAGGGCTTATGGGGCGACTGCATTTTCACTTTACGCCTTTGCGGAATCATGCCGACTGCTTGGTATCAATGACGCGGAAATAATAGAATTTCTGGAGAAAAGAGGTAAATGGATTTCATCCCGTTTGGAGTCGGGAAAGCTCACGAACCACCACGCGATAGCCGCTTTAGCGCTTCTCCTTCTGTGGCAGTTGACGGCGAAAGAAAATTACAGGGATGCCGCCTTCGATAAGATAAAATTATGTCTTTCCTGGCAATCGGGTGAAGGATGGTTTCCGGAATACGAAGGCTGCGACCCGGGATATCTTACAATGACGATTGACTTTCTCGCCCGGGCGTATTCAATTACAAAGGACGCCGCGCTCCTTGCATCACTCCGGAAAGCGCTGGATTTTCTCTACTGTTTTGTCTATCCCGACGGCACATGCGGCGGAGAATTGGGCAGCAGGGATACGTATATTTTCATGCCTCACGGCCTTGAGCTGTTGGCAAAAGAATGTCCCGGCGCGGTTGAAATAAAAACGAGGTATCTGAAAGCCATTGAAAACGGCCTGACGGCTAATTATGAAGACAATAGGATATTCGGGCATATGACGTACAGCCATCTTCTTGCCTGGGTCGATTATTGTGATTTAAATCACCCGGCCGGATACGATCAGCCGCGAAAGCAGTTTCCCGAGGCGGGACTGTGCGTTGAGAAAAAAGGCAGGTATTTTTTCGCCGTTGCCGCGCGAAAAGGAGGGGTTTTTAAGATTTTTAAAAACGGCAAATTAATACACAGCGATTCGGGTTTCCTGTGCGAGTTTTCGGACGGGAAAATCGGTGTTTCGAACCGAATCGGGATAAATACCCGTTCGGGAGAGGATCCATACCGCATAAAAGGGAATTTTTATTATTATAAGCGCAAACTCATGTCTCCTGCGAAACAGGTTCTTTTTCGCATGGCGCTGATGATTCTCGGACCCATGCCGCGCGCAAGTGCCGTGTTCCGCAAAATTCTGCAGAAAGTGCTTATTACGGGGAAAAGAAAAGCCCCTGTATCTTTTGAAAGAAGTTTTTTCTTTACCGAAGGCGGCCTGGTTGTTAAGGATTTGGTGTTTTTGACAGGCGGCAAAAACGTCAGTAAGCTTTATTTTACGACGGATAAAGTTTCAATTTATATAGCGATGGCCGAATGTTTCAATCAGAATATGCTGTTAAAGTGGCGCCAATCTGCCGCGGATGATATAAGAGATTTGAACACGGCGCGCAAGCTGGAAATAACAAGGCGTTTCGAATGAGCTGGAAAAAAATAAAGACGGCGGCGACACTTTTAATTGCGCTTTATATACTTTTTTCCATATATTCGGGAATAAACATGTCCGCATTCGGAAAGATTTTCCGCAATATAAATTATCTGTGGTTTTGGACAGGCATGTCCATTTTTATCGTTTCCGCGTTCATTTCTTCCTTCAGATATGTGATTATTCTTTCCGGGGCGGCTAAAATCCCGATTTTGTCGTCGTTAAAGCTGTATCTTGCGGGTAATTCGCTTAATATAGCTCTTCCTTCTAAAATGGGGGATTTGAGCAAGGCTGTTTTCTTAAAAAAAGAGGGTGTGGTGGGTTATTCGGAAGGATTCAGCAGTGTTATAGTCGAGAAAATATTTGATGTTTCCGCCCTGAGTTTTGTTATGGTGGCCGGATTGTCGTTTCTGCCGGTAAACGCGTTTTTTACCCGCGACATAAAGGTTCTGTTCTTATCTGTCGGTTCGGCTTTTTTGGCGGCGCCTTTGATTGTATATATGCTGGGAGCTTTTAAGGTCGGTGTGCTAAAGCGGACATTGCCTAAGATAGACGAATATTTTATCAAGTTCCATGATTTTCTGGCCGGGCTTAAGAGAGAACCGCGGAAACTTGCCTCGGTTATCCTGTTATCAGTCCTGCTGTGGTTTTCCCATATCCTGCAGGTTTTCTGTTTTTTTAAATCTTTTGACTGTTCCGCCGGGGCAATGATTTCTTTTGCCCTGATACCGGCCGCCATATTCATAGGCCTTATCCCGATTGCTTTTGCCGGGATCGGGACAAGGGACAAGGCGCTGATAGTCCTTTTCGGGTGGTATGGATATCCGGACTATTTGATGGCGGCGCTGGGAGTGATGTGTACCGTGAGATATATTGTTCCCGCGGTTTTCGGGTTGCCGTTTCTGATAAAATATATGTCGAAAGACAAAGATAAATAAAAATATTGTTTAAAAATAAAGCACAGAGAAAGAGAGTTACCACCACAGATTATTCAGATAGACACAGCTAAGAAACAAAAAGATATAAAATTAATCGATAGTATTTATCTGTTATCATCTGTGTTATCTGTGGTTAAATATAGTGCAACTGTAATCTTAAATGGAGAAATAAATGGAAAAGGGAATTTCAATAATATTGCCCGCCCTTAATGAAGAAGAGAACATAGGGCACGCCGTGCATGATATAGTCGAATATTTCAGAGATAAAAAAGAGTCTTATGAAATTATAGTCGTGGATGACGGTTCGACGGATATGACACCGACTTTGGCGGACAGGCTTGCTCATAAGTATAATCAGGTGAAGGTGCTGCACCATAAGGTCAATGAAGGATATGGAAAATCCTTGAAAGACGGTTTTTATGCCGCTTCATATGAATACCTGTTTTTTACGGATTGCGACCGGCAGTTCGATATATCAGGGTTGAATATCATGTTTCCCCTTATCAAGACGGGCGTAGTCGACCTTATTATAGGATACAGGCTTAAGAGAAAAGATCCCTTTGCCAGGAAATTCCTTTCCTGGGGTTATAATACTCTCGTGGGTTTCATATTCGACCTGAACGTTAAAGATATAGATTGCGCCTTCAAGATATTTGATAAAAGGATTTTCGAGAAGATAAATATTACTTCAAAGAAGTTTTTTGTAAATACCGAAATTCTGGTTAAAGCGCATTATTACGGCTATAATATGATTGAAGTAGGTGTCCCTCACTTTCCACGGTCTGCGGGTAAATCCACGGTATCCCTGAAGTACATACCTCTTACCGTCAGGGAACTTTTCAGGATATGGATTGATATGAGAAGGCTTCGCAGGCGGAAGAAACCGGTTATTTAAATATACCAGTGCAAACCTGGTACGTTACCAGCGAAAAATCGGCAAAAATGAAATAATAGAAAAATTTGTCAATTAATTTAACGGTTTTGCAGACGATATACCCCCCTTTTTTTAATATAAACTGACTTTTTTTTATACTGTTAATTTGACAGCATGCTTAAAAATAAGGCAGTTTTTAAGCATGGACACGAGGGCTGACAGTCTAGCGGTTTTATCCCTTGTTTGTGCCCTTTGTCTTTTCCCTTCATGCCTGTTTGCCGAAAACCCTCCGGGTAATATGACGGGTTACAGTAATGATAATTTCGTAATAAGCACATCCTACCCAGAGGGCTGGTTTGTAAAGGAATATTCCGACGGCGATTCAAAGCAGGTCTTTATATCGGAAAAAGAGATTAAAAAACCCGAAGATATGTTTAAGACCGGCATTACGATAACCAAAATATGCAATTACAGTAAATATTTCGGTTATGAATTCGCCAATTCGGAAGAAGCCGCAAAAGAGATAGTGGAATCGCATGTTAATGATTTTATGGAAAACGCGAAAGACTACTATTTGGGTTCTTTCGGGCCGGCGGCTTCCAACAACCGGGGTTGCCCGTTTATCGCGGACCTGAGATTTGCGGGAGAGGGAGCGTTGAGAGTGAGAGAGTATATTTTTGTGGCGTATGAAAAAAACACGCTTGTATTTATTACGATGGAAGCTCCTGATTCCGAGTTTTTGAGATATAAAGATTTATATGACACCATTATAGCTTCCATAAAAGTCTTTTAGCGAAGAGGAGGTTGGAACATATGAATTCGTTACAGGGCAGAAAGAATTACAGAGGCAAATGGATAACGGTTCCTTCAAAGAAAAAACATTTCAAGAGTTTTAAATCCCCGGGAAGAAAATAACCGGTTTTTTATATTTTGACGCTCCCCGGCACAGGGTTTTATCGGGTATGACAGATTCGGACGTATAGCTGTGTAAAGCGACTCTATTCCCGCGGCCCCCAATACCCCTCGATATAAGGTATATATATAAGCATAACAAGAAGATACAAAAATGCAATCCATCGTGCGGGTTGCCGTCCGCAGTTGTTTATCCGGTTGTTCTTATATGCTTTCATTTGAAATCGCCACTGTGTTATAATACCGGGAACTAATCCTGATTTATATGAATTAACGGAAATAATATTAAGACATAAAAAAGTGAAAGTACTTTTTTTAAGGCCTGTTACCCCGAGCGCAATAATATTAAATTTGATTCCTCCTATAGGTATCGGATATCTGGCTGCAGTTTCCAGGGAAGCCGGGTACGATGTGGCGTTTCTTGATTGTATCCTTAAAAAACTGGATTATGAAAGTTTTGAAAAGGAGCTGAGGAGACTGATGCCGGATGTCGTTGCCGTATCGGCTTTTTCTCATGACATCCCTTCCGCCAGAAAAACGGCTTCAGTGGTAAAAAAGGTTAATCCTGAAATTAAAGTGATAGTAGGCGGGCCTCATCCTTCGGGCATGCCTCAGGATACACTTAATATCCTGCAGGATGTTGACTTCGCGTTTAAGGGAGAAGCGGAGAGAAGTATTGTCAAACTGTTGAAGTTTATTGAAAACAAAGAGGGAGATGTAAGGGAAATCAGGGGTTTGATATGGAGAGAAGGAGACAAGATAAGAGTAAATGAGCAGGACTTTCCCGAGAACCTTGACGAAATTCCTTATCCCGCATGGGATCTTATGAAGCCCGGGGATTATCCCGACGCTCCGCAGGGCGTGATTTTCAGGCAGTCGCCGGTTGCTCCCATACTTATCACGAGAGGATGCCCCTTCAGGTGTACTTTTTGCGCCGGATGGACCGTTACGGGCAGGAAAATAAGGTCAAGAAGCATTAATAATGTAAAAGGCGAGATAGAGCTTCTTTATAATAAATACGGAGTCAGAGAAATACATATTCTTGACGATAACTTTTCCATGAATATTGATTTTGTGAAGGAGTTCTGCAAATGGCTGATAGAAACCGGGTGGCATATTTCCTGGTGTTGCCCGAACGGTTTGAGATGTGACACTCTGGATGAAGAAACCGTCAGGCTTATGAAACGGTCCGGCTGCTATTACATCTCTATAGGCGTTGAATCGGGTTCCGACAGGGTGCTGCAGGACATGAAAAAAGGTCTTTCATCCGATAAAATCAGAGCTCAGGTAAAAATGATTACCGATGCGGGAATGGACGTTAACGGGTTCTTTATTCTTGGCTATCCGGGGGAAACCGAGGAAGATATACGAAAAACGATTGATTTCTCAAAGGAACTCGACTTGACAAGAGCGGCTTTTTACAGTTATATGCCGCTTCCGGGAACGGAATCTTATGAAAGGCTTCTGGAATTAAAAGAGATCCGGGCCATAGACTTTGATAAAATGACTGAAATGACGGTAGCCTATGCTCCCCGGGGTATAAGCAGGGAGAAACTGAAGCAGTTACAGAGAAAAGCGCATCTGGAATTCTATCTAAGGCCTAAAATAATGTTTAAACTGCTTAAAGAAATTAAATCGGTAAACCAGTTAAAATATATTATCAAGAGGGCGAAAGCGTATTTATTCGACGGATGAAAAAAATAATCCTGGAAAGAAAATATCTTATAATAATCCTGCTTCTTTCGGTATTGCTGTATCTTGGCGATCAGGTTTTTCTAAAAGCCAGTTTCCTCAGCGGGGATTACAGGTCTCAGCATGTGCCGTGGGCAATTGCCCTGGACCGGGCCGCAAAAAATCTGTCACTGCCGCTGTGGGATACATATACCCACTCCGGTTTTCCCCTGTTGGCTGAAGGTCAGGTTGCGGCTTTGTATCCGGCCAACATTGTCTTCTATCTGGTTTTTCCGGTTGAGATTGCTTATGCATGGTCTAATGTGTTCCATTATCTGCTCGCATTCTTATTTATGTATTTATTTCTCATGAATGCGGGGCTTGACGATTTTTCTTCATCGGCGGGAGCGTTGTTCTTTTCGTTTGGCAGCGCCGGCGGCGGGGGATATTACAATACGGTATCATTAAAAGTCCTCTGCTGGTTCCCGCTTACTCTTTATCTGATAGACAGGTATTTTTACCGGAAAAAATTGTATTTTCTTCTGATACTGGGTGTTGTGCTCGCGCAGCAGGTGCTTGCCGGCTATTTCCAATATGCTTTTTATTCTGTGATATTCACCGTGTTTTATTACTATTATGTTTCTTTTTTCCATAGCAGAAACAACTTCATTAAGGGCATGCTCGGGAATACGGCATTGCTTCTTGTCACGGCGGTTACCGCTCTTATAATAGCGTCTCCGCAGATTTATGAGTCTTTAAAGTTAATCAACTTATGTTCCAGAGGAGCTAAAGACATTGATTTTGCTTTATGGGGGTCATTCAACCCATGCGGTATCGCGACGCTGTTTTTCCCGCATTTGGGATGGATATCCTTCGGCGCGGTTTTTATCGGTATTGCGCCGTTATCAATGGTTTTTTTCATAAAAAAGAAAGAAATAAACAGGCAGTTAAAATTTATATTTTTCCTCTTTGCGTGCTCCCTTCTTTTTGCCCTGGGCAGGTACAGCCCTGTCTACAAATTCATATTAAGCGCAGTTAAATTTTACGGGTTCAGAGTACCCGCAAAATTTCTGTTTTTCGCGGGTTTTTCTTTGAGTGTTATGGCCGCGTATGGGATTAATTCGCTGATTAAAAACAGGGCTGAAAAATCTTTTCTGAAGAAAAGGTTTTATATATGGGTTATAGCGGCGATACTTGTCCTTTCCCTGCTGACAGCCGCGGATATCGCATTGAAACATAAGGAATTCTGGCTGGAAAAAGGGCGTGAATATGTAATTGCCAATGTTTATGGCAAGGCTCACCATAAACATTCTCTTGATGAATACATGGCAAGATTAGAGCCTATATACGATACATTGAAAGCCAATGTTTCTTTTAACAATATGTTTATTCTGAGGGGGGTTTTGTTTCTGCTGGTTTCACTGGCGCTTTTATATGCCTATATAAGATTTCCCGTCGCTAAACGGTTCTTTGTAGCGGCTTTTTTACTTATTTCAATGTGCGAACTTCTGGGTTTTAACAACAGATGCAAAATAAGAACGAATACGGAACCGCTTGCGACATTTAAAGCAAAATCCCGGATAGCGGATTTTATTTCTGAAGATGAAAGCATATTCCGGATTTATGAATTTGTAGGGCAGGGGGTTGATAATGCGGAAGAAGTATTTGAAGTTCTGCCGAACAGGTCTATAACCTATCGTTTATATGACATCGGATGTTACACGCCTCTGGTTATAAAAGATTATTACGACTTTATAGGAGAGCTCGGTTCGGTAGATGATTCGACGGGACCCCGTATCCCCGATGAAAAAATACTTCGACGGGACCTTAACCTTCTGAGATTCCTTAACGTTAAATACATTTTATCAGCTGCCGAACTGCCGTTCCTCAGACATATTTCGGATTTCGGCAAATGCGGTGTTTATATGCTGGATAATCATTTCGACCGTTTTTTTATCACTGACAAAGTAGTATTTTCCGAGGGGAAGAACATCAGAGAGAAGGTCGTTGATTCAGGGCGCGCGGATAACAAAAATCTCTGTGTCTATATTGAAAAGGGCCGGGAGCGCGATGCCGGTTTTAAAAATATGAGGTCCGACCGGAGTGAAATCGAGGTTCAGAAATACGATTCCGGCAGTATTATTTTAAATGTGGTCAACGAACCCGGTTCCGCCTTGCTTGCGACTTCGGAATTATATTACCCGGGCTGGAAAGTTTTCATTAACGGGGAAAAGTCTGAATTCCTGAGGATTAATTCGCTTTTCAGGGGTGTTTTGCTGCCGGAAGGCCGTTCGAAAGTGGAAATGGTCTACCGCCCGTATCTTTTCTATGTATTTTCGGCAATCAGTTTTTTATGGTATTTATTCTGTATCGTTTTTTGTGTTTTTTCCGAAAAAGGAATAAAACAATCGCTGGTCTGGCTTTCATGTATATTTGCCGTTTGTGTTTTTATCCTGTTTTTTTGCGTATTCCTTTATTCACAGGTAGGAGATAAATTGTAATGGCGTTCCTGAATATTATTTTTATGATTTTCATCCTGTGGATTTCTTCTTCTGCCGGCAGGGCTGTTCTGGGCGCCGTAAAACAGGTTTCCGGCAACCGGCTCCGGGATTTTATCCTTTCATGCGGGATAGGGCTCAGCATGATAATACTCTTTGTATCGTTTTTTGCTTCCGCGGGACTGCTGCGGGCCTGGACGGGTTTTGCCGTTTTAGCTCTTATTGCCGTTATAGGCTTTAAAAATATCCTGGTGTCTTTAAGGGACTTCCCGGGATTTTTGAAAAGGATATTCTCATTAAGATTGGATATCACCCGGTGGTTTCTGGTCTTAATCTTAGCCGCGGTGATTTTTTCCGCTTTGATTGCCGCCGCGGCGCCGCCCACAGGCATGGATTCTCTTGTATATCATCTGAATCTTCCGAAAGAATTCATCAAGTATCATGGGATACACGCAGTCCCTTTTGATGTTAACGCGTTATGGCCCCTGAACATAGAAATGCTTTTTTTGTTCGGGCTTCTTTTAAAAAATGCCGTTATCGCCAAGATGTTCAATTTTTTGGCCGGAATCCTTTGCGTATTCTCAATTTATCTGATTTCAAGAAAGTTTGCTTCAAAGACAGCTTCTTTGGCGGCCGCGACTCTTTTCTATTTGATGCCTGTTATTGTTTCCCAGTCGGGCTATGCGTATGTCGATGTCTCAATAACGTTTTTTTGTTCTCTCATGGTGATTTTATTCCTTGATTATACTGAAACGGGAGAGAAAGAGCTTTCAATTCTGTCGGGTTTGTTTGCCGGAATACTTATAGGTTCAAAATTTACAAACGGCCTGATTGTAGGTGTTGTTTTTATTGCTTTTATAGTAAGTGACTTGATGAAAAGAAAAAACAGCAGGGATATTTTTATTAATGCCGCTTTGTTTTTTTTCGTCGCGACTATTGTGTCGTGCCACTGGTATATAAGGGCCTACATTATCAGGGGAAACCCCTTGTTCCCTTTTCTCCAGAATGTTTTCGGGAACGGTATAGCGCGCGAATTTAAAACATCTGCATCCAATGCGGGATTTCTCGACTTTGTGCTTATGCCGTTTAAAGCTGTTTTTAAGCCCGGATTATACGGCGGAACAGCGAATCAAATAGGTCCCGTTCCGCTTGCTTTTTTGCCGATAATCGTTATTGCGGCCTGGCGCGACAGAACCGCGAAAATCATGTTGTTCTGTGCGTTGATATACTACTTCATGTGGTTTTTTGTTAAGCAGAATCTGAGGTTTCTGCTTCCGGGCATGGTAATATATTGCCCTCTTATCGGTTTGGGCCTTGATTATTTATACAGGTCCGGCAGGACTGTTTTCGGTATATTCTCGGCTATTGTCGCATCCGTTATCATTATGTTTGCCGGCACGGCGTTTTATTATGCAGCGCCCGCCGCGCCTTTATTTTTCGGGAACGAATATGCCGAAAATTATCTTCTGAAAACAGAACCCACCTGTGGTTTAGGCTCCGCCATAGAAAAAATCATACCAGAAGACAAAACGGTTCTTATGGTGGGAGAGATAAAAAGGTTTTATATTGACAGGAAAACAATCAGGGCGGATGGTCTCTATTATATGTCCGATTACTGTAATGAGGTTAAATCAAAGGAAGACGCCGCCGCGTTTTTGAAAGATGAGGATATAGAATATGTTGTCTCCTCAAACATCGGAATTCCGGAAAAACAAGACGAGTTTTCCTTTAATCTTGTATCCCTTATGCAGGATAATGGTTTTTTATCCGCTTATTTTGTCCCCATAGGCAGATACGAATTTAAAAACGGGGAGAATATGATAGTATATAATATTTACAGGATGCGTTAACGGGAGTTTATTATGTTTGAGCCGATTGATAAATTGAGAGATATATGCCAGAAAAAGGATTATAAGAAGACAGGGAACGTGATGGCGAGGTTTGTAACCCGTGACATGGCGCTGTATATTACCAGATTGCTGATACCCACGGGCATTACGGCAAATCAGGTTGTGTTCATAACGATTATGCTGGGGGTGATATCCGCCGTATGTTTTGCTTTCGGCAGCGTTTTTATGACGCTTGCGGGCGCTTTCTTTTTCCAGCTTTGGTATCTGTCGGATCATGTTGACGGCCAGATCGCGAGATACCGGAAAGTTTCAAGCCTGACGGGCGCATTTTATGACTTTTATGCCCATTATATAGTCCATTTCCTTGTTCTCGGGGGTTTGGCCCTCGGACTTTATATCAGGCATGCGGATTTACGGTTTTTGATTCTGGGGTTGACAGCGTGTTTTTCGACGAATATGGTCTCGGTGATCAATGATTGTATTTATAAGGCATTTTATAACGGTTTGTCGAATGAGCGGACGGACATTGTTTTCAAAGCCGTTGTAAAGACGGAAGAAAAGAAAGAGGAACAGAGGACTTTGCCGAAAAAAATATTTGTTTTCATGCATAAACTTACCGAAATACATGTGGTTATGAATATGGTTACGGCTGCCGCCATTTTAAATTTTTTCTTTAAAACGGATCTTATGCTTTTTGAAGTGTTTATCCTGGCTGTCGCGGCGACTGTGGTATGGATATTTAAATTGGTTCATATTGTGAACGGAAGAGAAGTGGACAGGAAATATTCCGATTTGTTCGGAGGGCGGTAGAGATATGAAAAAAATTGTAGTGCTTTTAGGAACCAGGCCTGAGGTCATTAAACTTGCCCCCGTCATAAAAGAATTAAAAACGAGAAAGAAGAATTTTAAGGTATATGTCGTGGCTACGGGACAGCACAGGGAAATGGCCGACAGTTTTCTCAGACATTTCAATATAAAGGTTGATTTCAATTTGAATATTATGAGGGAAAATCAGACATTGACCGAAATAACTTCAGGAATATTGGCGAAATTCGAAAAAGAGGTCTGCGATAAGTACCATCCGGACCTGATAATGGTCCAGGGAGATACGACAACGGCGTTTACCGCCGCCCTGGCGGCATTTTACAGAAAGATAAAAATAGCTCATGTCGAAGCGGGGCTCAGGACTTCGGATAAGTATAGTCCGTTCCCTGAGGAAATGAACAGGAGAATGATTTCATGTATTGCCGATTTTAATTTTGCGCCCACAAAGATTGCCGCGGAAAACCTTCACCGCGAGGGGCATGAAGGGAAAAGCGTATTCTTAACCGGAAACACGATTGTAGATTCTTTAAAAACATATAGCCGGATGTTGTCCGGGAAGAAAAAAAGCACCGTGCCTGACGGGCGCGGCAGGATGATTCTCATCACAATGCACAGAAGGGAAAATTTCGGCAGGCCCGCTGAAAATGTCTGCGATGCCGTGCTGAAAATACTGGATAAGTACAAAGATACCTTTTTCAGGATACCCGTGCATCCCAATCCTAATATAAAAAGGGTCATAGAGAAATATTTCGGAGGGAATAAGAGGATAATTGTTTCGGGTCCTGTCGCGTATGATGAGATACTCAGGTTGATTGACAGCGCCTATATCATTATGACGGATTCAGGCGGGATACAGGAAGAGGCTCCTGCCTTCGGCAAGCCCGTTCTTGTATTAAGGGAAAAGACAGAAAGACCTGAAGGTATTTTTGCCGGTGTCGCAAAATTAGTAGGAACGGACAGGGCAAAAATCATAAATAACGTGTCCGTTCTTATTGATTCTCCGGCCGAATACAAAAAGATGGCGAAATCACGGAACCCCTACGGGGACGGAAGAGCTTCATTGAGGATTGCCGATATACTGGAGAAAGTCCTTTGAATGTCAGAATTATTGTATTGAATTACAACGGGCTGGATATAATGAAGGAATGCATGTCTTCTGTTGTCCTGGCCGCGGAAAATGCGAAGGCGCAGTGCAAAATATCTGTGATAGATAACAGCAGTACGGATGACAGCGTCAAGTGGATTAAGGGGGCTTTCCCTTCTGTGGAAATATTCGAGTCCGAAAACAGGGTTCTATGTTCATATAACGATTTCATTAAAACCGTCGGCGAGGATATAGTTATACTGTTGAATAACGATATCAAACTTGACCGGGGATGCATAGATCCTCTGGTCGGTGTATTTGAAAATAACCCCGACGCGTTTTTTGTTGCCTCTAAAGTATTCGATTTTCCGGGCCGGAAATGTGAAGGGAACCTGACACGGTTTTTCTTCAGGGGCGGGTTATTCGGTTCGGAAGCTGTTTCCGGAAACTGTTCCGATAAGCCGGGACTGAGCATGCAGCAGGGTTTCGGGGCGTTTGACAGGAGAAAATTCACGGTTCTGGGAGGGTATGACGATATATACCTTCCCGGCCGGCTTGAAGATGCCGATATATGTTTCAGGGCATGGAAAAAAGGATGGAAAGGATACTACGAGCCATCCAGCATTATGTATCACAAGGGAGGGGCAAGTTTTAACAGGAGGTTCGGCGCAAGCAAATCTCTGATGATAAATTTCCGGAATACCTATGTTTTTACGGTGAAAAATCTTGAACTGAAATATGTTTTTGTTTCTCTTGCGCTGGCTGTTCCCAGGTCATTGTATTTTTTGTGCAGGCTCAGGCCGGAGAACCTCTTGGGGTTCATTTATTTTATCCCGATGATGGCCGGCGCTTTCAGAAAAAGGAAATACCGTTTTAATTCACAGTATAAGGATAGAGACCTGTTTAATATGATTCCGTGTGCGGGATAAGGTGCGTTAAAAATGGCGATAAGTGTTTGTATAATAACGAAAAATGAAGCAAAGAGGATTGAAAAAGCCGTCAAAAGCGCTTCTTTTGCGGATGAGATAGTTGTTGTCGATTCCTTCAGCAAAGACAATACGGTTGAAATATGCGAAAAACTGGGATGTCATGTTTTCGAAAGGGGATTTGACGATTATTCGGGCGTGAAGAATTTTGCTTTGGAAAAAGCCGGTTCCGAGTGGGTTTTTTTTCTTGATGCGGACGAGATAATCACGAAAGGCCTGTCTGAAGAGATCCAGAAGACTGTCACAAAAAATCCTGACGAAAAAGCGTTCAGGGTCAAAAGAAAAGTTTATATTTTCGGCGAGAGGATGCGGTGGGGCAGCGTGAAAGACGACGCTCCGGTCCGGCTTTTAAAAAAGGGAAAGTGCAGGTTTTTCCAGCCGGTGCATGAAGAAGTTAAGGTTGAAGGGGAGACAGGCCTGTTGTCCGGTTATATAGAGCATCATACGACTTCATCTATTTCCGAATATCTTGAAAAGTTCAACAAATATACGGATCTTGAAGCAGAGTATATGTATTCCAAAGGGGTAAAACCACATTTGGGCAACCTCTTGATAAAACCGGCGCTCGTTTTCCTGAGAGGCTATATAATGAAAATGGGTTTTCTCGACGGCATAAGGAGTTATATTTTTGAGGTTTTTTCTTCATTTTACACATTCAATAAGTATGCGAAACTGCGGGATCTTATCAGGGTCAGGGGAGATAGAGGGAAAAGATGAAAGTGCTGTATAACCTGTATCCTTCCGCTTTCCAGAATCCGGGCGGGGGAGAAATCCAGATGCTGCAGACGAAGAAGTTTGTTGAAAAACAGGGACTTCAGGTGCATTTTTTCGACCAGTGGAAAACGGATCTCAAAGATTACGGCATATTGCATACTTTCGGTTCTGTGAAATACGCGCTTGATATCATGGAAGCCGCAAAATCAAAAGGCCTGAAAAATGTGCTTTCCACAATTTGCTGGTATGACCTCAGAAGCGCCTGGCATTCCCCTGATTTTACCGCGTCGCCGTATAAAAGCACTCTGAGATACCTGACTAAGCTGGTGTTTCCCGGGTTTCCCTCTATGAGGAGGAGAATGTTCGAAATATCGGATTTGCTTCTCCCTAATTCCAGGATGGAGGCGGATCAGATAGGCAGGCTGTTTGCAATCAGTCCGGGTAAGTTCTTTGTTGTGCCCAACGGGGTAGACCTTTCGTTTAAGGATGGGGACGGGGGATTGTTCAGCCGGAAATATAATATTAAAGATTTTGTCTTATACGTAGGGAGAATCGAGCCGAGAAAAAATATTATCAATATGATAAAAGCATTTAAAAATACCGACAGGCCGCTTGTGATTATAGGAGATTATGTATCGATGTATGCGGGTTACTATAATCAATGCAGAAAACTGGCCGGCGGCAATGTACATTTCCTGGGACGGATGGAACATAATGACCCCCTGCTTAAATCCGCATATAAAGCGTGTGATGTATTTTTAATGCCTTCCTGGTTTGAAACCCCGGGTTTATCCGCCCTTGAAGCGGCAGTTTCGGGAGCAAAAATAGTGATAACTTCGGGAGGCTGCACCAAAGAATATTTTAAGGATTTTGTCCTTTATGTCAATCCTTCGAAACCCGTTGATATTTGCAAAGCGGTTACTGAAGCTGTGAATTCCGGAAAAACGGACAGCCTGCAGAACCATATCATTAAAAATTTCAGCTGGGAAAAAGTTGCTGAAATTACAGTCAACGCGTATCGCCAAGTCAACACGGAAAGCTGATATTTCCCATGAAATATATCTTTAAGAAAAAATGGTTAAAAATTTTTATGGGTTTATTTGATTTCTTCGGACGCATCCTTTATTTTCCGGGATGGCTGAAAAAACCGCTGGGCGAACACCCCGGGAATATAGCTGTTTTGAGATTTGACCATATAGGAGATATCATAAATACCACACCTCTTTTAAGGGCTTTAAGAAGTAAATATAAGAATGCGAATATAGATGTTTATGTGAGCCCGTGGGGCGAGGAAGCAATTGCGGGAAACCCGCGCGTCAACAATATTTTCATCGTAAAAACTAACATATATAAACGCGATATAAAAACCAGAATAGGACTTGCTTCTATTTTGAGCATTGCTTCAATTATCAGGAAAAAAAAATATGACATCGGCATAAGCGCGAGGGGAGATGTCAGGGAGATATTTCTTTTGCGGGCGGCCGGCGCGCGACATATAGTATCTTACGGTGTCACGGGCGGAGCGTTTATGGCAGACACAGTTCCCGAGTATCAGTTCGGAAGCCATGAAATTGATATTAATCTGAATATAGCAAAAGCCCTGGATTGCCCCGACCTTTCCCCGGCAACGGAATTTTTCATAAAAGAAGAAGATATGCATGTCCGGCGTTTGTTCGGATTGGGAACAGGCAGATATATTGTATTTCATGTCGGTTCGGGGGCTTCTTCCAAAAGGTGGCATCCCTATAAATTTGCCCGCCTTATATTGATGTTAAAGGATACGGGTTTAAATGTGGTCCTTGTCGGCAGCTCTTCCGAGACTCAGAATGTAATGAAATCGTTGTCTGATAAAGGGAATGTTGTCGATTTGGGCGGAAAGACGACCCTCTCCCGGCTCGGCGCCGTTTTGCGGGAGGCGGTCCTTTTTGTAGGCACTGATTCCGGGCCGTCCCATATTGCCGCGGCTCTGGATGTCCCGAGTATTATCCTGTTCAGCGGAGCTAATCTTCCTTCCCGCTGGGCGCCGCGCGGCAAGAATGTTAAGGTAATTTATAAAAATACGCCTTGTTCCCCATGTTGCTCGTTTGACTGCCGCGTAAAAGGGCACCCGTGTATGGAAAATATTACCGAGTCTGAAATATATCGGCAAATCAGGAGCATAATAGATAAACCATGAAAATAGTTTTCGATGCCAGAATGTTACACTCTTTGGACCACGGTATTGCGGTACACGCGTATAACCTGCTGAAAGCGTTGGTAAATACGGAATCGGGATTTGTTTTCAGCGTCCTGGCTCCGAAGGATAATATAATCGATTTTGAAAGCGGGAAAATGGAAATTGTTTTTTCCGAAATCCCGATGTATTCCGTTTCCGAGCAGGTCCTGCTGCCGGGTGTTATAGGCAGGCTGCATCCTTCTTTGTACCATATCCCTTCTTTTTCCGCGCCTTTATCGCTTAAGTGCCCTTTTGTAATGACGATCCATGATTTGATACATATGAAGTTTTCTTACGATTATTCCCGCTTGCACAGGATCTATTATAAGATGATAGTAAAAAGAACCGCGCGAAAGGCGGAAAAAGTGATTACGGTTTCTGAGAATTCAAAAAAGGATATTATTGATTTTCTGGGGCTGGAGAAATCAAAGATTGAAGTAATTCCCAACGGCCTTGATTTTGAACGGATAAGACAGGTGATTGCCGGAGACCCGGGGGAGTATATCCGTGGCAGGTTTGGAATAGACGGGGATTTTATTATTTGTATCGGCAATCCGAAACCGCACAAAAATCTTATAACGGCGCTGAAAGCGTTCAGGAAAGCGGCTTCGAAAAGCGTTGTTCCCGTCAAAATGCTTGTCGGCGGAGCGGGAGAAAAGTTTCTTTCCGAAGCCGGGATAAAATCCGGAAAGGATATAATCTGCGCCCCTGATATGAGTTCGAAAGATTTATATAATGCTGTGAAAGCCGCCCGGATGCTTGTTTTCCCGTCGCTATATGAAGGATTTGGTTATCCTCCGGTTGAAGCGATGGTCCTTTCTACGCCTGTTATAACAACGAATGTCTCTTCATTGCCCGAGATAGTAAAAGACGCGGCCCTGCTGCTGGATCCTCTTGATGCAGATGCTATGGCTGAGGCTGTATTAAAATTACTGAGAGATGATTCCTTGAGGCAGAACCTTATTCAAAGGGGGCTTAAGACAGCGGAACAATATTCGTATGAGGTAATGGGCAGGCGGACCTTATCTTTGTATGAGGAGTTGTTGAAATGAGTTGCAGGATTGCTCTGGCGCATGATTGGCTTACCGGTATGAGAGGAGGGGAAAAGTGCCTTGACGCGATGTGCGACTTATTTCCGGATGCCGATATTTTTACCTTGTTGCACAGGAAGGGAAGTGTTTCAGAAAAAATTGAAAAACACAGGATTATCACTTCATATCTTCAGAAGATACCCGGATCCTGCGGTTTTTACAGGTATTTGCTTCCTTTATTCCCGGGCGCCGTGGAAAAATTTGATCTTTCCGGCTATGATTTGGTTATAAGCAGCAGCCATTGTGCGGCGAAAGGCATAAAAACCACCGGGAACCAGAAGCATATATGTTACTGCCACACTCCCGTGAGATATGTTTCGGATATGGCAAGAGTTTACTTTGACAGGGGAAAATTCGGTAAAGCCAGGTATTCGGCGCTAAGCCCTTTCCTTAAGCGTTTTGAAAGGTGGGACACAGAGAATTCCGGGAGAGTTGATTATTTTGTCGCAAATTCCCTGAATGTAAAAAAGAGGATTTTGCGCAGATACGGGGTGGATTCGACGGTAATATATCCTCCGGTGGATACCGAAAAATTTTATAACAATAAAAGCGAGGATTTTTATCTTGTCGTCAGCGCTTTTGCCCCGTATAAAAAAGTTGATCTTGCAATAAAGGCTTTTAACAGGCTTGGCAGAAAGTTAATTGTGATAGGAAGCGGGCAGGATGAAAAAGGCCTGAAGAAAATGGCATCATCTAATATTGAGTTTTTAGGCTGGGTGGGAGATAATGAAATAAGGGAATATTACAGCAGGTGCAAAGCTTTTATTTTTCCCGGCGAAGAAGATTTCGGTATCACACCCGTGGAAGCCCAGGCTTCCGGAAAACCTGTTATAGGATACGGCAGGGGAGGCCAGACAGAAACTGTAAGGTCTCTCGATAAGTTTAAAGACGATAATCCCACGGGAGTATTTTTCTACGAGCAAAATGTAGAAGCTCTTGCGGAAGCGGTGAGGGTATTTGAAAATAACTGCGGTTTTTTTGATCCGGAGAAGATAAGGCATAACGCGGAAAGATTTAACCGCGGAAGGTTCTTATCCGAATTTAAAAGTTTCGTGATAGCTAAGTTCGGAAGAAATTTTTGAAAATACGGGAGACGAATCGGTGAAATCAAAAAGAAGTGATTTTCTTCTTAAAATAATCCTCCTGGCCGGCGATGCCGTCCTGGTGTCTTTGAATTTTATGTTTGTATACTACCTCAGGTTTCACACTTTTATCAGTGTGCCCAAAGGAGTTCCTGAACTGAGCGCGTATATTCAGGCTGTTCCTGTTGCTGTCCTTATCTGGATATTAATTTTCGCCCACTTCGGGCTTTATAATATATCGAACATCGAATCCAGATGGAACCAGGCGGGTAACGTCACAAAAGCTGTTTTCTGGGGGACGGTCGTCCTTCTGGCGGCTTCCACTTTATACAGGGCTTTCTCCTATTCGAGGCTTGTCATTTTTCTTTCATTCCTTAGTTCAATAATGCTGTTAAACATTTTCCGGCTTATAATCAGCGCCTTAAGGATAAAAATGCTCAAGAACATACCCAATAAGAAGAGAGTCCTGATAATAGGCACCGATGATACCGCCATCCGTATCGCCCTGACACTTAAGGAGAATGCTCAGTATGTTTCAGAAGTTGTGGGTTTTATTTCTGCGCTTCCTGAGATGCTGGGCAGGGAAATCGCCGGGGTTAAAGTTGTTGATACACTTGATAATGCGGAAAAACATTTTTCAAGGAATGAGGCGGATGAAGTTATCCTGGCGCTTTCGACCCTCCCTCACGAAAAGATAGTGGATTTCATAATTAAGTGTTCAAAAGAAATGATAAACTGGAAAATGATACCCGATGTAATGCAGATGACGGTTGCGAGGCTCGGGCTTGAGGAGATCAGCGGCATACCGATAATGAGGCAGAAAGACCTTCCGCTTGACCATGTAGGCAACAGAATATTAAAAAGGGTTTTTGATATTTTCGGTTCGCTGGCGGGCCTGATTATTTTTTCCCCCGTTTTGATTGTTTTTGCCTTGTTGATCAGGATTACATCTAAAGGCGGGATTTTTTACGGTCAGAGGAGGGTCGGTGAAGACGGACGGGAATTCAATTTATATAAACTGAGGTCCATGAAACCGGGCGCGGAGGACGTAACAGGGCCTGTGTGGGCCAAGAAAGATGACGAAAGGACCACAAATGTCGGGAAAACAATGCGGAAATATAACATAGATGAAATACCCCAGTTCTGGAATGTTTTGAAAGGCGATATGAGTATTGTCGGGCCGAGGCCCGAGAGGCCGCATTTTGTGTATCAGTTTAAAGAGCAAATACCTTATTATATGGCGAGGCACAGGGTGAAGTCCGGGCTTACGGGGTGGGCGCAGGTAAACGGCTACAGGGGGGATACTTCCCTGGAAGAGAGAATAAAACATGATTTGTATTATATGGAAAACTGGTCTCTTATGTTCGACCTTAAAATAATTCTTATGACATTAAAAGCTTTTAAAAATGCATACTGATACTACGGCCTTCACAATAACATATATCATTATAAATCATAATACGGAAAAACTTACGTTGAATTGTATCGATTCTGTAAAGAAGAATTCCGTTTCCGGCTATGAAATAATCGTATTTGATAACGGTTCTGAAGAGGAGAATGTCCGGAACCTGGAAAAAAGGGATGATATCCTTTTTTTGGCGTCAAAAAAGAATCTGGGTTTTGCCCGTGCCTGCAACCGGGCTTTTGAGAAATCGTCCGGTGAATTCGTATGTTTTATCAACAGCGATGCCGAGCTCAAAACAGAAGTGGATGAGTTAATCGGTTTTTTAAGGTCTGATGACAATGCCGCCGCCGCCGGCGCCATGCTTCTGAATAGCGACGGTTCAGAACAGAATTCATTCGGGAAAACGCCGTGTTTTTTGACGGAAATATTTAATAAATCCTTATTGAAGATATTTTCGGGAAAGTCTTTCTGCCAGAAAGCGGGGCAAAGGTCCGGGCCGTTTGAGGTTGAAAGCCTTGTCGGGGCTTTTATGGTGGTGAAAAGCCGGATTTTCAGGGAACTGGGCGGGTTTGACGAAAGATATTTTTTCTTTTTCGAGGAATCCGATTTTTTCTTAAGGGCGCGCGGGGCGGGCTATAAGATTTTTCTGTTTCCCGGCGTAAAAGTTATCCATTTCCAGGGCAAGACCGCCGGTGTTAAATTACTGCGCGCAAGGGCTGAATATTATCTGTCGAGATATAAGTATTTCAGAAAACACTATGGCCATTTCGGGGAATCGGCCCTGAAAACGTGCCTTATCATGCTGCTGCTGTCCAGGTCGATACTCTATCTGGCGGGTAATCTTGCCACCGTTTTTTTGATCAAGGATTTAAGGGATAAATTTATTTTATCCGGTTATCTGTTTTTGTGGCATTTACTCGGACTGCAGGGGAACTGGGGGTTGATGAATGAATGACGCGGGCATAGTATGGGAATATGTCGATCCCGGAATAAAAAACATTCCGGATGACATGAATGCTTTTGCCGGTTTCGAACCGGTCAATAAATCCGATGCGAGGATACTTCTCAGGGGGCCGGTAGGGGGAAGACAGTGTTATATAAAATTATATTTGAATCCGACGGTCATTGACTTCCTGAGATACTGCTTTAAAAAGAATAAGTCTTTGAAAGAACACGAAAATATGGTTTTGCTTTCCAAAAAAGGGATAAAAGTTCCCCTGTCCCTGGCGGCGGGAACTTTCTCTTCGCAGGATATGAAGGATGGCGGTATTTTTATATCCGAAGAAATTACCGGCGCCCGGCCCCTTTCAGAGAAAATCAGGGAAGAACCTGATGCCTTGATGGATAAATTCTGCGGGTTTGTCAGGGAATTGCATAAGAAGGGAGTATATCAGATTGATTTTCACCTTGATAATATCCTTGTTTCCGGCGGGCAGATCTATTTGATAGATGTCCAGAGGGTAAAAATATTCGGCTCTGCGGTTCCGCGCCGGCTGATTTTCAGAAATCTTGCGAATATAAATATGTTTTTAAGGGAGGCCCTCGGCGAAAAGTATCAGCTGATGTTCTTTGAAAAATACTTCGGAATGGGTTATAAAGCATTTTTCGAAGATATAGAAAAAATGACTGACGAATACTTTTATAGATTATGGAAAAGAAGAGATAAAAAAGCAGTCGAAAACAAGGAAAATTATTCGTTTGTGAGAATCAAAGGGGTTAAATATGTCTCAAAAAGGGAATTTTCAGAATCTGCCGGGACAGGTTTTATTACAGGCATCGGGGAACTTTTTGAATCGTCGGATGTCATCAAGGACGATGTAAAGACTTCTGTCAGAAGGATGAATTATAAGAATTACGACCTTGTGGTAAAAAAGTATAACAAAATATCATTTGCTACGTTTCCCGGGAGAAAGGCTGTGAGTTCATGGAAAGGCTCTGTAGGATTGAAGATAAGGAAGATATGCACTCCGGAGCCTGTGATGGCGATATCGTGCGGCAATAAGGCCGGATATTTCATAGCTGAAAATAAAAAGGGTATTGTCCGGATTGACGAATTTTTGAGGCAGGATGATTTGTCCCCTGAAAAGAAGCGTAAAGTAATGGAGAACGCCGGAAAATTCTTCGCGGATTTGCATAATAAGGGCATTTATCACAGGGATACAAAACCGGGAAATATATTTGTTGAAAAAAGCTGCCTGGCCATTTCCATACTTGATACCGACAGGGTGCAATTTTCCAGGTCTGTAAGCCCGCGAAAAAAAGTAAAGAATTTAAAAAGGTTAATTGATAATATAGGTGATATCCTGAAAAATGAGGATAAGGATATATTTTTACAAAGTTATTTTGCCGGAACCAGGTGTCTGGATGCCGGATATAGACGGAAAGCGGAAAAAATCTGATTCTTGACCGAGGGTTGTTTATGAGTCCGATAAAAAAAATTCTTGTGATAAAACCCAGCGCCCTGGGGGATGTCATCCAGACAATCCCGGCGGTAAGGGTTATAAAAAACCTTATGCCCGAATCGGAAATATCATGGGTGGTTTCCGGCAAATTCAGGAAAATTGTTGAAATGGTGGATGCGGTCAGTGAAGTTTATGATTTTAAAAGGGATAAGTGGGGGAATATATTGTTCCTGCCTGTGACATTGATTGAGATGATATCGCTTATAATAAAAATCCGCATGAAAAAATTCGATATCTGTTTTGATTTTCAGGGATTATTCAGAAGCGGACTGATAACCTGGTTGAGCGGCGCTAAAATCAAAGCCGGGTTTGCGGATGCGAGGGAATTTGCCGCCATGTTTTACAACCGGAAATGTCCGATACGCCGGGACTCGGTCAATTCGGTTGAAAGGTATATAGGCCTTGTATCCGAAGTTTCGGGAAAGAAAGAGAAACAGGAAGTCAGGTACCGCCTTAATGTGCCTCATCCCATTTTGAAACTGGGGGAAGTTATGTGGTTTAAACCCGGGACAAAGGGTCCTAAAATATGTTTTATGCCCGGTTCACAGTGGCATTCAAAGAGATGGGATGTGGAGAATTACAGGAAAACTGTTTTTTTCTTAAGGGATAAAGTGGATGCGCGCATGATAATAACCGGAACCAGGGAAGAGGAAGAGATAGGAAACAGGATTGTCTACGGCTGTGAAAAAGCTATGAATCTGTGCGGTAAAACGGATATATTATCTCTTACAGGCATCCTGTCGTTAAGCGACCTTGTAATCACGAATGATAACGGAGCGATGCATCTTGCGGCGGCGCTGGGCAAGAAAATGATATGTATTTTCGGCCCCTCATCACCCGAAAGGACGGGGCCCGAGGGGAAAGGTATATTTATATTCAGGTCAAAACTTCCATGCGCCCCGTGCTTTAAGAGAAAATGTCCGAAGGGCAGATGTATGACCGATATATCTGTTTCTATTGTCGCTTCCAGGGCACTTGAAATGCTGGACATGGAAAACAGGGCATCTAAATGATAAAATATACTATTGCCGGAAAGAAAGGGTAAATGTCGTGAAGCGGGTAAAAAAGGAAAAGATATTAAAAGTTCTGGATAAAATGAAAAAAGCGAGAGTCCTTGTTGTGGGGGACGTGATGCTTGACTGCTTTATCTGGGGCAAGGTTGACAGGATTTCTCCGGAAGCCCCGGTGCCTGTTGTGGAAGTGCTGAGAGAAAGCTTTATGCCCGGCGGCGCCGCAAATGTCGCGAATAACCTTAAAAGCCTCGATGTGATGAGTTATCTTTGCAGTGTGATAGGCGATGATTCCAACGGAAAGAAGTTATGCGCTATAATGCGTTCACAGAAGATAAATTTAAACGGTTTAAAAGTTCTTGCCGACAGGGATACCATAGTAAAAACCAGGGTCATAGCTCATCAACAGCAGGTTGTGAGGTTTGACAGGGAACAGACACATGAGATAGGGCTTAAGTTAGTATCGGATATACTGAAATTTGCGGAGGAAAACACAGGTAATTACGGCGCGATTATAGTTGAAGATTACGGTAAAGGCCTGATTAGACAGGAGTTGATAAACGGTTTAATAAAGATCGCCCGTGATAACGATAAAGTAATTGCCTTCGATCCGAAGATAAACAGGTTCTTCCGGCTTTCCGGCGGGACTGTAATCACCCCCAATCACACGGAAGGATATGCGTTTGCGGGCATAGATGTCAAAAGAGACGATTTATTGTATGAGGCGGGGAAGATACTTCTGGATAAATTCGGCATTAAATATGTTTTAATGACATTGGGGGAAAAAGGAATGTGCCTGTTTGAAAAAGGGGAAAGACCTTTCCAGATATCGTCTGTAGCGCGTGAAGTGTATGATGTTTCGGGAGCCGGTGATACTGTGATATCGGCTTTAACCGCGGCTCTTGCCGTGGGCTCGGATATAAGAACGGCCGCGGTAATAGCAAATTATGCCGCCGGAATTGTAGTAGGCAAGTTGGGCACGGCTACAACAACAATCGAAGAGATGAGATCCGCCGTAATACAAAAACACTGATTGGGGCGATAAGACGGATATGGTTTCTAATAAAGCTGTTTTTATTGACCGGGACGGGACATTGAATCATGATCCCGGGTTTATAAGCAGGCCTGAAGATTTCAGTTTCTATGAAGGGTCTGTAAAAGCGCTTAAGGATATAAGTGAGCTGGGTTTTCAGATTTTTATAGTAACCAATCAGTCGGGGCTGGGCAGGGGTTATATTAAAGAGAAAGATTTGGCGGAAGTCCACGATAAGATACGCGCGGAACTTAAGGAAAACGGCATAAACATTTCGGGTATTCTTGTTTGCCCCCATTTGCCCGAAGACAACTGCCTGTGCCGCAAACCGTCGCCGTATATGGTAAAATGCGCCGCCGATAAACATGATATCTCACTGCCGGATTCTTTTTTTATCGGAGATCGGGAGAGCGATATAAGAACCGGTAAAAATGCCGGTTGTAAAACTATACTGGTCTTGACCGGAAATGGCAGGGAGACTCTGAGAAAAAGCGATATAAAGCCCGATTTTGTCGTAGAGGATATAAGAGAAGCGGTAACTGTTTTAGGAGAGTAGCTGTATTCTATTATGAAAACTCTGATTGTTATACCCGAGAGATATGAATCGACAAGGTTTCCCGGCAAGCCTTTGGCTCTGCTCGGAGAAAAACCGCTTGTGCTGTGGGTCTGTGAAGCCGCTGAAAAATCAAAAAAAGCGGATGAAGTGATTGTGGCTACGGATGATACGCGTATTAAAGATGTTGTGGAAAAAGCGGGTTTTACCGCGGTTATGACGTCAAAAAAACATGTATCCGGTACCGACAGGGTTTCCGAGGTTGTTTTTAAAAAAGAGTGCGATATTGTTGTTAATCTGCAGGGTGATGAACCGTTTATGAAACCCGAAATAATAGACACACTGATAAGAAGATTGTCCGGAGACCATTCTATCCAAATCGCCACGGCAGCCGTAGAAATCGCGGATGAGAGGGAAGCGGCGGACACAAACATTGTAAAAGTTGTTGTGGACAAAAACGGTTATGCAATGTATTTTTCCAGAAGCATGATACCTTTTTACCGCGACATGTCCGCAGACAGGAGATGGCTGAAGCATCTCGGTATTTATTGTATGAGGAAAAGTTTTCTGGATGATTTTATTAAGATGAAGCATTCGGGGCTGGAGGTTATTGAAAAGCTTGAACAATTGAGAATACTGGAATCGGGAAATGACATTTATGTTGAAAAAGTGGATTATTCGGGTTTGGGTGTAGACACGCCTGAAGACATTAAAAAAGCGGAAAAGTTTATCGTTGACAGATAACATTATTGGAGAATAACCGGTATGAACAATCCTGTTGTTGTCGGGGGAATGAAGATAGGCGGGTCGAATCCTTTGATTCTGATAGCGGGCCCTTGTGTCATTGAAAATGAAAAGCACTGTCTCTCTATGGCCGGAAAACTCAGCCGGATTTCGGAGGCGGAAGGGATTGGGCTTATATTTAAATCATCCTATGATAAGGCGAACAGGATGAAATTGGAATCATTCAGGGGCCCCGGTATAAAAAAGGGGCTTTCCATACTGAAAAAAGTTAAAAGGGAATTCAACCTGCCTGTTATAACGGATGTCCACCGTGAATCTGAAGTTGATGATGTAGCGGAAGTTGCCGATATCATACAAATACCGGCTTTCCTCTGCCGTCAGACGGACCTTCTGGTAAAAGCGGCGGGTACAAAGAAACCGGTGAACATAAAAAAAGGGCAATTTGTCGCGCCGTGGGATATGAAGTACATAGTTGAAAAAGCGGAATCAGCCGGAAATAAAAATATCATTGTAACGGAAAGGGGATATTCCTTCGGTTACAATAATCTTGTTTGCGATATAAGGAGTCTTTGCCTGCTTAATTCTATCGGGACTCCTGTAGTTCTTGATGTTACGCACAGTCTTCAGTTGCCCGGCGGACGTTCCGGTTCTTCGGGAGGGCAGAGCGCATTTATTGCTCCGCTGGCGCGTGCCGGTGTAGCATCCGGCTGTGATGGTATATTTATGGAAGTTCATAACGATCCGGAGAAGGCCCCCTGTGACGGGCCCAACATGCTTAACATAAAACATCTTCCGGATTTGATAAAAAAATTAAAAGATATAGACAGGATAGTTAAAGGATGAAAGCAAAAATGTCATTCATAAAAACAGCAAGAAATGTTATAAAGACTGAAATTGACGCGTTGGCGTTAGTCCACAAAAAGATTAATAAGGATTTTAATAAAGCAATAAACCTGATACTTTCGTCAAATGGCCGTGTTATTGTGACCGGTATGGGAAAACCCGGGCTTATAGGGAGAAAGATTTCGGCGACACTTGCGAGTCTGGGCACCCCTTCTCTTTTCCTTCATCCTGCCGAAGCCATTCACGGCGACCTGGGAATGGTTTTGAAAGAAGATACGGTCATTGCGATTTCAAACAGCGGCGAATCCGAGGAAATCATAAAACTGGTTCCGTTGATAAAAAAAATAGGAGCTAAACTTATAGCTGTTACAGGAAACAAAAAATCGACCCTTGCCAGGCATAGCGATGTAATTTTGGACGCCGGCGTAAGTAAAGAAGCCTGTCCGATGAATCTGGCGCCTACGGCCAGCACTACGGCTGCGCTGGCTTTGGGCGATGCGATAGCGATTGCCCTGCTTAAAGCCAAGGACTTCAAGATTGAAGATTACGCGTTTTATCATCCCGGCGGGGCTTTGGGAAGGCAGCTCCTGAAAGTTAAGGATATTATGAGGACAGGAAATAAACTGGCCGTTGCGCGCGAAAATGAATTGATAAAGAATGTTCTGCTGAAGATTACAAGAGCGCGCGCGGGCTGTGCTTCGATAGTAAATGCGCGCGGTAAGATGGTCGGACTTTTTACTGACGGCGATTTAAGGAAAAACATTGAAAAGACACCCGATATTATAAACAGGGAAGTAAAATCGTATATGACCATGAACCCTACAGTCATATATGAAGATAAACTTGCGATGGAGGCATTGCGCATTATCAAGGAGAGGAAATTCGACGAAATTCCGGTGGTTAATAAAAACGGTAAACCCGTGGGTTTGATTGATGAGAAAGACCTTCTCGGAATTGGGTGAAAATGAAATTAAGATTAAAGTTTGAGGCTGATGTTAAGATTTAGAGTACAGATTAAGAATCGTTTTAAGTAGGGACATATTATGGAACTGGAAGAGAAATTAAAAAAAATCAAGGTTGTCGTTCTTGACGTAGATGGTGTTATGACCGACGGCTCAATAATAATCGGCAGCGATGGGACCGAGACGAAGAGATTCTGTGTTCTGGACGGCGCGGGTATAAAGATGCTCATAAGAAACGGGATAAAAGTCGTGATTATTTCCGGAAGGGATTCCAAGTGTACTGAAATAAGGGCCAAAGAGCTTGGAATTGATATGATTTTTACAGGCCTGAAAAATAAAATGGATGCTTTCCTGAAGTTAAAAGAGGAATTAAAAGCAAAGGATGAGACGATTTGTGTCATTGGCGATGACCTTATGGATATACCGCTGATGAAATCCGCCGGCGTTTCCGTGTCTGTGCCCTCGGCGCCCGCATATGTTAAAGCAAGAGCAAATTACGTTACGAAAACCCCCGGGGGAAAAGGCGCTGTCCGTGAGGTTGCGGACATGATCCTTCAGGGACAGGGCAAATGGGAAAAAGAAACGGATAGGTATTTTAAATAATGATAAGGATACTTTTTATCTTAATATGTTGTTTTCAGTTCCTGCCAGCCGTTTTTTCCGAAGAACAGATTCCGATAGGCGAATTTACAAATTTTATTTTCAGTTCACCCGCGGAACAGATGGAAAATCAATGGCGGGTTGAAGGGAAAAAGGCTGTTGTCAATAAAGAAGGGATAGTTGAAATAGAAGAGATAAGAGCCTTGGTTGAATCAAAATCTGAATTATATGAAATAGTGGCCCGCAGAGGGCAGATAGATAAAGATAACCAGATTATCCATGTTGAGGGAGAAGTCGTTATTACCACAAAGAGCGGCATTAAAGTGAAGACAGATCGCCTGGATTATCTTGCGGGAGACCGGGAATTTAAAACCGATAGCCATCTTGAGCTTGAAAAAGAGGATTTCTTTCTTTCGGGCGACGGGCTTTTCGGTTCTCTGGATAACGGCAAAATTGATATTAAAAAGAATATCAGGATTATCATAAATGAAAAGCAGCTTAAGGAGTTTTCCCTGTGAGGCTTAATGCGGCGTTGTTCTTATTTGTTTTTATCTGCGGTTCGGCTCTTGCGCAGGAGGAAGTATCTTCCGCTTCAGATGGGATAGAACAGGAAATTAAAAGATCGCCTACGGTTATAACATGTGAGGGGCCTTTGAATGTAGATTACAACAATAACATCGTTATATTGAACAGGAATGTATTTGTAGAAGATAAATACGGGACTATTAAAGCGGATAAGGTCAAGCTTACTTTCAATAAGGATGAGAAAAGAATCGAAAGGATAGAAGCGCTCGGGAATGTCGCAATTGAACAGGAAGACAAAACCGCTAATTGTGAGGAAGCCGTATTCATAATGGATAACCGCACGGTTGTATTAAAAGGCAATCCTGTTGTTAAAAGAGGGACTGATACTCTGACAGGCGAAAAAATAACATTTTATATAGACGAAAACAGGATGGTCTGTGAACCGGGCGCAAAACTTGTAATTTTTCCGGAAAGGAAGAAAGATACTAAAGAGTTAAGTATTTTTTAAGGTAATATTATGGAACTTCTGAGAACAGAAAATCTGTGCAAAAGTTATAAGAAGAGAGCTGTTGTGAATAAGGTTGAGATAAATATTCACAGGGGTGAGATAGTGGGCTTGCTGGGGCCTAACGGGGCGGGTAAAACGACAACTTTCTATATGATCGTGGGCCTTATAAGGCCGGATTCCGGCCGTGTGGTTTTTGATGATGCGGATATAACAAGATTACCTATGTGCGCGCGGGCAAAAAAAGGTATTGGGTATCTGTCCCAGGAACCCTCCATCTTCAGGGATTTGACCGTTGAGCAGAATATTATGGCAATTCTGGAAACGCTTCCCCTGAATTACAGGCAGAGAAAAGAAAGGTTGAAGCGGCTGCTTGCCGAGCTTGATATGGATAAGTTAGCTAAAAATAAGGCATATACACTTTCGGGGGGGGAAAGACGGAGACTTGAAATTACCAGAGCGCTGGTTACCAATCCTTCTTTTATATTATTGGATGAACCGTTTTCCGGTGTTGATCCCATAGCTGTCTTTGAAGTCCAGCAAATCATTGAAAATCTTAAAAATAAAGGCCTGGGAATTTTGCTTACGGACCACAGCGTAAGGGAAACGCTTTCAATAACCGACAGGGCTTATATAATGTATAATAGTGAAATTCTCTTATCCGGTACTGCACAGGAACTTATAAACGACCCCCAGGCCAGGAATATTTATCTCGGCCATGGCTTTACAATGTAGCTTTGCATAATTTTCTTGTTAAAAACCCACAGCTAAACTATATTATAATAAGTTGAAAACGGTTTTTATTTTTATTAGTTTGTCTTTATATAAAATAAAAAGGAGGTTTGATCGGTGAATATCAGTGTTACAGGCAGGCATATTTCGGTTACTGACCCAATGAAAGAATACGCGAGAGATAAATTTTCTAAAATCGACAAGTATGAACTTAGAATCAACGATGCCCATGTGATTATGGACGTGGAAAAATACAGGCAGAAAGTCGAAGTTAATATGAACGGCCCTCATTTTTCTCTTCACCTCGAAGAAGTCAGCGATGATATGTATAAATCAATAGATACGCTTATCGATAAAGTGGAGCAGAAACTCAGAAGGCTGAAAGATAAATTTCACGACAGGAAAAATCGTCCCGTTAAAGATATAGAAATCGAGTATACGGAAAACCAGTAAAACGGCGGATTTGCAGATGGTCAATGTTACGGTTAAAGAATTTTATGAAAACCTTAAAGATCACCTGGACCTTGAATTGGTTGCGGGGAAAAAAGGCCTGAGGAAAAAAATAAAAGAATCTACTTTGAACCGTCCCGGGCTTGCCCTTGTAGGATATTACGGTTTTTTCGCGGTCCGGCGCGTACAGGTAATCGGTTTTGTTGAAATGTCTTTTTTGAAGACTTTGGAAGGGAAGGACAGAAAAAACAGAATTAAAAAGTTTTTTTCGCAAAAATTTCCCTGTTGCATAATATCGAGACATTTTGTTCCTTTTGATGAGATGATCAAGTATGCCGACCATTTCGGCGTGCCCCTGTTCAGGTCAGGTTCGATAACGAAGTCTCTTATTAATGAAGCCACTCTTTATCTGGAAGATAAATTTGCGCCTCAGATCACCATGAACGGAAATCTTGTTGAAGTTTACGGTGTGGGTGTCCTGATTATAGGGAAAAGCGGAGTTGGCAAAAGCGAATGCGCTCTTGCTCTTATCGATAAAGGGCATAGACTGGTTGCCGATGATGTTGTCAGGGTAAAACTGCATGACAGGAAAGACCTGATAGGCAGGTGCGTGGAAGTGACAAAATATCATATGGAAATAAGAGGGTTGGGAATTATTAATATAGAGACTTTATACGGCGCCGGCTCGGTAAGAGAATTTAAAAGGATAGATATAGTTGTTTCCCTTGAAGATTGGGACGCCGAACGCGAATACGACAGATTGGGTATGGAAGAACAATCTTATACGCTGCTCGGGATAAAACTTGCTCATATTCTTTTGCCCGTGAAGCCGGGGAGGGATATGGCCCTGATGATTAAGACGGCGGCGCTTAATTACCGGTTGAAGAAACTCGGCAGAAATTCCGCGAAAGACCTTAATGAATCGTTAATAAACAGAATGACCAGCAAGGAAACCGGAAAAAAAACCGAAGGCGGATAATATGATAGGTGTTGTAGTCGCGGCTCATGGGAATCTTGCTAAAGATCTGGTTGCAGCTGCCGAACAAATAGTCGGCAAAATAGAAAAATTGGCTATAGTATGCCAGTTTACGAATGATAAGCAAAAGGATATAGAGAGAAATATCGTTAAAGCCGTTGAAAGTGTTGATTCGGACGAGGGTGTATTGATTCTTGTGGATGTTTTCGGCGGGAGTTCTTCCAATATCGGCATGGGCCTCAAAAATAAAGACAATAAGTTGATGATAGTGACAGGGGTCAATCTACCGATGCTTATGGACCTTGCGGTTCACAGAAAAGAAAGCAGTATTCAAAAATTGGCCGATAGGATAGCGAATACCGGAAGAAAAAGCGTCTTTACAGCAAAAGATTACATGGATAAACGCAGAATAGAAATAATTAATATCTGAAGGCTGAGATGGAAAACCAAAATTTGGGTAAAGTCGAAAAAGAAATAGAAATAATCAACGAGCTTGGTTTGCATGCCAGGCCTGCGGCTATGTTGGTCCAGACGGCCAACAGGTTCAGTTCGGAAGTGAAAATAGCGAAAGACGGTGAAATGGTTAACGGTAAAAGTATTATGGGAGTGATGATGCTTGCCGCCGCCAAAGGTTCTAAACTGAAGATAATAGCCGAAGGTGATGACGCGCAGACGGCGGTGGAAGAGCTGGAAAGACTTTTTATAAATAAATTCGGAGAAGAATGAAAGACGGCAAGAAAGAAATAGTCTATAAAGGGATTCCTGTTTCCCCGGGTATTGTAATAGGGAAAGTTTATCTTTATGACAGCAAGGAAGACACAGTTTCCAGGTATAAGATTAAAGAAGAGCAGATTCCGAGTGAGATAGCCCGGTTTGAAGAAGCTCTTATCAAAACCCGCCATGAACTTATAGGCATACAGGATAAGATTGCAAAGCAGATGGGCGCGGAGCATGCCGAGATATTCAACGCGCACCTGCTGTTTCTTGAAGACAGGTCTGTTATCGAACAGGTCATCAAAAGGCTGGAAAAAGAGAAATACAATGTTGAATATATATTCCAGCAGGTGGGAGAAAAATATGTAGAGCTTTTTTCCAAGATGGAAGATGACTATCTTAAGGAAAGGGCATCTGATATAAGGGATTTTACCAAAAGGGTATTATGCAACCTCCTCGGCCGCAAAAAACAGGATCTGTCCGCATTCAAGGAAGAAGTCGTTATTGTAGCCTATGACCTTAGCCCTTCGGATACAGCCCTGATGCACAAGGAATTGGTTAAAGGTTTTGTTACCGACATAGGAGGTAAAACATCTCACACGGCCATTATGGCGAGGTCTCTGGAGATTCCCGCGATTGTCGGTCTCAGGGACATCAGCAGAAAAGTCAAATCCGGCGATGAAATAATAATAGACGGAAGCCACGGTGTCGTTACTCTCAATCCATCGAAATGGACTCAGGGCAAATATTCAGTAGAAATTTCGAAGCTGGACAGGCTGAATGAAAAGTTGGCCGAGCTCAAGGACCTGCCGGCGGAAACTCTTGACGGGTACAGGCTGACTGTTTCGGCCAATATTGAACTTCCCCACGATGTCTCGTCCGTGTTATCTCACGGGGCTGAAGGGATAGGTTTATACAGGACGGAATTTTTCTATCTGAACAGGCCCGATTTTCCATCAGAAGAGGAACAATATCAGGCTTATAAGGAGGTTGCGGAAAAGACTTACCCTAACCCGGTTATAATAAGGACGCTTGACCTCGGGGGAGATAAACTCTCTCCGCAGCTGGGCGTATCAAAGGAAATGAACCCGTTTCTCGGCTGGAGAGCTATAAGGTTTTGCCTGGAGAGGCAGGATATTTTCCGGACACAGCTGAAAGCGATTTTAAGAGCGAGCGCTATAGGGAACATTAAGCTGATGTATCCTATGATATCCAGTGTTGATGAAGTTATTCAGGCCAATAAGATTGTTGAGGAAATCAAAGTGTTATTGGATAAAAATAAGGTTTCCTATGATAAAGAGATTGAAATAGGGGTTATGATAGAGATACCTTCCGCGGCTATAACTTCCGATATAATCGCGAAACACGTTGATTTTTTCAGCATAGGCACAAACGACTTGATACAGTATTCGATTGCCGTTGACAGGGTAAATGAAAAAGTGGCTTATCTTTATGAACCCGCAAACCCGGCGGTTTTAAGGTTAATAAATAAAGTCATTGAAAATGCTCATGCGGAGAATATCTGGGTTGGCATGTGCGGAGAGATGGCCGGCGACCTTGAAATGACATTACTGCTTGTGGGTATGGGCATAGATGAGTTAAGCGCCAGCTCTATAATAGTCCCCGAAATAAAAAAAGTTATAAGGAGCGCTTCCCTTAAAGACCTTAAGGCTCTTTCCGAAAAAGCGTTGAAATGTAAAATGAGTTCACAGGTCAGGAGGCTTGCGGGAACGGTTCTCAAAAAAGTGGCTCCGGAATTAGCTTCCCAGTCAAATTAAAAAGTTCGTAAGCATCTTTCATTACAACTTGACTTATAGGAAGTATTTTTTTATAGTATGTCAAAATTGTTCTGATAATAAAAAATAACATTTATGTTTCGGAGTGTAATCATGGAAAAAATTTTATTTACTTCAGAATCGGTGACGGAAGGTCATCCGGATAAAGTATGCGATCAGATTTCAGACGGAATTCTTGACGCGATTTTAGCCAAGGACCCAGATGCCAGGGTTGCCTGTGAGACGCTTGTTACAACCGGACTTGTGGTTATTGCGGGTGAAATCACAAAAAAACACAGCGTCCATATTAATTATTCCGATATAGCCAGGGATGTGATTAAAAAGATAGGGTATACCGATTCCGAGATGGGGTTTGATTATAAATCCTGCGCTGTCATTTCTGCTGTCCATACCCAGTCACCCGATATTTCAATGGGTGTTACCCCGGGTGAGGGCACATTCACTGAACAGGGAGCGGGGGATCAGGGTATGATGTTCGGTTATGCGTGTAATGAAACTCCGGAATATCTGCCTCTGCCGATTATGCTTGCACATCAGCTTACAATGAGGCTGGCAGAAGCTAGGAAGAAAAAGATACTTAACTTCCTGCGCCCGGACGGCAAAAGCCAGGTTACTGTTGAATACCATGACGGCAAGCCTGCAAGAGTGGACAGTGTGGTTGTTTCTACACAGCATAAGCCTATGAAAATAAGCATATTGAGGAAGGAAATTCTGTCCAAAGTGATAAAACATGTGATTCCGTCCAAATATATGGACAGCAGGACCAGAATATTTGTTAATCCCACCGGAAGATTTGTTGTTGGGGGACCACACGGGGATACCGGTGTAACGGGAAGAAAAATAATAGTTGATACATACGGCGGAATGGGAAGGCACGGAGGCGGAGCCTTTTCGGGAAAAGATCCTTCTAAAGTGGACAGAAGCGCCACATACATGGCGAGATATATTGCGAAAAATATTGTTGCCGCCCGTATCGCGGAAAAATGCGAAGTCCAGCTGTCATACGCGATAGGATATCCTGAGCCTATATCAGTTCTGGTCGACTGCCTGAATACAAGCAGAGTTCCTCTTAATAAGCTCTCAAAAGCTGTAAGGGATGTGTTTCCTTTAAAGCCCGCCGATATTATCAGGTATCTGAAGCTTAAAAGGCCTATATACGGCAAGACAGCGGCTTATGGGCATTTTGGCAGAAAATTCAGGGATTTTACATGGGAAAACACGGATAAGGCCTCGGTTCTCAGGAAAAAACTGGGCATAAAATAAAACGTATCAATTAATAAATTGTAACCGCAGATTTAACTGATACACACAGATAAAAGGCAAAAACATATAAAATACTTAAATTAAAATTCTTAAAGGCTTTCTTAAATAATATTTATCTGTGGTTAAAAGTTATTTATTTTTAAAATGTAATTCCCGCGGCAGGTGGAAATTTTGAGTTATAAGGGCGGCGGCATTATAAAATTACAGGAGAGACAGATGAAATATGACGTAAAAAATATCAAACTGGCGGCAGAGGGCAGAAAGAGAATAGAGTGGGCTAACAACGATATGCCCGTTTTGGCGCATATAAGGGAAACTTTTTCGAGAAAGAAACCCCTTAAGGGTATCAGAATGTCTGCATGTCTTCATGTGACAGCGGAGACGGCTAATCTGGTCAGGACGCTGAAAGCGGGAGGCGCAGATGTGGTATTATGCGCATCCAATCCGCTTTCCACGCAGGATGATGTTGCGGCTTCTCTCGTTTATGATTATAAAATTCCTGTTTTTGCTGTAAAAGGGGAAAACAACAAGACTTATTATCAGCATATCAAGTCGGCTATCGGGCACAAGCCGAATGTGACGATGGATGACGGGGCCGACCTGGTTTCGGAAATTTTAAAAAGGCATCCGGATTTACATGCTAAAATAATAGGTTCTATGGAAGAAACCACCACAGGTGTCGTGAGGCTGAAAGCGATGGAAAAATCCGGGGTGTTAAAATTCCCCATTATCGCCGTAAACGACGCTGAAACAAAATATCTTTTCGATAACAGGTATGGCACAGGGCAATCCACATTGGACGGCATCATAAGAGCTACGGATATCCTTATCGCGGGGAAAACGATTGTTGTCGCGGGATATGGCTGGTGCGGAAAAGGTTTTGCTATGAGGGCGAAAGGGATGGGCGCCAATGTTATCGTCACCGAAGTAGATTCCATAAAAGCGATAGAAGCCGCAATGGACGGCATGAGGGTTATGACTATGGAGGAAGCCGCGCCGATAGGGGATGTTTTCTGTACGCTGACGGGAAATGTAAGTGTTTTGCGGCCTGTCCATTTCAGGAAAATGAAAAAAGGGGCCGTTATCTGTAATTCAGGCCATTTCAATGTAGAGATAGATATTCCGGGTCTGCTGAAACTCTCGAAAAAAGTAAAAAGGAGAGTAAGAAATTACGTTGACGAATTTGTTTTGTCAAATAATAAATCGATATTCCTTTTAGCTGACGGCAGGCTTATCAATCTTGCCGCCGCCGAAGGGCATCCCGCGTGCGTGATGGATATGAGTTTTGCCACCCAGGCGCTGACAACGGAATATTGTGTTAAGAACAGGGATAAACTGAAAGCGAAAGTCTATCAGGTTCCGGAAAACATCGAAAAAAATGTCGCGGATATGAAACTTGAATCCATGGGCGTAAAAATAGATGCCCTTACTTCAGAGCAGAAAAAGTATCTTGAATCCTGGCATATGGGGACTTAAGCGCTTTACAATTTTGAAAAATAATATTGATATATATTTTTTTTCAGGGACAGGCAACACATTACTTGTTGCCGGGAAAATAAGTGAAAAACTGTCTTCTGCCGGATATAAAGTTAAGCTTCTTCCTATTGAGAAAAACAACCCTTCCGATGTCAATGTCGGTAATACCATAGGACTTGGTTTCCCTGTCGCTGCGCAGTCAACGTACCCATTTGTATGGGATTTCATAAGAAATATGCCTGAAGGCAATGGCGCCGAAATATTCATGTTTGATACTCTTGCTGCTTTTTCCGGCGGGATAGTGGGCGCCCTTAAAACAGAGCTTCTTAAGAAGAAATACATACCTGTCGGCGCTAAAGAGATAAAAATGCCGTCTAATTTTTTGACTGTCAGCGGTAATCCCGGAAAAAACAGGAAAAAAGTAGCAAAAGGTCTGCAGGCGGCTGAGAAATACGCCGGCGAACTTATAAATAGTGCGGCAAGCTGGGGGAGAATACCCATTTTGTATAAGGTATTGTTCCTGTTAGGAACAAGCAAATCGGTGTGGAAGAGCCTCTCGGAAAAAACGGGTATGGGCGTATCTGAAGATAAATGCATAAAATGCGGGTTGTGCGCCAGATTGTGCCCCGTAAATAATATTGAAATGAAGGAATATCCCGTTTTCTCGAAAAAATGCCAGCTTTGCATGAGATGCATATCTTTTTGCCCTTCCAAAGCCATTCTGAAATGCGGCAGGGAAGTGAAATCATATAGAGCCGTTGAAGCGTCGGCGCTTATCTGAAGGATTTTTATGATGAAACGGTCAGGTTTGTTTTTTATCGGTTTCTTGCTGGCGGTAACCATGGTGTTTTCAAAAAGCGGGCCTGATATCAGGGTTAAGGGGAAAAACATATATGTTGACGGTAAAAAGTTTTATATAAAGGCGGTTGCCTATGGGTATGCTTATCCCGGGATGAATCCGGATGGAACCGATGCCCATGCGGATATTGCCATGTTTGAAAAAGATTTTCAGATGATGAAGGAAGCCGGTATAAATACCATAAGGACTTATAAACCCCTTCCGCCGAAAGTCCTTGATCTTGCCGAGAAATACGGATTGTTTGTGATAGAAGGAGTTTGTCACCCTCACAATACCACTGATTTTTCTTCCGATTCCGAACTTGACACACTTGCTAATACCGCCGCCGCCTTTGTCAAAAGGGATAAAAACAGGAAATGTATTTTGATGTGGTCATTATGGAATGATGCTCCATGGGGCTGGAGCGGAAAAGATTCGGCTTTTAAAAATCATTCGTTTAAAACGGTTGATGATTTTTTATGCCGCCTTATAAAAAGGGTTAAAGAAGTGGATGATACCCACCCTGTGACGGCCGCGAACACTTTTGCCGAGGGGGCCCAGGATCTCGGGGCTGAAAGCCTGGATGTGCTGGGCATGAACTGTTATCTGGGGCTTATAACCCACGGGAAAGAGTTTTCAAAATCAGATGCGCTGGAGAAAATAACCGTTTTAAGGAATTTGGCGAAAAAATATAATAAACCTGTCTATATTTCAGAGTGCGGTTACAGTACATTTGATGTGAAAAATATTGAAGATCAGGCTAAAATTATAAAAAAACAGCTTAAGACCGCAAAAAACAAGCTTGCCGGTATAACGGTTTTTGAGTGGGCTGACGAGTGGTGGAAAGCGGGGCAGCCGACTGTCCATGATAACCATATAGAGGAGCACTGGGGTATCTGTGACGGCTACCGGAATCCCAAGCCGGGTTACTACGCGGTTATGGAAGAATTTTCCGAAGTTAAAGATAACAGTAGCGGTTCGTTTAAAAACAGGGTAACCATTCAGGACCTGATTGATTCGAGGAACAGCGCTAAGTGACGCTACCGGCGCACTTTTATAAGAAACCCTATGCCCACGGCGGAAAATACAATATGAGGTATCCACGCGGATAAAACCGGATTTATCAATCCTTCCCGGCCCGCCGCGATGGAAACCTGGTATATGATATAATACGAGAAGAAAATTATCATGCTTAGCGCGATGCCCGCGAAGGCTCCCCCCCGTTTTGTTATATTTATTGTAAACGGCACGGCAAGGAAAATGACAACAAGGTTGATGAAAGGCAGTGATGCTTGATGGTATTTATCGATGTTGGGCGAGAAAATACCGGTATTTCCCGCATTCTTATGTTGTATCACTTCTTCCCCGTCAATTCCTGTCTCGAGTTCCATGCTTTGGAAGTTTTCTCCGGGATTTACCTTGTCTAATCTGCCTTCTTCATTGAAATTTTCTATTCTACCGCTGAATAATATCCATTTTTCCCCTTTGATCGTCCCCCTGTCCGCGTATATGCGCCTCCTGATGACCTTCTCTTCTTTTTCAGCGAAAAAGTATTTGATGTCTATTTTTTCCATTTCGGATGTTAAAACATCAAACTTTTTAATGTTGTACAGGCATCTGTCTTTATCGTACAGGAAGATATTGGATATGATTCCCCCGGATTTTTCCGTGGAATTGTTTTTATTCTGTATTTCCTGCATCATAAGGGAATTTGAGCCCTGGGCAAGATATTTATTGATAGAGAAAATGGATAATGTTATTAAAAGACCGACAAGAATAAAGGGAAGAAGAATCCTGGAAATACTGATACCGCTTGCCCTCATGGCGCTGATTTCATTGTGCATGCTTAAGTTCCCGAGGGAGTATATAACAGCGAGCATGTTGGCGATCGGGGACACTATTACTATGATTAAAGGTATGGAAATGATATACCTTTTCAGTATTTCATAAGGTGTGAACGAGCTGCTTTCGACATAATCTTCAAGGTTGGCGATAAGGTCCCGGATAATATACAGAAGAATAAGGGTCAGCATACAGCATATAAAAGGGAAAAAGAATTTTCTGATAAGGTAACGGTCTAAAATCCTCATTGCTTGTTTATCCTGTAAAAAAGCACTGCGCCGGTTAAAAACAGGGCTATATTAGGCAGCCATACTATATATTCGGGGTATAAGTGCGATTCTTTGTCAATGGCCTTTGCAAGTATTATAAAAGAGTAATAACACAGGGCCAGGCACAGCCCCAAAGCTATTCCTATGGTTTTTTCGCTCCGGTGCGCTTTTATGCCGAGAGGTATCGCTATCAGGGTGAAGATAATACAAGAAAACGAAGTAGCTATTCTGGTGCTGAATTCGACTTTCAGCGGAGTGTTATTCACGCCGTTTTTTTCGTATTCTTTTATTTTTCTGGTTAATTTTCCGAGCGGCATATCGTTTGCGGATCGCGGTATATATTTTTCATCCCGGGACGGTATATCCAATTCAAGATGATAATTTTCAAAACTGAGGCGGAAGAATTTTTTCGGATCTTCTGGGTTCGGGGCATCAATATTCCCTTCCATAAGTTCGAGTTTGATCATTCCCTCTTCGTCATCGTATTCCATCGACCCTTCCTTAGCGAAAATCGCTGTCGCGGGAGCATCACTCTTAACTTCGAATATCATAAGGTTTTTAAGGGTATTTTCGGTTTTGTCATCACAGTAAATAATATACGGGTGAAAAGCTTCGATAAACACGCCTTTCTCTATTAACTGGACAGGGTTTATATTCCCGATCTCGCCTATATCTATTTTCTTGCTTTTTCTTATTACATAATGGCATGAAGGTGAAATGTAGCTGGAAACGACAAAACAGAAGGCCCCTATCAGGAAAGCGGCGATGAAAAGAGGCTTTGAAATATAAAAAAGGCTTAGGCCGGAAGATTTCATTGCCGTGATTTCATGGTTTGCCGATAGTTTTCCGAACAGGAAAAGAGACGCAACCAGACAGGCCAGAGGTATGGTGTAAGTCAAAAGATAGGGTATTATATTGAATATCATCTTAAATACAAATGACAGTTTGAATCCCTTGATCAGGAGCTGAGTGAGTTCTATCAGATTTCCTATAAGAAGGGCGAAGGTGAATATGATAAGGATCGAAAAAAAATTTGTAAAAAAATCTTTAAGGATATATCTGCTTAGAATTTTCATAAGAATTTAAAATTATACTAATTATAACGATATGCAATCAACCATTAAAATACTTATCCGTTTGTGAGTCCTTTTTAAATCCTTATATGACATTTTATATTGACAACCGGCATTTGCGCAAGTAACATAAACAACCGTCGTTAATGAGGGCGATTAGCTCAGCTGGCTAGAGCGCTAGCTCGACACGCTAGAGGTCACTGGTTCGACTCCAGTATCGCCCACCATCCACCTTCGCCTGGAGTCGGGTGTTTTACTTGCGGAGCTTCGGCGGGAAAAAACGGATTAAACCGGAAAATTAGTTGATTTAGTTGAAAAAACTGGGATAATAACTTATAATATTAAATAAAATAATTTAAAAAAGGAGAAATATTGCTACTAAAGTAAGTAGTGTTTTATGAATAAGTCCTCTTTGAAGTCCACCGGAGCTGATTTGGAAGCTCTTAGGCATAGTACCTCTCATGTAATGGCTCAAGCCGTAATGAAACTTTTTCCCGAAACCAAGCTGGCTATAGGTCCGGCTATCGAAGACGGTTTCTACTATGATTTTGAAATCGGGAGAAGCGTTACCCCCGAAGACCTGATAAAAATAGAGAAGGAAATGACGCGGGAAATAGCGGCCGGCCATAAATTCGAGAGTTATGAGCTAAGCAAACCGGAAGCGATAGAATATTTTAAAAAACATAACCAGCCTTATAAAGTTGAACTGATAGAATCCCTGGCGGAAGATAAAGTATCGCTGTACAAACACGGCGATTTTGTGGACCTGTGCAAGGGGCCTCATGTCAAATCAGCGGGTGAAATAAAAGCATTCAAACTTCTTAAAGTCGCAGGCGCTTACTGGAGAGGAGACGAAAACAATAAGATGCTCCAGAGAATTTACGGCACGGCATTCCATAGCGCTGAAGAATTGGATGAATACCTTAAAAACCTGGAAGAAGCGAAAAAGAGAGACCACAGAAAAATAGGCAAAGACCTTGACCTGTTCAGCATACAGGATTCAATAGGCCCGGGTCTCGTGCTTTGGCATCCCAAAGGGGCTTTAATCAGGAAAGAGATAGAAGATTTCTGGAAAAATGAACATCTTAAAGCCGGATATGAACTTGTCAACACCCCTCATATGGCTTTACTGGATTTGTGGAACACGAGCGGGCACCTCGGTTTCTATAAGGAAAATATGTTCGCTCCTATGGAAATAGATGAATTCAAATATGAAATTAAACCTATGAACTGCCCGTTTCATATCGCCATTTATAAAAATACGATGCATAGCTACAGGGATTTTCCCATAAGGTGGGCTGAACTCGGAACGGTTTACAGATATGAAAGAAGAGGGGTTTTGCACGGACTTATAAGAGTCCGCGGTTTTACGCAGGATGATGCCCATATATTCTGTCTCGATTCGCAGTTGGAGTCCGAGATAATAAAAATCATAGATTTTGTGGTATATATCCTCTCTACATTCGGTTTCAAACATTACGATGTATGCCTTTCCACCAGGCCTGATAAATATGTCGGAACCGCAGAAAACTGGGATAAAGCCACTAAAGCATTGAAAAATGCCCTGGAGAAAAAGCAGATTCCATATAAGGTTGATGCCGGTGAAGGTGTGTTCTACGGCCCAAAGATAGATATAAAAATTAAGGATGTAATGAAAAGGGCTCATCAATGCAGCACTATACAGGTGGATTTTAACCTTCCCGAAAGGTTTGATGTTAAATATATAGGTGAGGACGGGAAAGAACACAGACCGATAATGATACACAGGGCTCTCATGGGTTCTCTGGAGAGGTTTTTCGGTGTTCTTATCGAGCATTACGGAGGAGATTTTCCCCTGTGGCTTGCCCCCGTGCAGGTTGAAATAATAACCGTGTCTGACAGACATAATGAGTATGCATTGAAAATAAAAGATACTTTTTGTAAAAACGGGTTAAGGTCTAATTTGAATCCGAAAAATGAAAAAATGGGCGCTAAAATCAGGGCAGCTCAACTGCAGAAAATACCTTATATGGTTATAGTGGGCGATAACGAAGTTGAAAAAAAACTTATTTCCTTCAGGGCGAGAAACGGGGAAAAGCAAAATGATATAGGTTTGGACGATTTTATCGGTAAGCTTAAGGAAGAAATAAACAGTAAAAAGTAAAAATAATTGAGAGGCTGAAAGATATTGGAACCACAGATTACTCAGATATTCACAGGTAAGAGAACATAAATATGGAGTTAATTTAAGATTTATCTGTGTTCATCTGTGCTATCTGCGGTTGGAAGTTTTAAATTTATAGGAAATTTTACTAAATAACTAAATAACTAAATAACTAAAAACAGGGAGGTGTCCTATAAACAGAGATTTTATCAGGGTAAATGAAAAAATTCGGGTTCCCGAAGTCCGTTTGATAGATTATGACGGCAAACAGGTTGGTATTGTGAAAACTGACGAAGCGAGGCAGATTGCCATGTCAAGAAAGTTGGATTTGGTTGAAGTTGCCTCGGAAGCAAAGCCTCCGGTATGCCGGATAATGGATTTTGGGAAATACCGCTACGAACAGACTAAAAGGGAAAAACAGGCAAAGAAAAAACAGCAATCCATAAAAATTAAGGAAATTAAGATAAGGCCGGGTATAGACAACCATGATTATATGGTTAAAATCAACCACCTGACGGAATTTCTTGAAAAAGGATGCAAGGTTAAGATAACGCTGATGTACAGGGGCAGAGAAATGTCCCATAAGGAAATGGGAAGAAGTTTGATTGACAGGCTGGTTGAGGATGTCAAGGGTCGCGGCGCCGTTGAAATGAAACCCAAAGAGATGGGAAGATTTGTAACAATGGTCATCGGACCCACTAAAACTTCGTAAAACTATTTTTAAAAAAATACTTGCCTTTTTTCAAAAAACATATTATTCTGTAGTGCTTTGACGTGGTTTATAAGTAGTTTTGTTATAAGATGTTGGATTTATTGTATCGGAGGGGACTAAATGCCAAAGGTAAAATCAAAGAAATCTGCTGTTAAACGTTTTAAAAAGACAGCTACGGGCAAAATTTTGTATGCCAGGGCTAATGCCGGGCATTTAATGAGGAAAAAAAACAGCGGTAAAAGAAGAAAGTTAAGAAGGTCGGATACCTTAGTTTCAAAAGAACAGAGAAAGATATCAAAGATGTTATAAACCGGAGGAGATAGAAATGCCAAGAACGACAAATGCGCCAGTTACGCGAAGACGGCATAAAAAAGTTTTAAAGCGCGCTAAAGGTTTTGTAGGAGGCAGAAGCAGGCTCTTCAGAACCGCAAATGAAACAGTGAAGAGAGCTCAGAGGTTTGCTTTTAGAGATAGAAAAGCCAAAAAGAGGGTTTTCCGTTCGCTTTGGATAACCAGGATTAATGCGGCGCTTGAGGGCGCCGGCCTCTCTTACAGTAAGTTTATATCAGGCCTCAAGAAAGCGAAAGTTGAGCTCGACCGGAAAATCATGGCCGAGATTGCGGCCAGTGACAGCAAAGCGTTTAAAGAGATAGTAAAATTGGCTAAAAGTGGTTTAAAATAAGTTATACAGGATGGTTTGAAAAACAATGGCTCAGGCAATTTGTTTAATAATATATACACTGTTAAATCATCAAAAGGAGATAGTTTTTCAGTTTTTACACCCTTGATTTAATATAACAGATTGCTGCTTAAACTGTTGTTTTTCTATCCTTTCCTGTTTTCGGTGTGGCGATGGATAAAAATCTTGAAGCGATAAAACAGGTATCATTAGAGGATATAAAAAAATCCGAAGATTTAAAGGATCTTGATTCGGTAAGAATTAAATATCTGGGCAAAAAAGGCCGGATTGCCGCCCTGATGGAACTGTTTAAAAGCCTTCCTCCGAGTGAAAAGCCTCTTTTCGGCAAAAAAATAAATTCCATTAAAAATGATATTCAGTCAGCGATGGAGCTGAAGAAAAAATCCCTTGAAGACAAAGAGCAAAAAAGTTCATCTTCGGGATTTCTGGATGTCACCATGCCCGGAATTGCCAGGAAAACAGGCGCCGCGCATCCGATAACCCAGACTATCAATGAAGTCATAACTATTTTCAGGAGAATGGGTTTTTCCATAGCTGACGGGCCTGATGTTGAAACAGAATTTAATAATTTCGATGCGCTGAATACGCCTGAAAACCATCCTTCGCGAGATATACAGGATACTTTTTATCTTGAGAACGGTAATCTGCTCAGGACCCAGACTTCTCCCGTGCAGATAAGGATAATGAAAAAGGTCAAGCCTCCCGTCAGAATCATCGCTCCGGGCAGAGTTTATAGAAATGACACACCGGATGCAACACACGGACATACTTTTCACCAGATAGAAGGGCTTTATGTGGATAAAAATGTATCATTTGCGGACCTTAAGGGAGTATTGCATAATTCCGCGAGACAGCTTCTTGGGAATGATGTGAAAATAAGGTTCAGGCCTCACTTCTTCCCGTTTACCGAGCCCAGCGTTGAATATGATTTTTCATGTGTTATATGTAAGGGAAAGGGCTGCAAAGTGTGTAAAAATTCCGGTTGGCTTGAAATTTCCGGAGCGGGTATGGTGGACCCGAGAGTGTATAAAAATGTAGGCTATAACCCGGATGAATATACCGGATATGCTTTCGGTATGGGCATAGAAAGAATTGCTATGATTAAGTTTGGGATAGACGATTTAAGGCTGTTATACGAGAATGATATAAGGTTTTTAAGGAATTTAAAATGAAATTTCCATATAGTTGGCTTAAAAGACATATAAATATCGATATGGAGGCATCAGAGCTTTCCGATATGCTTACTATGTCAGGCACAAAAGTAGAGCAGGTATCCGAGCCGCCGGTATTAAAAGGTCTGATTGTTGCCGAAATACTTGAAGTCAGCAGGCATCCGAATGCCGATAAGCTTTCTTTATGCCGGATAAATACAGGGAGCAGGGAAATTACTGTTGTATGCGGCGCAAAAAACATGAAAAAAGGGGATAAGGCTGTATTTGCTTCAGCCGGTACGGTTTTACCCGACGGGACAAAACTCAAGAAGGCGGTTATCAGAGGTGTCGAATCCGATGGTATGTTATGTTCCGAAAATGAGATTGGGTTGGGCAAAGACCATTCCGGCATTATTATTCTTGAAGATTCCGCCGAGACCGGGTCTGATGCGTCGAAGTATTTGAATGTTGACACGGTTTTTGAATTGGAAATCACACCTAACAGGCCCGATTGCCTCAGTGTTATGGGGGTTGCGAGAGAAATCGCCGCGGTTAAGAACATGGAACTTCTGAAGCAGGACTTTAAGCTTGCCGAATCCGATGAGAAAGCCCCGGATGCGTTTACAGTTATGATAGAAGACAAAAACAAGTGTCCTTTTTATTCGGCAAGGGTTATAAAGGGTGTTGGGATTGGAGAATCTCCCGCCTGGCTTAAAAACTATTTAAAAAATTCAGGCATAAGGCCTATCAACAATGTGGTCGATGTTACAAATTTTATCCTCCTGGATATGGGGCATCCCCTGCATGCCTTCGATATGGATCTGCTTGAAGGGAAAAATATAATTGTAAGGGCAGCGAAGAAAAACGAAAAAATCACAACGATAGACGGAGTTGAAAGAAATCTGGATGGGAAAGTGCTTGTAATAGCCGATAAAAAAAGACCGGTTGCTTTAGCGGGTGTTATGGGCGGACAGAATTCCGAGATAAGCGCGGATACAAAGGATATTTTGCTTGAAAGCGCGTATTTTGATCCCGCAGAGATAAGGAATACGTCTAAAAAGTTTATCCTGACATCCGAGTCTTCATACAGGTTTGAACGGGGCGCCGATATCGGTATTGTAGTGAAGGCTCTTGACAGGGCCGCTGCCATGATAGCGGAACTTGCGGGGGGGACGGTCCTAAAGGGGATTCTTAAAGACGGTACCCAGGAAAGAGAAAATCCGGTAATTCCCTGCAGGGTCGAGAAGGCCAACAAATTGCTCGGAATGCAGCTTTCGGCGAACGAAATATCTGATATTTTCAGAAGGCTGGAAATTGAGGTGCTGAGCGAGGACCGGAACAGCATTAAAATAAAAACTCCGACATTCAGGACTGATATTACTGAAGAGGCCGACCTTTTCGAAGAAATAGCCAGGATATACGGATATGACGCTATAGATGAAAATCTGCCGAAGTCCAGAATAGTTGTCGACGGGAATTATCTTGAAACGGATATTCTTGCGAAAATAGGGGAAAGCCTGAGAGCTTCAGGCTGCTCTGAAACGATGGCGTTTAGTTTTGTCGGCGCCAGGGATCTGGAAAATTGCGGTTTTTCGAAGGAGAAATCTTTAAAGATAAAGAATCCGCAGAATGAGGAACTTATGTATTTAAGGACATCCATTCTGCCGGGCATGATGAAAACGCTCAATTATAATCTTAACAGGGACGCGAAAAATCTGAAACTGTATGAGTTCGGGAAGATTTATTTCCCTTCCGCTGAAACTGATTCGGGTTCCAGGGAAATTTTGACATTGGGTATTGCTATAACAGGTTTCAGATATGACAGCCGCTGGATTGAAGGCAGCCAGAACGTCAATTTCTTCGATATTAAAGGTATTGTTGAAAATGTTCTGGATTCTCTGAGGATAAAAAACGCCGAATATGATTTGCATAATTCAGTTACTTTCAGAAAGGGCAATGCGGCTTTCATAAAGATCAGTGATGCGCCTGTCGCTTCTCTGGGAGAATTAGATAAGGATTTCTGCCATAAGTACGGAATCGAGCAAACAGTTTTTTATTGCGAGCTGGATGTTTCGGAAATAATAAAATATTACAGCCGGTTTAAAAAATATATTCCTTTTTCCAGGTTTCCGGCCGTTAAAAGGGATATAGCTCTTATTTTGGATGAAAACCTGACTTACAGTAACGTGCTGGAAGCGGTAGCTAAGGAAAAAACAGGGTTAATCGAGAATATTGAGGTTTTTGATTTATATAAGGGGAAGCAGATACCGGACAATAAAAAGAGTCTGGGTATTTCAGTAACTTACAGATCGGAAAATTCTACACTTACGGATAAGGAGGTAGATGAATTACACAATAAATTGGTGAACAGGTGGATAAAAGAGTTAAAATGCAGTATAAGGGATTTTTAATTCTTCCACGGGTTTCCATTGTCATGAGGAGAGTAATTTGAGCACAGGTAATATGGTAAAAGTTAAAATTTACGGGACAGAATATCCCATAGTAGGGGATGTTGACAGGGATCGCATTGTTAAGGTTGCAGCGGTTGTTGACAAGAAGATGAATGAACTTGCGAAAGATAGTCCTGGTATGCCGATTGCGAAACTTGCAATTCTTTCATGCCTGAACTTTGTTGATGAAATTATGAAGAATAGCATTAAAATTGAACAGGCTGAACAGAAAGTTAACAGGATTATCTCTATTCTTGATTCAAAATCAGTAAAGTAAACCGTTGCAAATAAGCTTAACTTGTGGTAAATTAATTACTGGAAGAGTAAAGAACCCTGCGTTGTTCGATCTGTAGCATATTACTCTTTGAGCCAACAAATTGTTAATGGGAACTCGGACTTCGAAACCGGATTGTATGTTTAAAAAGTGAACATGAAGGCTAGAGAGAGTACCCACCTGTTGAGGCAATGACCAAAGAGATGCTGCGAACGGCAAATGCGGGGTTTTTTTTGTGTAATTCCATTATTTTGTTATGGAATTATTTGAATCTCAGAAAAAAGAAAAATTAGAAAAAGCGCGTCCACTAGCGGATAGACTCAGGCCGAAAAGTCTCAGTGAGATAGTCGGCCAAAGCCATTTAGTATCTGAAGGAAAAATACTGTGGCGCGCTATCCAATCCGATAATTTTTCCTCTATAATATTTTTTGGGCCTCCCGGCTGCGGGAAAACGGCGCTCGGTTACCTGATTGCAAACCTTACACGGCGACACTATTACAGTCTTAACGCTGTAATGGCCAATGTGAATGATATCCGCAGGATTACATCCGAAGCAAAAAACAGGATAGAAAGAGAAGGAAAAAAGACCATACTTTTTGTTGATGAAATACACAGGTTCAATAAGGTGCAGCAGGATGCCCTGCTTCCTGATGTTGAGAAGGGAATAATATCTATTGTGGGCGCAACGGTCATGAACCCGTTTTTTTCCGTTATACCTCCGCTGCTGTCGAGATCGCTTGTGTTCGAACTTAAAAAACTGGATAAACCGGATATAAACAGGATTATTCGAAATGCGCTTTCCGATAAAGAAAAGGGATTCGGCAATATTGAGGTTGATTTGGATGAAGATGCTCTTGATTTTTTATCCGGCTCTACTGACGGGGACGCGAGAAAAGCCCTTAATGCCCTTGAGATTGCGGTTTTAACTACAGAACCCGAAAAAGGAAAGATAAAAATAACAAGGGGGATAATAGAGGATTCCCTGCAGAAAAAGCATGTTTTATACGACAGCACCGGGGACGGACACTACGATACTGTATCGGCGTTTATAAAAAGCATGAGGGGAAGCGACCCTGATGCCGCCGTGTACTGGCTGGCAAAATTGCTTTACTCGGGGGAAGACCCGATGTTCGTTGCCAGAAGAATAGTGATCTGCGCAAGCGAGGATATCGGCAATGCCGATCCTCTGGCCCTCGTGGTTGCCCAGTCGGCCGCGGATGCGGTTAACTTTATAGGTATGCCTGAAGCAAAAATTATCTTGGCCCAGGCCGTTATTTATGTCGCTTCGGCGCAGAAAAGCAACGCTTCCTGCATGGCTGTGTCGAATGCATGGAAAGACATTGAAGAAAACGGGGAAATATTCGAAGTGCCGGCGCATTTGAAAGATTCAAGCTATAAATCCTCATCAAAGCTGGGGCGCGGAAAAGGGTATAAATATCCGCATTCATTCCCGGGCCATTATGTAAAGCAGGAGTATTTACCCGGGAGAAAAAATTATTATCAGCCGTCTGAAAACGGATATGAGAAAAAAATATCGGAGCGGTTAAAAAAGTGGAAAACAGAATCAAAAGGCTGAGGGTTTGGATAACCTCTTTAAAAGGCAGAATATCTGTAGACAGGGAAAATGCATCGCGGGAAATTTGCGGCAAACTGGAACAGGACAGTCATTATAAGAACGCGTCTAATGTTCTGCTGTTCAGTTCGTTGAAAGATGAAGTGAATACGGAAATGCTTGTTAAGAACGCATTGTCTTCGGGAAAAAATGTTTTTTTGCCGTGTTGTGACAAAAAAAGCGGGAATATGATGATAGGAAAAATCGGCCCGGACGATAAGCTTTTGTTGGGCGCATATGGTATTTATGAGCCTAAAACAGAAAACTGTTCTCACGGCTCTTCCGCTGGTATCGAAGTCGTGGTTTTGCCGGGGACAGCGTTTGATTTGAAAGGGAACAGGATAGGGAGAGGGAAAGGTTATTACGACAGGTTTCTGAAAAAAATCGATAAACGCGCTTTCAGGATAGGAGTGGCGTTTGATTTTCAGTTATTAAATGATATAGGCGGAAGAGAGCATGATGAACCTGTGAATTTAATACTTACGGAGAAGAGAACCATAAAAATCGTTTAAAAAAGGATAAATAATAATGAAGTATATGGAGGTGTTGTGATGTTTGAAATGATAAAGGAACAGATAATAGCGGTATCACTGATATTTATTGTAGCTTTATTTTTCGGATATCTGCTGAGAATATTGATCTCAAAATTACAGAAGAACAGTTATGAACAGCAGGCCCGGAAGATAGTTGATAACGCTGAGAAAGAAGCCAATACCAAGAAAAAAGAAGCGAGAATAGAAGCCAAAGAAGAGATGCACAGGGCCATGTCTGAATTTGAAAAAGAGGCAAAGGAAAGAAAACAGGAGCTTCTGACACTTGAAAAAAGAGTCATACAGAAAGAAGAAAACCTGGACAGAAAGGTTGATTTCATTGACAAGAAGGACGCGGAGTTAAAAAGGAAGGAACAATCGATAAATGACAGGGATGTACACCTGAAAGAACAGGTAAAAAAGATGGAAACCCTGATGGAAGAACAAAAAACCAAATTGCAGCAGATCTCGGGTTTAAGCAAAGAAGAGGCGAAAAAAATATTGCTTTCAAGCCTGGAGGACGAAATCAGGCATGAAGCGGCGGCTCTGATAAGGAGAGTTGAAACCGAAACAAAGGATAAATCAGAGAAGGAAGCAAAAAAAATAATCAGCCTTGCGATACAGCGATGCGCGGCAGACCATGTTTCGGAAACGACGATATCTACAGTTTCTCTTCCCAACGATGAAATGAAAGGCAGGATTATAGGAAGGGAAGGAAGAAACATAAGGGCGCTTGAAGCCGCGACGGGTGTCGATGTTATTATTGATGACACTCCCGAAGCGGTAATTCTTTCGGGTTTTGATAATATAAGGAAGGAAATTGCCAGAATATCCCTTGAGAGGTTAATTGTTGACGGCAGGATCCATCCGGCAAGAATTGAAGAAATGGTTGAGAAGGTTAAAAAGGAAATAGACGAACAGATACGCGAAGCCGGAGAACAAATCGCGTTTGATATAGGAATACACGGTCTCCATCAGGAAGAGATACGTTTGTTGGGACGATTAAAGTACAGGACAAGCTACGGACAGAACGTTTACGACCACTCTAAAGAAGTAGCTTCAATTATGGGAGTTATGGCTTCCGAGCTCGGCATAGATGTGCAGCTTGCGAAAAGAGCGGGATTACTGCATGATCTCGGCAAAGCTGTTGACCATGAAGTAGAAGGTTCTCATGCCCAGATAGGCGCGGACCTTGCTAAGAAATTCAATGAAAAGGAAGTTGTAATAAATGCTATCGCGGCTCACCATGGCGATGAAGATCCTAAATCCGTGATTGCGATACTTGTACAGGCCGCAGACGCTATTTCAGCCGCAAGACCGGGCGCAAGATCGGAAACGCTTGAAGTGTATATCAAGAGGCTGGAAAAACTTGAAGAGATTGCGAATTCATTCAGAGGCGTTGAGAAATCGTATGCGATACAGGCCGGAAGGGAAATCAGGGTTATGGTAGAACCGGATAAAGTCGATGATTCCGAAGCCGTCCTGCTTGCCAGAAATATTACCAAAAAGATTCAGGATGAACTTGAATATCCCGGACAGGTTAAAGTAACGGTTATCAGGGAAACGAGAGCAGTTGAATACGCGAAATAGAAAGTATATATTGGTTGAATATACGGGATAGACGGTTTATCCTTTTTGTTTAGGAGCTGAGATGATAAATATTTTAGCGGTCGGAGATGTTGTCGGCAGGCCGGGACGGGAATCTTTTGCGCGCGTTTTTCCTGAGTTGAGGAAGGAATTTGCCGTTGATTTCTGTATAGTTAACGGCGAAAACGCGGCGGCGGGAAGCGGGCTTACGCCCAAGGTAACAGCTTTTCTACTTGATGCCGGCGCGGATGTTATTACGACGGGAGACCATATCTGGAAAAACAAGGCGGTTTATGAAATAATCGACAAGGAAGAAAGGTTGTTGAGACCCGCAAACTATCCTGATTCAGCACCCGGAAAAGGATTCGGGGTTTATGACATAGGACGGGGGATAAAGATAGGTGTTATAAATCTTATCGGCAGGGTTTTTATGAATACCGTCGAATGTCCTTTTAAAATAGCTTCGAATATAACCGAAGAAATCTCAAAACAGACGCCTGTTATAATGGTTGATATCCACGCGGAAGCCACTTCGGAAAAAATAGCGTTGGCATGGCATCTGGACGGAAAAGTAACCGGAATTTTCGGGACTCATACACATGTGCAGACCGCTGACGAGAATGTTTTCCCCAAAGGCACGGGATATATTACGGATGTGGGGATGACCGGACCTTTTGAATCCGTGCTGGGGCGCGATATACAGGCGGTATTGAAAAGATTTATCACGCAGACACCTTCGGTATTTGCCGTTGCCGAGAAAAATCTTAAGGTTTGCGGGGCGGTTTTCCGGATAGATGAAAAGACAGGTAAAACCGTGAACATAAAAAGGATTCAAAAGGAAGTGTTTTAAATGGTTTTCAGGAAAATTCTGTTGATATGCGCTATGGCTCTGGTCCTGCAGCCCGCATGTCCTGTTTTTTCTTCCGAGAATTCGAGGGCGAAAGAACTTTTTGAAGTGTCGAAAGCCGCATATGCGGATGGGTTATATTCGGCTGCCGCCATGCAGCTGCAAAGGTATATTGCCACTTATCCGACAGCGGAAAACAGGAGAGAGGCCGTAGCTCTTTTAGGGGAATGTTATTACTACAACGGGGAATATGATAATGCCATCAACCTGTTGCAGAGGTTTATTAAACATCACGACAGGGAATTCAGGGATTCCATGCTATACTGGCTTGGCGAGTCATACCTTAAACAGGAAGAATATGAAGCGGCTATTTCGTCATACAGGACATTCCTCAGCGAATATGCTGAAAGTTCCTATCTTGCTTATTCTTATTACTCTCTCGGTTGGTGCTATTATCAGTTAGGGGAATATGATAAGGGGATAAATTTTTTAAAAACCCTTATAGAAAAATTTCCTGATAGTGAACTGCTGTCCAAAAGCCTGCTTGACATAGGCGCGATGCAGTATAACCTGAAGAATTATTCCATAGCTGAGGAAAACTTTAAGAATGTCATCTCAAAATTTCCGGATTCGCCTGAAGCCGTCGAATCGCTGTTGTGGATGGGTAAGGTCAGCCTGGCTTCGGAGAAGTATTCCAAAGCTGTCGATTATCTCGAGAAGGCGTATGAAAAGGAAAAAAATGAAGAGTGGTCTGCGGATTGCCTGTATCTGATAGCTACTTCCTATTGGGAATTAAAAGAATACGATAAATCTATTGAAAGGTTTTCTCTTATCGCCAAGAATTATCCTAACTCAAAGTATTTGAAAGATGCGGTTTTAAGAATAGGGGAAGGCAGTTATGTCCTTTCGGATTATAAAGTAGCCATAGAGCAGCTGGAAACGTTTGTAAAGAATTTTAAGAATGATGAAGATCTTGAAAAAGCGAAATACTGGCTGGCTGAATCTTATCTGGAAACCGGCGAGTATGAAAAAGCAGAGGCTCTTTTTAAAGAACTGACTAATAAATATACCGGCAGCCCCAAAATCCCGGATTTTTATAATGGGCTTGGCTGGTCGTATTTCAGGCAAAGCAATTACCTGAGCGCTATAGATAATTTTAAGAGGTCGGGAGAAAGCAGTAATGACCCCGAATTCAAGGGAAGCTGCCAGCTCAAGATAGGGGATGCGTATTATTTCCTTGGTGATTATGAAGAGGCGATAAAAAGCTATAAAAAAGTTTTAAGTGATTATCCCAACAGCGGTAAATCCGACCAGGCCTTGTTTCAGATAGGCTGGTGTTATTATAAGCTCGAGGATTTTGATAAGGCCAAAGGCGCTTTCGAAGCTCTTATCACACAATACCCCCAAAGCCCATTTTCGGATAATGCCCAGTACAGGATAGGGATGTCGAATTTTAGCGGCGGCAAATTTGAAGAAGCGCTGAGTGCTTATTTTAAACTGCTTGAAGTGTTTTCCGATTCCGACCTGAAAGATATGGCTATGTTCCGGATAGCGGCTACTTATTATGCTATGGGTGATTACCAGAATTCGCTTAATTACTATTCAGAGATGGTCGCAAAATTTCCGGACAGCGCCCTTACCGCCCGGGCGGAATATGAGCGCGCATGGTGTTACAGCCAGATGGGCAATGTCGAACAGGCGAGCAAAATATTTGAAGAGTATGTGGTTAAATATCCGGATTCCCCCATTACCGCCGAGGTTATGTTCTGGCTGGGAGAAAAACGGTACAATATGGACGAATTCAAGTCATCGGGGGAAATATATACTAAGCTGTTTGAACAGTTTCCCGATTCCAGCCTTGCCGACGACGCTATGTTCTGGGCGGCGAAAAGCGCGTTTAGAAACGGGGAGTATATAGATGCGGAAAGAATTTTGAAGGCGCTTCTGGAAAAATATCCGGAAGGGGATTTTGTGGTAGAAGGAAAATTCCTGATGGGAGACAGTCTAGCGGCCCAGATTAAATTCAACGAGGCGCTGGATGTCTTTTACAGCCTTTTGGACGAAAAGGACAATTACCTGGTTAATGAAACGAAAGGAAGAATCGCGGATTGCCTTTTCAGCCTGAGCAAGTTTGAGGAGGCAGTGGAAGTGTATAGTTCGGTTCTTGACTGTAATAACGCCGAGTTAGTAGCCCAGTCGTATTATAAAATAGGGCGCTGCTATGAAAAACTCGGCCGCAACGAAGAAGCTGTTGACCGTTACATTATGGTGGTCTATGGTTATTCCCAGATCGCTCAGTGGTTTGTCAAAGCCGCTTATTCCGCTGCCGAAAAATATGAAGAAATGGGGAAATATAAGGAAGCCGTTAAAATTTACCAGAAAGTGATAGATGAAAATAATGCCATGAGCGGCGATGCGGCAAACAGGATCGCCGAGTTAAAAAGGAAAAGCGGGTTTTTCGGATTTTAATCAGGGGTTATTATGATGCTTTATGTGAAATGCAAAAATGATATAATCATATTTTGGAATCGGAAGGAGGAATAAATGTTAGAAATAGTGATGAAAGGCGGGCCATTGATGGTCCTGATAGGCCTTTGTTCGGTCCTGGCGCTGACAATTTTCATTGAAAGGCTTTTCCATTTTCACAGAGCCCAAATCGATACCGAAAAGTTTATGACGGGCATCAGAAATATAATTAAAAAAGGAAAAATTACCGAAGCGATTTCCATATGTGATGAAACACCCGGCCCGGTTGCCCATATAGTAAGAGCCGGACTGCTTAAGCATTCGGAAACGAAAGAAGAAATAAAGGAAGCGATTGAAGATGCGGGGCTTCATGAAGTGCCGCGTTTTGAAAAAAATCTTGTTGTGCTGGCTACAATCGCGCATGTTACCCCTCTCCTTGGGCTCCTCGGCACGGTTACCGGGATGATAAGGGCTTTTATGAAGATTCAGGAAATACATATGGCTTCAGGTATTGTAAATCCGGCCGACCTTGCCAAGGGTATCTGGGAAGCTCTGGTAACGACCGCGGGCGGGTTGACAGTGGCTATCCCCACATATGTCGCTTATAATTATCTGGTGAGCCGTGTTGACAGCCTTGTCCTGGACATGGAAAAGAGCGCAACCGAGTTAGTCAATATTCTGTCGGAACGGGGAGAAGAGTATGAAGTTTAAGAGGACTACAGATCTTGAAAAGGGGAAGCTGGACATAACCCCGCTTATAGATGTGGTTTTTCTGCTTATAATATTTTTTATGCTTTCTTCAACATTTATTCTCCAGCCGGGCATAAAAGTTAACCTTCCAGATTCCAAGGTCAGTGACGCTCAGCCTGAAGAGAATATAATTGTTACCATAACATCGGAAAAGACAATTCTTCTTAATGATGAGAAAGTGGATGAGGAGAGCCTTGCCATAAAACTCAGGCCGATAGCCAAAAGGACTCCCGAAAGAATTGTAATAATTAAAGCCGATGAGAGAGTCAATCACGGTTTGGTTGTCAAGATTATGGGCGAAATCAAAGATGCCGGTATAAAGCGGCTTGCCATCGCGACAAAGCCAAAGAAAGACAAATAATAATTACCGGGCAGAATCATTCTCTCCCTTATTTATATGAGTATGGGTTTTAAAGATAAAATTTTTATTCAGGCGCTTATACTTTCATTGATCTGGCATCTTGCCGGTTTTCTCGTGATTAGTATCAGAAAAGATCCTTTTTACCTGAAGCAGAGGATACCCATGGAAGTTTCTCTTACAGGCATACCTCTGACGATGGATAAACCGGAAATAACGGATATTCTGAGTGAAAGCGATTATAATCTTTTTTCAATGCCGACAAGATCCGGTTTTTCAAAAAAAGTGCTGGATTCCGAAATTCAATTCGGGCATCAAGTGGTCATTTGGGATAACGAACCTCAAAGCCTGAAAAACAGAGGGAAAAAACTTCCATCCGCTGTCACGGAGGTTTTACCCAAACCGGAGTTTAATATAAAACTCGGGATGGAGGCAAAAGATGTTTTTGCGCCTTCCATAGTAGATGAAAAATCCGTAAAGGACTTTATTACTGCGACTAAAAAAAGAAATTCACTGATATCAGGTCCCATCAAAGAGAGAGAAATTATCAGAATCAAATATCCGGAATTTCCCGCTGATTTTAAAGATTACTCTGATCTCAATATGATACGGCTGAAATTCTGGGTAACTCCTGCGGGAGAAGTAAAATATGTTATTGTGGAAAAGTCCTGCGGAAACAGGGATATTGACCAGTTATGGGTAAATTCAATTCAAGACTGGCTTTTTAAAGAAGACAGGACGACCGATTCACTTCAATGGGGAAGTATTGACACTCATCCCGCAACTGTTAAGTGAGTATCTGAATGATTAAGGTAGATATTTCAACGGCTTTTATAATTTATCTGTGCCTGACGCTCGGATTGGTGCTTTTTGCCTGGATTTTTTTTGAATACAGGTTTAAGGTAAAAAGAGTTAATCCTCAGATCAAGAGGACCTGCAGATGCCCGATCTGCGCATTTGTTTATATTTATGATGTTGAAGAGGATTATTCCAGATGCCCTCGTTGCGGCTCTATTAATGAAAACAGGAAAATAAAACGGGAAAATGAGTAAAAAATCAAATTTTGTCCATCTTCATGTGCATTCGGAATACAGCCTTCTTGACGGCGCATGCAGCATTGAAAAAATGGTGAAAAAAGCCGCGATTTTGAAGATGCCGGCCCTTGCTGTTACGGACCATGGGAATATGCATGGTGTAATAAAATTCTACAAGCAGGCATTATCCGAAAGCGTCAAGCCGATTATCGGAAGCGAAATGTATCTTGCTCCCGGGTCGATGCTTGAGAAGAAACTGGATAAACGTAAAAACAGTTCTTATCATTTAACAATACTTGTAAAAGATGAGACAGGTTACCGCAATCTCCTTATTTTAAGTTCTGAATCCTATCTGACAGGTTATTATTACAAGCCCAGGGTGGATAAAGAGCTTCTGAGGAAGCATAGCCAGGGGCTTATAGCGTTAAGCGGCTGTCTGAAAGGCGAGATAGCGGGCGAAATAATGGACGGGAATATGGACAGGGCCGCGGAAATTGCGAAAGAATATTCGGATATTTTCGGCGCTGAAAATTTTTACCTGGAGATGATGAATCATCATATTGAAGAACAGCAGAGAGTCAACAGGGCCCTGAAGGCAATTTCCGGACAGACGGGCATCCCTTTGGTAGCGACTAACGATGTCCATTATATCGACAGGGAAGATGCGAAGGCCCATGAAATATTATTAGGCATACAGACGGGAATGACGCTGGACGATGAAAAAAGGATGAGAATGTCCACGGAGGAGTTTTACCTGAAAAGTGCCGGGGAGATTGAAAAACTTTTTGAAGAATACCCCGATGCCGTCGAAAATACAATGGTTATCTCGGAACGTTGCAATCTCGAGCTTTCTCTTGAAAAAACATATCATTACCCGGCTTTTTCTCCGCCCCCGGGAAAAAATGAAAGCCGTTACCTCCGGGAGTTATGCGAAAGCGGCCTGAAAAAAAGGTACAAAGAAATAACTTCTGAAATACGGGCCAGGCTGGAACACGAGCTCAGTATTATTGAAAGATTAGGGTTTATCAGTTATTTTCTTATAGTATGGGACTTTATCCATTATGCTAAAACGCATGATATTCCGATAGGTCCGGGGAGAGGTTCTGCCGCCGGAAGCATAGTCGCGTACGTGCTCGGGATAACCAATGTGGACCCTATAAAGTTCAAACTTCTTTTCGAACGGTTTCTCAACCCTGACAGGATATCTCCTCCGGATATCGATATAGATATTGCGGATGAAGACAGGTCAAGATTAATAGATTATGTCTCTAATAAGTACGGCAAGGACAGCGTTGCGCAAATAATAACTTTCGGGACTATGAAAGCAAGGGCTGTTGTAAGAGATGTCGGAAGGGTTATGAATATGCCTTATGCAGATGTCGATAAACTGGCGAAACTTGTTCCCGAGGGACCCAATGTCAAACTTGAAAATGCCCTGAAGAGCGAACCGCGGCTTAAAGAAGTTGTAAACAATGATAAAAAGGTAAAAGATCTTATTGAAATGGCTTTGAGGCTTGAAGGATTAAACAGACATGCGTCAACCCATGCCGCGGGCGTTGTGATTTCTGACAGGCCCCTTGTAAACTACGTGCCGTTGTGCAAAGGGAAAGAAGACGAAGTCATGACGCAGTTTGACATGAATGATGTAGGCAGCAACGGGCTTTTGAAGATGGATTTCCTGGGGTTGAGGACATTGACGGTTATAAAGAACTGCATCAGGATTGTCGAAAGGACAAGGTCCGAAAAGGTTAATATAGATGAAATCCCGCTTGACGACAAAAAAACTTTCGAACTCTTGAACAATGCCGATACCATAGGCGTGTTCCAGCTTGAAAGCGCGGGGATGCAGGACCTTGCAAGAAGAATAGGCATATCGAATCTGGAAGATATTAATGCCCTGGTTGCTCTTTTCAGGCCGGGCGCTATGAATATGCTTGATGATTATGTCCAGAGAAAACACGGAAAAGTCCCGATAAAATATGACCATCCTCTGCTTGAACCGATCCTCATGGATACGTACGGGATAATGCTTTATCAGGAACAGGTTATGCAGGCGGCGAATGTTGTTGCGGGTTATACGCTTGCCGAAGCGGATATTCTCAGGCGTATTATGGGAAAGAAAAAAGTTGATGAGATGGAAGCCCAGAAAGAGAAATTTGTCAGCGGCGCCGTTAAGAATAACATCAAAAAACGATTAGCCGAAAAAATATTCGATAACATAGAAAAATTCGCTGGTTACGGTTTTAACAAGTCGCATAGCCAGGCATACGCAATGATAGCCTACCAGACCGCTTATCTGAAGGCAAATTATCCGGTGGAATATATGGCATCCGTGCTTACCAGTGAACTTAATGATATGGATAAAATAGTTAAATATATAGATGAGTGCTCGAATATGGGAATTGAAATACTGCCACCTGATATAAATGAGAGTTTCAAAGGTTTTACGGTTGTTGGCGGTAATGTCCGTTTTGGCCTTGCGGCTATTAAAAATGTCGGAGAAACTGCCGTCGAGTCGATAATAAAAGCCAGGAAGAAACAGGAAAGGTTTATATCCCTGACTCATTTCTTAAACAGTGTGGATTCCAAGGCCACAAACAGGAAAGTTGTTGAAAGCCTGATAAAATGCGGGGCTTTTGACAGCATGGGATACACGCGCTCACAGCTCCTGAAAGCGCTCGAGATGAAATTAAATGAGGCATCTGTAGCGCAAAGAGAAAAGATGAACGGACAAAGGGCCCTTTTCAGCGAAGAAACTGTCACCGTTGAAACTGAAATGCTTCCGCAAGTCAACGAATTCCATGAAAGCGAATTGCTGACATTTGAAAAGGAATTACTGGGTTTCTATATATCAGGCCATCCGATAGTGCAGTATAAGGATATAATAAAAATATATTCTACGGCAGACACGCAGACCTTGAGAGAAGCCGCATCCAACGGAAAAGTGATGATAGGCGGAATCATATCCAATATGAAGAAGATGATGACAAAGAAACAGGAGAGAATGGCTGTATTAAAGCTTGAAGACCTTAAGGGATATGCCGAAGTCATCGTCTTCCCTTCGGCTTATGACAGGAGTTTTGACCTTATACAGAAGAACCTGCCCGTTATGGTGATAGGGAAAGTCAGTTTTAAAGAAGATGTCCCGAAGATTATAGCCGATGAATTAATCCATCTTGATGATATAAGGGAAAGGTTTACAGAGGCTGTCGTTATAGAGGTGTTTTCCGGTAATCTTAAAGAAGGCGAAATAGGATTGTTAAGGGATATAATCAATAAACATAAAGGCAGGATCCCTTTGCAGATAACGCTGAACATGTCTTCCGGCGGCAAGGTGAACATGCTTTCCGGGAAGGGATTTTATGTCAAGCCTTCGGATCAATTCATAAAAGATATTACAAACCTGCTTGGGGAGAATACCGTATGGTTCAAAAGGAAAAATTAAATAAGGCTTTATGAACTCCGGGTCACTGTTATGGAGATATTAATTATGGTTGTCCATATGATTTCGCCTGCTGTTATTCTGCAGGAAAATAAGTCAGATTTTTTAACGATATGCGGGGTGTAAGATGAATGAGGAAATTTTAGCGAGCGGCATGGGATTGATGATTTACTCTATGATAATCCTTTTGCTGGGGATGGCTGCCCTTGTAGTTATAATATGGTGGCGCATAGTCTCCAAGACAGGTTACCCTGGGGTGTTAAGCCTTCTGATGTTTGTTCCCGTAGCCAATATAGTGCTTATTGTTATACTGGCCTTCACTGAATGGCCTATTGAGCGGGAAAACCGGTCATTAAAGACAAAAAGATGAGGGTAAATACTTAAAAAACCTTGACGGTTTCAGTTGCTGCGTGTTATATTTCTGTCTTATTCAGATAAACCCTGATATATCTTAGGAGGAGTTTTATGTCAAACACAACGAAAAGAGAATTGGTTGTAAGGATTTCAAAAGAAACCGGTGTGTCGCAGATAGCCGTAAAAGATGTGATACAGAAAACATTGGATTATGTTATAGAGAGCCTGCAGAAAGGTGAGAATGTAGAACTCCGCAATTTCGGTGTTTTTACGGTGAAACACAGGAAATCAAGGACAGGAAGAAATCCTAATAAGCCCCAGGAAGTTGTTACCATCCCGGCTAAAAAAGTTGCTTATTTTAAGCCCGGCAGGATAATGAAAAAACTGGTTGAAAAGCCTATGTGATATACCGGGTAATAAATTATTTTAAATGTTAAAAACCCTCCGGATGTCCGGGGGGTTTTTTATTACGCGCGGCGCAGGCGGGTTTTTGCGGAAAATTACTTTTCTTTTGACTTATTCGGCGCCGTAGTTTAACATTACCGTCTATAAGAGAGGATAGTTAAATAGTCCAACAGTTGAATAGTTGAGTGGTCTTGATTTTTAATTTTATACTTATTAAACTGCTAAGCTGTTAAATTAAAAAAATGAAAATTAATATACTGAAAGGTATGTACGATGTATTACCGGATGATGCTGCGGCCTGGCAGCTTGTGGAGAAAACTGTCAGGGATGTATGTAATTTATACGGATTCGGAGAGATACGCACACCCGTTCTCGAAAAGACCGAACTTTTTGAAAGAGGAGTGGGGAAGCAGACGGATATTGTAAAAAAGGAAATGTATACTTTTAACGATAAAGGCGACAGGTCGGTTACTTTAAGGCCGGAAGGCACGGCATCTGTTGTCAGAGCTTATCTGGAGAGCGGTTTAGGCGCTCAGGGTGAGCCTGTTAAATTTTTCTATATAGCGCCGATGTTCAGGTATGAACGTCCCCAGGCGGGCAGGTTTCGCCAGCATGTTCAGTTCGGCGCGGAGTATTTTGGCATAAAAGACCCTGCCGCCGATGTTGAGATGATTCTGCTTCTTTTGAGCATATATGACCGTCTTGACATTAAATATGAGTTGAATATAAATAATGTAGGCTGCGGCAAAGAGGGATGCAGGGACTCGATAAGGGACGGTGTTAAAAAATATTTTGAGCGCAACCTGCCGAAAATGTGTGATGATTGCCGTTTGAGATATGAATCGAATCCCTTGAGGATACTTGATTGCAAGAAGGAATCCTGTATGGAAATTACAAAAGGTTTTTCGGGGACGGGAGAAATTTCCTGCCCTGACTGCAAACAGTATTACGGGGAGATAAAGAAATTACTGGACGGCAATGCTGTCAAATATTCAGAAAACTCGAAATTAGTGAGAGGCCTTGATTATTATACAACTTTTGTCTTTGAGGTGTCGGCAAGCGGATTGGGCGCCCAAAGTTCCGTGGGCGGCGGGGGAAGATATGATTCCATGGTAAAAGACCTTGGAGGCCCCGATGTGCCTGCGGTTGGTTTCGGTTCGGGAATAGAAAGGGTCATTTTGGCCATGAAGAGCCGGAATCCCGGTAAACAGTACGGAACAAAGCCGAAAATATTTGTTGTTTTTCAGGGAGAAAAAGCCTATAAGGAAATGCTTCCCATGCTGTCTTATTTGAGGAACAGCCTTAATATAAGCGCGGGCGCCGTTTTCGGAAAGAGCCTTAAAGCCCAGATGAGAGCTGCCAACAAGTCGGGCGCGGCTTATGCTCTTATTATAGGCGACAGAGAAATAGAGGAAGGCAAGTACAGGCTGAAAGATATGGAAACAGGAGATGAAAAAGAAATTAAATCAGGAGATATTGAGAATTTGAAGAAAATATTTGTGTGTGAATATGAAAAATAAGTATAGAAGCGAATATTGCGGCGGACTTAACAAAAAACATTTCGGTGAAAAGGTCAGGCTGGCGGGCTGGATACACAGAAAACGTGACCACGGCGGGCTTATCTTTGTTGATCTGAGAGACCATACAGGTATCTGCCAGCTGGTTTTTAATCCGGAGAAATACAAAGACCCGTACGGTATCGTAAATGAATTGAGAGTTGAGAGCGTCATATCGGTTAACGGGAACGTTGTCGAAAGGTCTCCCGAAACGGTAAATCCCAAACTTGCCACAGGGGAGATTGAAGTCGCAGTGACCGGTATTGAGGTTGAATCTTCAGCCGAAATCCTGCCGTTCCAGATAGCCGATGAGGAAAATGTCGGTGAGGAACTGCGCTTAAAATACAGGTTCCTGGATTTGAGAAGAGAAGCTCTTCATAAGAACATAATCTACCGCTCGAAAATCATTAATTTTATCAGACAGCATCTTTCGGAACGCGAATTCATTGAAATAAGCACCCCTATTCTCACGTGCAGTTCTCCCGAAGGAGCCCGTGATTATCTTGTTCCGAGCAGAATACATAAAGGAAAATTTTATGCATTGCCGCAGGCCCCGCAGCAGTTCAAACAGCTTTTGATGATATCCTGTTTTCACAGGTATTTTCAGATAGCCCCGTGTTTTAGGGACGAAGATTCGAGGGCAGACAGGTCTCCCGGGGAATTTTACCAGCTTGATCTGGAAATGTCATTCTGTACTCAGGAAGATATTTTCGAGGTGGTTGAAACTCTCTTTGTCGAGATGACAAAAAAGCTTTCCGACAAAAAAATAATGTTTGACCCTTTTCCCGTGTTTTCCTACAAAGAGGCAATGGATAAGTTCGGGACGGACAAACCCGATATAAGATTCGAATTGGAAATGAAGGAAGTGACGCAGATTTTCAGAAATTCCGAATTCAAAGCGTTTCAAAGCAATACCTCAAATGGGAAAACGGTTAAGGCGCTTGTTGTTCCCGGACTGGCTGACAGCCCGAGGTCGTTTTTTGATAAGGCCGAAGCTTATGCGAAAGAATTAGGCGCGGGAGGATTGGCGTATATCACAATGAAAGACGGAAATTTAAAGAGCCCGATATTGAAATTCTTCGGGGAAGAGGAAAAAAAACAGCTTTTATCCGCTCTGGAGTTAAAAGACGGGGACGTTGCTTTTTTCGGCGCGGGAAAATGGGATAAAACCTGCAATATAATGGGACTTATGAGGACATATTTTGCGAAAGCTGTCAATTGCATACCGCAAAATGTCATGGCCTTCTGCTGGGTTGTGGATTTTCCGATGTATGAGTATAACGAAGACCTGAAAAAGATTGAATTTTCACATAATCCTTTTTCGATGCCTCAGGGCGGGATGGACGACCTGTTGAATAAGGACCCTCTTGATATCAAGGCTTTTCAATATGACATTGTCTGTAACGGGGTCGAACTTTCAAGCGGCGCCATAAGAAACCATAAGCCCGAAATAATGTATAAAGCTTTTGAAATAGCCGGATATAAGCGTGATGAAGTTAACACAAATTTCGGCCATATGATAAAAGCCTTTAAATACGGGGCTCCGCCCCACGGCGGTATAGCGCCCGGGATAGACCGTATCGTAATGTTGTTCACTGATTCCCCCAATATCAGGGAAGTTATAGCCTTCCCGATGAACCAGAAAGCGCAGGACCTGATGGTAGGGGCCCCTTCCGAGGTTAAAGAAGACCAGCTTAAAGAACTCGGTATCAGGATAGTCGAAAAAGAGGAATAGGAATAAATAAAATATTGTAGAATATTTGTTTTTTTGATGATACAATTCAGCAGGTGGAAAAACAGTTACATTAAAGTTTAAGGAGGTTGACAAGGTGAAAAGGGGTCTTATTAATTCTCTTCTGGTTCTTTTTGTGCTTGTTGTCGGGGGATGCGCTTCATATGAGTGGGGACAGCAGTCGTCTGCTGAAACCGATGTTACGTATGTCGGTGGCAGCAAAGGAGGGAAAAGAACGGTAGGGCATAAGAGAGATGAAAGTTATTATCAGACGACTACCGTTAAGGAAATTATACATGAAGAAGCCGCGGAAGATTTTGTTGATGTGTCCGAAAGCATATATATTGAAGAAGATATAGGCACAGTCCCTTCCTCTGCTCAGGATACCTATGTAGTGAAAAAAGGCGATACCCTTTGGAAAATATCGGGCAGGAGCGAGATTTACAGCGACCCGACAAAATGGCAGAGAATCTTCAATGCTAACAGAGATAAGCTTAACGATCCTAAAGATTTAAAACCAGGGATGGTTCTTGTTATCCCCAGAGATTAGTGAAGAGAAATACACGAAGCTCTTAGCAACTGTTTTTTTCGGCTAAGGGCTTTGTGTTTTTTTAATATTGGAATACCTCAGATATGACAGAGCAGAAAATTGATTTTGAGAGCCCCGCTTTACTCAGGGCAATATACGCTCACGACGAGAACAACCTGCTTCTTGTCGAGAAAGCTTTTAACGTGAAGATTGTCGCAAGGGATAATTTTCTTAAAATATCCGGCAATCCGGAAAATATAGAAAAAACAAAGAAACTGATTGAAAATCTCGAAAATGCGGTAAGTGACGGCGAATTAATCAAAAAAGAAGATATAAATTATCTTATAAATATTGTCGGGTCCGGGAATGACAGACTCAAGGAAGTTTACTCCGCGAAAATAGAAGTCCCGTCGAGAAGAAGATATATAAGGCCGAAAACGAGTGTCCAGAAGCAATATATTGATTCCATAGCCGGAAACGATATTGTTTTCGGTATCGGCCCCGCGGGAACGGGAAAAACATATCTTGCAATGGCCATGGCAGTTTCCGCCCTGACCAAAAACGAGGTGAGCAGGATTATTTTGACCAGGCCGGCTGTTGAAGCAGGGGAAAACCTGGGGTTCCTTCCGGGCGACCTTTACGAAAAGGTCTCCCCGTACCTCAGACCGCTTTACGATGCCTTGTATGATATGATGGAAATCGACAGGATACAGAAATGCCTTGAGAGGGGTATAATCGAAGTCGCTCCTCTTGCTTTTATGAGAGGCAGGACCCTTAACGATTCTTTTGTGATACTGGACGAAGCCCAGAACAGCACGAGGGAACAGATGAAAATGTTCCTGACGAGGTTGGGCTTTGATTCAAAAACAGTTATTACCGGTGATATAACCCAGATAGACCTGCCTACCGATAAAATGTCGGGACTTATACATGTCCAGGGGATATTGAAGGATATTGAAGGGATTTCGTTCGTATATTTCTCAGATACAGATGTTGTCCGCCATGAACTTGTGCAGAAGATAATCAAAGCTTATCTTAACGGCGGGCAGAGGGATAACGGCGCCACATAATATAAAATGAATGACAACAAAAATCACAGGACATCGGCTCCTCATTCCTTTAACAGAGGATTACTCCTCAAAGTTTTGATAGGTTTAAGCTCTCTGGTGTTGCTGTCTATGATTATACTCTGGGATGACTTCTTTGTAAGGATCCCCCTGAAAGAGGGGCAGGTAAGCAACAGGAGCATTGTCTCCAGATACGCTTTTGAATATGCCGATAAACAGAAAACTGCGGAAAAAATAAAAGAGACAATGAAATCGGTTCCGCCGGTGTGCGTCAGGGATGTTAATGTCGAGCAGTCAAATATCAGTAAAATAAATTCTTTTTTCGAGACACTCGCCGCAGTATCACTTGACGGCTCCATTTCCATCGAAGAAAAACTTGCCGCGATAAAATCAAAAGATATTTTCGACTTATCCGACGACGAGATAATCCTTCTCCTGAAAAAAGACAATCCTTCTTCGCTGAAAGACGGCATTAACTCCGCTGTTAAGGATATTTATCAGACAGGAGTTATAAGCATGGATGACAGGTTGAAAATAGAAAAGACAGGTGATTTTCAGAAAATACGCGTTAAATCGGGAAATACGTTCGAAGACAGGAATATCGCGGATGTATATGTGCGCGCGAAACTCATTTCGGATATAAAAAAGGTAGCGGATAAATATTTTCCCGATGACAGGAGAATTATAGATCCCGTGGTTAAAATATTTTCAGGATGCGTTGTTTCCAACCTTTCTTACAGTCCGGAGATTACAGAGAAAGAAAGAGAAAAAGCGGTCCTGTCCGTCCGGCAGGTTGTCCAAAAAGTGCCGGAAAACACCGTACTGGTGAAAAAAGGCACTACAGTTACGGAAACACAGATGGGAATGCTTAAAGCATATTACAAACTGGCTTTTACAAAAGAATTTTTAAAAGGGAAATATATTGTCCTTCTGGGGAAAATCGCCATTATCCTGATGCTGATATCCGTCGCCGGAATTTACCTCAGGGAATTTCAGCCAGACATATTCGGCAATAACAAAGTTCTTTTTATGATAGAGATTCTTTCCGTTCTTACGGGCGGTATATACAAGGCTGTCATTTATCTCGGTTTCTCGGATTTTATAATGCCGACCGCTGTGATATCCATAACACTTGCAATGCTTGTGAATCCCAGGATAGCTCTTTTTACGACTTTTCTCGCAAGTATTTTTTGTTCTCTGGTATCAAGTAACATAACCGTTGCGTTTGCGGGTATTATCGGCGGCATGGTGGCAATTACATCTGTGGCGGAAGTCAGATACCGTTCCCAACTTATAAGAGCCGGTTTTCTCACGGCTGTTTCTATGTTTGTCACGGTTCTCGCCATGGAAATAGTGAAAGGATCAAGCATCGAGGAGTCTTTGAGCATGGCGGGGATAGGTTTCTCTTCGGGAATCGCGGCGCCTTTTATCGTTATGGGAATACTCCCTTTCCTGGAAACGGGATTCGGCCTTATAACCAACATCCATCTTCTTGAAATGGTAGACCTTAATCATCCTATACTGAGAAAGATGATGATAGAGGCGCCTGGCACATATCATCATAGCCTGATAGTGGGAAATCTTTCGGAAGCCGCCGCGGGCGGAATAGGAGCCAATTCTCTTCTCGCTAAAGTCGGTTCTTATTTCCATGATATAGGGAAGACCATAAAACCCGAATATTTTTCGGAAAACGAGGGCGGGATAAAAAGCAAACACGATGAACTTATTCCGAGCATGAGCCATCTTATTATAACAGCGCATGTGAAAGACGGTATAGAATTGGCAAAGAAATATAAAATAAGCCGCGCGATATTCGATATAATACGCCAGCATCACGGAACAAGCCTTGTATATTTCTTTTATAAAAGGGCAAAGGAGCAGAGCGGCTCCGCCGGCGAAGTGGATGCAGAAGCATTCAGATATCCGGGACCTAGGCCTTCATCCAAGGAAGCGGCGATAGTCCTGCTGGCGGATGCTGTTGAGGCTGCGTCAAGAACGCTCGACAAGCCTACTCCCGCGAGAATCAAAAATTTTGTTAATGAGATAATCGATGAAAAGATTCTGGACGGCCAGCTGGATGAATGTCCGCTGACGATGAAAGACATTGAAGACATCAGAGACATATTCAATATGGTCCTGAACGGCATGTTCCATACGAGGGTTAAGTATCCTAAGAATGAAGATAGAAATAATAAATCTCCAAAAAAAGAAAATTAGCGCGCCGGTTGCTCGGAAAATAATAAAATATGTGCTGGATGCCGAGGGCTGCAGGACGGATGTGAAACTCTCGGTATCTTTCGTGGACAACAAAACGATACAAAGATACAATGAAAAATATATGTATAAGAACAGGCCTACGGATGTGCTGTCCTTCCCGATGGGGGAAGGAGAGAGGGTGGAAGGCGATGAAGCTTACCTGGGCGATGTGATGGTTTCGGTTGAGATGGCATATATTAGAGCCTGTGAATTTTTACATGAACCCGGCAAGGAACTTATGATATATCTTATACACGGTGTTTTGCATCTTTTGGGTTATAATGATACCCAGCCCTGTTCAAGAATCCTCATGGATGAGAAACAGGTAAAAATGAGCAGTTTATTATGGAACAGGAGAAAATGGAAACTACTAACAAAATCTTAAAGAGCTTCAATCATGCGATAGAAGGGCTTTACTATATATTGCGGACACAGCAGAATTTCCGTATTCATTTCCTGATAGCCGTTCTTATTGTTCTGATGGGCATGTATTTCGGCATCGACAAGAGCGAATTTATGATTCTTTCCGTCCTGATATTTTTTGTCCTTATAACAGAGGTTTTTAATACCTGCATCGAACTTCTTACGGATATGATAAGCGAAACTTACCATCCTATCGCAAAAATAGTTAAGGATGTTTCCGCGGGAGCGGTCCTGCTTGCTTCTTTAGTGGCCATGGTAATAGGGTATATTATTTTTTATAACCATCTGGATACGCGTATTGAAGTGGGGATTAACTATATTATGGGTATTCCGAGCCATATAACATTTATTGTTTTTCTTCTTGCGGTGACTCTGTCAATAATGATTAAACTGCTTTTGCACAGGGGCAGGCCTCTTCTGGGAGGCATGCCCAGTGTCCACAGCGCGGTGGCTTTTGCGATGTGGGGAGCAATAATATTTATCTCCAAATCCCGGCTGCTTGTTGCTATCGGTTTTCTTCTGGCGTTAATGGTTGCCCAGAGCAGGGTAGCGGCAAAAATTCATTCCATATATGAAGTGGTTTCGGGAGCTATACTGGGAATCCTGCTCTCGATTTTACTGTTTAAATTATATTTGTGAAAATTATTTTTAGGTGATATCGGATGACGACAAGCGTAATTATCGAAATAATTGTACTGGTTGTGCTGATTTTCCTTTCAGCTTTTTTTTCGGGTGTCGAGACAGCGTTGACTTCGATGACAAAACTCAGGATAAAGCAGCTGCTCGGCAAAGAGAATAAAAAAGCCGAAGTGATAAACATCTGGATAAAAAAATCCGATAAACTTCTGATTACCTTACTGGTAGGCAATAACATAGCGAATATCGGAGCCGCTTCAATGGGAGCTCTTGTGGTGAACAATTTATTCAGCCACTCTTCCATGGGCAGGGCAATCGCCATTTCATGGTTTACCGTAACCTTCCTTATACTGACTTTCGGAGAAATTATCCCGAAATCAGTTGCGAGAAAACATGCCGAAGGAATTTCGATATTCTGCCTGCCCTACCTTCATGCGATATCTATAATGCTGACGCCCGTGAATAAGATATTCATGTTTATAGTAAGGATATTCATGAGGATAATAGGTTCTGATTATCAGGTCGTTGCTTCAAAAATTACTGAAGAGGAGATAAAGACATTTGTTGATGTCGGGGAAAAGGAAGGTGTCATTCTCCGCGACGAAAAAGAGCTGATACATTCGATTTTCGAATTCGGGGATAAGATAGTCAGGGAAATTATGACGCCCCGTGTTGATATAATCGCCGTTTCCGAAGATGATTCCATAGAAACCGCAAAAAATATTGTTAAAAAGACGCTGTTTTCCAAAATTCCGGTTTACGGGAAAGATATGGACGATATGAAAGGAATTTTTTACGCTAAAGATCTGATAGCCGCGAAACCATCGGAAAATTTTCAGGGAGACCTGAGACTTACGGATATTATGCGGGACGTTTTATTTGTTCCCGAAACCAAGAGAATTTCGGCGTTAATGAAGGAAATGCAGAAAAAGAAAGTTCATATTGCCATAGTGCTGGACGAATATGGCGGAACGGCAGGGCTTATAACGCTTGAAGACGTTATCGAAGAGATAGTGGGAGAGATACAGGATGAATATGATACGGATGAGAATTATTATACAGAAATAAATGAGAATGAGTATATTTTCGATGCGAAAATGTCCATAGACGAAGTAAATGAATATTTGTCCAACGGCGTTAAGCTGCCTGAAAGTGAAAACTACGATACCATAGGCGGTTTTATAATAACCCATCTGGGAAAAATTCCCAGGAAAGGCGAAAAGATAACTATGGTAAACTTTTCCATGGAAATCGTCGATGCCGATGACAAATCTGTAAAGAAGGTTAAAGTTACGGGCAAGAAGGAAGAATAAACTATGTTAAAAAGAGTTAGAGGGTATTTTTTTACCGGGCTTCTGGTTCTTTTTCCTGTTTTGGGCACGGCCGGAGTTATTTACTGGCTGTTTATCTTTATAACCAATTTTCTTGTAAAGCCGCTGAGCCATTATATCCCTTCTGATAAACAGATATTTGTCAGGTCGGCCAGCCTTATTGTAGCTTTCATTCTTGTGGTTTTTATCGGTTTTCTGGCCAAGATGGTATTTGTGCGAAAAATTTCAAAGCCGTTTGAAAACCTGCTTATACGGATTCCGCTTATAAATAAAATATACAAAACATTTAAACAGATATCACTGGCCCTGTGGGAGAGCCAGGCCACTATCCTCAGGCAGGTGGTTTTGATTGAGTATCCGCGCAAAGGCATCTGGTCGGTAGGTTTTACCACATCTTGCGTCAAAAGCAGGGCAAGCGAAATACTTAAAGGTGATTATATCGGATTATTTGTGCCGACCACACCCAATCCGACTTCAGGTTTGTTTATCATTGTGGCAAGAAAAGATGTTATATTCACTTCAATCAGCATTGAAGACGGCTTAAAGCTTGTTGTGTCGGCGGGTACGATTGAGCCCTACGAAATGAAGAAAATTGGATAGTAAAAATGTTTTTCCCCTCATTCACTCCGGTTGTCTTATGAACCAGAAAACACAGGCTATTTTATTGAGGTCTTATAAATATGGGGAATCCAGCAGGGTCGCTGTGTTTATTACCCCCTGCCTGGGCAAGATAAAAGCCGTATTGAAAGGAGTTGAAAAATTAAAAAGCAGATATTCGAAACTCCAGGTTTTCGGTTTATATGATGTTGAGTTAAAAAGGGTGAAAGACCGGGAATTGGACACGGTATCTTCTCTTGAGGTGATAAATAATTTTTCCGGTATAATGAAAAGATCCGAGACCTATGCTGTGGCGACGACTGTTATTGAGATAACGGCCATGATAACAAGTTTTGAGAATGACGAAACATCTATATTCAGGGAACTGTGTTTTGTGCTGGACAGGTTGTCTCAGAATAAAGAGGGAGAGAGCCCTGTAAGGTATCTGGTCATATATGCATTAAGGTCAATGTATCTGGCAGGTTTTGTCGGGTTATTTTCGGAGTGCGGCGCCTGCGGGGATAAAACGGGGCCTTTTTTCATAACGCCTTCGGGTGATATAAGATGTAATAAGTGCGCGCCAACCGGCAAAAAAGTGTTTATCAGCCGCAGCCTTGCCATGGCGATGGATGAAATAGTGCGCGGGGGCATAGGTGAAAATGCGTACTTATCCGCGAAAAATGCCGAACTTCGCAAAATTTCTCCCGTTGTACGGTTATTGCTTGACTTTGTTCTGCCCAAACCGTTAAAATCTCTTGATTTTTTAGCCTCCATTTTAAAAAAAAGAAAAAAATTCGGATAAAGGTTGAGTTTTTATCATTATGAAAAAAAATACCAATGACAAAATGTCTAAACTTGTCTCCTTATGCAAAAGGAGAGGATATGTATTCCAGTCATCGGAAATTTACGGCGGTTTGAACAGCTGCTGGGATTACGGTCCTCTGGGAAGCGAATTGAAAAGGAATATAAAAGATTTCTGGTGGAAGTCGATGGTATATGAGCGCGATGATATCGAGGGGATAGATTCAAGCATACTTATGCATCCCAGGATATGGGAGGCTTCCGGACATGTAGAACATTTCACAGATCCTCTTGTAGACTGTAAAAAATGTAAGATGCGTTTCAGGGCTGATGAGATGAATTCTGAAAAATGCCCTTCCTGCGGCGGAGAACTTACCCGGCCGAGAAGTTTTAATCTTATGTTTAAAACGTTTATGGGGCCCGTGGAAGACAGCGCAAATGTTATTTATATGCGGCCTGAAACTGCGCAGGGTATTTATGTAAATTTTCTTAACGTTTTAAACTCTTCGCGAAAAAAAATACCTTTCGGCATTGCGCAGATAGGAAAGGCTTTCAGGAACGAGATAACACCCGGCAATTTTATTTTCAGGACCAGAGAATTCGAACAGATGGAAATGCAGTATTTTGTTGAACCCGGGGGTTCGATGCAGATTATGGAACAATGGAAGGAAATCAGGTATCAGTGGTATCTGCGCCTCGGCATTAACCCCGAAAAACTCAGGTTCCACGAGCATGATGAAAAAGAACTGGCTCATTATGCGAAAAAGGCGTTTGATATCCAGTATGAATTTCCGTTCGGATGGTCGGAACTTGAAGGGATACATCACCGCGCAGATTACGACCTCAAAAAGCATACGGAATTTTCCGGAAAAGATCTTACATATTATGACGATGAAAAGAAAATAAGGTATATACCGAACATTATTGAGACTTCGGCGGGCTGTGACAGGACACTCTTGACATGCCTTATAGACGCTTTCCATGAAGAGGAAGAGAGAATAGTTCTGAAATTATCGCCGAGGATAGCTCCTATCAAGGCCGCTATACTGCCTCTTGTTAACAGGGACGGAATGGATGAATTTGCCGGTAAGATATACGACAGGCTTAAGAGCAAGTTGAAAGTTTTTTATGATGACGGAGGTTCAATAGGGAGACGTTACAGGAGAATGGATGAAGCCGGCACCCCTTTCTGTTTTACCGTGGATTCCCAGACCCTTAAAGATAATACCGTTACGCTCCGCGAGAGAGATTCTATGCAGCAGACAAGGATACCGGAAAGCGATATCGAAGTTGAATTGAGAAAAAGAATAGAAAATATCTAAAAGATAATTGGAAGGAGAATCAGAAAATGTCGAAGAAATTTGTATACAGTTTTGGAAGCGGAAAGGCGGAAGGACAAGCAAAAATGAAATCCCTACTCGGGGGTAAAGGGGCTAATCTCGCCGAAATGACCAATCTTGGCCTTCCTGTCCCTCCGGGTTTTACTATTACTGCCGAAGCCTGTGATATGTTCTATAAGAGCGGGAAAAAATGGCCTTCAGGGCTTAAAGAACAGGTTCTTGCGGGGGTTAAAAAGCTTGAGAAAGATATGGGCGCTTCATTCGGCGACCCGAAAAATCCTCTTCTTGTATCGGTAAGGTCAGGCGCGGCCGTATCAATGCCGGGAATGATGGATACGGTTCTTAACCTCGGTATCAACCCGGTTGTTGTCGAAGGCCTGATAAAAAAATCAGGCAACGAAAGGTTCGCATGGGATTCTTTCAGGAGGTTTATTCAGATGTTCGGTGATGTGGTTATGGAAGTCGAACACGAAGCTTTCGAACATGAACTTCAGGCGGTAAAAGATAAGTACGGGGCAAAACAGGATACTGATCTTGACGCCGCGATGCTTAAAGAGGTTGTCGAAAAGTATGAATCCGTATTCAAAAAATATACCAGCAAAAGATTTCCTGAAGACCCGATAGAACAGCTTGAATACTCCATAAATGCGGTGTTTAATTCATGGAATAATGACAGAGCTATCAAATACCGCCGGATAAACGATATTAAAGGACTGTTGGGCACGGCGGTGAACGTCCAGGCTATGGTGTTCGGGAATATGGGTAATACTTCCGGGACGGGTGTCGCGTTTACAAGAGATCCCAGCACGGGTGAAAACAAGTTTTACGGTGAGTACCTTATGAATGCCCAGGGAGAGGATGTTGTTGCCGGAATAAGGACGCCCAACCCTATAGAAACATTACAGAAAGTGAACAAAAGCGCTTATAAACAGCTCCTTGATATAAGGAAGAAACTTGAACACCATTACAAAGATATGCAGGATATTGAATTTACCATACAGGAAGGCAAGCTTTATATGCTTCAGACAAGAAGCGGGAAGAGGACAGCCGCTTCCGCGGTTAGAGTTGCCGCCGATATGGTAAAAGAAAAACTTATAACCGAGAAAGAAGCGATTTTAAGAATTGACCCGGCCCAGCTTGACCAGCTTTTACATCCGATGTTCGATCCTAAAGCCGAAAAAGAAACAAAAGTCATTTCAAAAGGTCTTCCTGCTTCCCCGGGAGCCGCTTCCGGCCAGGTTGTGTTTACCGCGGATGATGCCGAAGAGTGGGCTAAAAAAGGATTAAGTGTCATTCTCTGCAGGACAGAAACTTCTCCCGAAGATATCGGAGGTATGAATGTCGCGAAAGGAATACTTACATCAAGAGGTGGAATGACCAGCCATGCCGCGGTAGTCGCGAGAGGCATGGGAAAATGCTGTGTCGCCGGTGCGGGAGAAATAAGGATTGATTATAAGAAAAAAGAGATGACTGCCGGAGTAGTTAAGGTTAAGGAAGGCGACTGGATATCATTGAACGGTTCAAGCGGGAATGTTTATCTGGATAAAATCGCTACTGTCGAGCCGTCGCTTGCCGGTAATTTTGCGAAAATTATGCAGTGGTCGGATAAATACAGGACCATTGGCGTGAGGACAAATGCCGATACTCCGCACGATGCGGAAGTAGCGGTGAAATTCGGCGCGGAAGGCATTGGGCTCTGCAGAACCGAACATATGTTTTTCGAAGGCGACAGGATTATCACTTTCAGGGAAATGATTCTTGCTGATGGCATTGAAGGCAGGAAAAAAGCCCTTGAAAAACTACTGCCCATGCAGAGAAAAGATTTCGAAGGCATATTCAAGGCGCTTAAAGGTTATCCATGCACGATAAGACTCCTTGACCCGCCGCTTCACGAATTTCTTCCTCATGATGAAGCGGGCCAGAAGGAAATGTCGGAAGTCATGAAAGTTTCTGTCGAGAAGATTAAAGATAAAGTCGATTCCCTTCATGAATTCAATCCTATGCTCGGTCACAGAGGCTGCAGGCTCGGGCTTATTTACCCTGAAATTTCCGATATGCAGGTCAGAGCTATAATAGAAGCCGCTTTGAACGTCAAAGCAAAAGGCATAAAAGTAAAACCCGAGATAATGATTCCTTTGGTAGGAAACTATAAAGAGCTTAAGATAGCCAGGGAATCCGCCGAAAAGGAGATTCAGGCTATCTTTAAAGAGAGAAAGACAAAAGTGGAATATAAGATAGGAACAATGATAGAAGTTCCGAGAGCGGCGATTACAGCGGATGAAATTGCCGGATATGCGGATTTTTTCTCGTTCGGAACGAATGACCTGACGCAGATGGGCTGCGGATTTTCCAGGGATGACGCCGGGAAATTTCTTCCCGACTATGTGGCCATGGGGATATATGAATATGACCCGTTCCAGGTGCTTGACACAGATGGTGTTGGAAAATTGGTTGAGATAGCGGTAAAATTAGGGAGAAAAGTAAATAAAGACATCAAACTCGGAATCTGCGGTGAACATGGCGGAGAACCGAAAAGCATCGAGTTCTGTTATAAAACAGGCCTTAGCTATGTAAGTTGTTCTCCTTACAGGGTTCCGATTGCAAGGCTGGCGGCGGCACAGGCTGCATTGAGAAACAACAGGAAATAAAAAATGTTAACGGAGTAAAATGAGCTCGATTAGCGACCCTATTCGCTTATATTTGAGAGATATCGGTTCGATACCTCTTCTTTCTCCTGAAGAAGAGAAAGATTTGGCCAGAAAAGCGAAAAAGGGCGACACGGAAGCCCATAAATGTTTGATAAGGTCCAATCTGAGGCTCGTTGTTTCAATCGCAAAGCGTTATGAAAATATAGGGTTGCCTTTTCTTGACCTTGTTGAGGAAGGCAACCTTGGTCTTATTAAAGCAGTGGAAAAGTATGATATAAGAAAAGGCTGTAAACTCAGTACCTATGCTTCATGGTGGATAAAGCAATCTATTATGCGCGCGCTTGCAAACCAGGGCAAAACTATCCGCGTGCCGGTGTATATGATAGAGAAACTTTCCACTGTAAGAAAAGTTATCCGTGAGCTTACCCAGAAAAATCACAAGGACCCTTCGGCACAGGATATTGCGCAGGAACTTGATATATCTGTATCCAAAGTCCTTGAAATCCAGAATGCTTCAACATCTCCCAGTTCCCTTTACAGTATTATGGGCGGTGAAAACGGTACGGATGAACTTATTGAGATTATAGAGAATAAACAGGCGCCCGACCCCACAAAAGAAGTCGGCGCTATACTGCTTAAGGAAGAAATCGAGATTCTTCTTGAAGAACTTGCTCCCCGCGAAGCGGAAATATTACGCCTGAGGTTCGGCATAGAGGGCGGGGAAAACCTTACGCTTGAGGAAATCGGCAAAAAATATAAGATTACGAGAGAAAGAGTGCGTCAGATAGAACAGACAGCCATGAAAAAGCTCAGGAAACTGATTAGTAAGACAAAAGAGAACTGGGCGATATAAGCGGGGGGTGGATAATGTCGGAGATTTTAAAAAAAGCTATCAGAGATATTCCTGATTTTCCCAAAGCTGGAATAATTTTTAAGGATATAACACCCCTTTTGGCAGACGGGCAACTTTTCAGCCGAACAATAGATATTATGTATAAAAAATTCAGGAATAAAGAAATAGATAAGATTGCCGCCATTGAATCCCGCGGTTTTATTTTCGGTGCGGCTCTTGCGTATAAGCTGGGCGCCGGTTTTGTGCCTATCAGAAAAAAAGGAAAACTCCCTCACACGACCCTTAACGCGGATTATACCCTTGAATATGGCATAAGCAGTGTTGAAATACACAGTGACGCAATCAATAAAGGGGAAAGGGTCCTTCTGGTGGATGACCTGCTTGCTACAGGAGGCACAATGAAGGCTTCGACCGAACTTGTCGAGAAACTCGAAGGGGAAATTGTCGCTATATGCTTTTTGATCAACCTTACGTTCCTGAAAGGGCTTGATAAGCTTAAAAAGTATAATACGTATTCCTTGATGGAATTTTAAACCCTGCCAAAGTATTTTCACTTGCAATTTTTATCCATATCGTATATTTTTCTAATCTGATTATTACGCCCCCGTAGCCCGCCACACAGCATTGGCGGGCAAGCTCAGGGGATATTCGGCGGGGGTGTTGGAGAGATGTTTAATAAATGTATTGGGATTTATTTTTAGTGGGAAGACATAGAAAGTAGATTTGGATAACAGCGCCCCCGTAGCTCAGGGGATAGAGCACCGGTTTCCTAAACCGGGTGTCGGACGTTCGATTCGTCTCGGGGGTGCCAGTTCCGCCATCGGCGGGGTAATCTCTCTCTCTCTCTCCGGAATTGACACAGCTCTTCGCGCAAAGTATACTTTAAGGCTAATATATGAGATTATGGTCAATTCACCCGAAATATCTGGATACCAGGGGGCTTGTTGCCTTATGGAGAGAAGCGCTTCTGGCGAAATCCGTCCTGCAGAATAAAACCAGGGGTTATAAATATCATCCCCAACTGCTGAGATTTAAAAGGCAGTCCTCACCCATGAATGCCGTCAATAATTATTTAAAAGGCGTATGGGAAGAATCAAATAAGAGAAATTTTAAATTCAATGCGCAAAAAATAGGGTCGGTAAGATCGTCAGGCAAAATAAGTGTTTCTACAGGCCAGGTGCAATTTGAGGTTATTCATTTATTGAAAAAATTAAAAGAAAGAGATAAGGTTAAATATAATATATTGAGAAACCGGGCAAAAATAGAAACCCATCCTTTATTCAGAAAAACTGCCGGTAGGATAGAGGATTGGGAGAAGATATAGGATAAAAATAAAATAGGCTCATATACCTGTCTTCTGAAATAGCAAGAAGCGGAAGAACTGACATGAAAAAACTGATACCCGTTATTTTATTATGCATATATATCGCGGTATTTATTATCTGTGCGGTTTCCCCGTACGACCGTTCTGTATGGTGGGCTGAAAATATTCCGATTATGATGCTTGTTACCGCTATTGTAATTGCCTACAAGTTCTTCAAATTTTCGACGTTAAGCTGTGTGCTTATGTCATTTCTGGTAATACTCCACACAATAGGGGGTTATTATACTTTCAGCAGGGTGCCGTTTGATTTTATTAATAATATTTTCGGATGCGCGCGCAATAATTACGACCGTGTCTCTCATTTTACGGTAGGTTTTTTCGCTTATCCCGTCGCGGAAGTCATTTTTTTCAGGAAACTTACCCATAATAAGTTTATCCTGATTCTATTCCCGATATTCGCCATTTTTGCTGTGGCGTCCATTTACGAAATATTCGAATGGCTGTATGCTGTCTGCGCAGATGAATCTGCGGGCCTTGCCGTGCTGGGTTCACAGGGTGACGTATGGGACGCTCAAAAAGATATGCTTTCCGACGCCCTGGGCGCCGTTTTTGCCATGAGTATTTTCTGTTTTGTCCATTGGAAGAATCTATCTTGCCGCGGGATGACGGAAATGAAAAGCTAAAATGTTTGAACTATGCCTGCCCATGGCTCTCAGAAATAAAGAAAAATCCTGCAAATAAATGTTTGATGTAGGCAATCATTAATTAATCGGTTTCTTGTATGACAGATGTAATCTTATCATGCATATTTTCGATTTTCCATTTGTTAAACATCGCGCCCATCTCAGTTTTATCTGTCGGCGAATCGATAAACTTGCCCTCCTCGGAATATATGAACGTCAGCCATGGATTATTGTCCTCGAATAATTTCTGCGGGTTTTTTATATCATACAGGAAGTGATGGATTCCGCCCCTGTCGAAAACAAGGTATTTACCCCCGACAACTTTGATGGTGGGATTGTAAACATCGAAATTTGCGGAAGATACATTCCATGTGAGCAGATTGTCCTTGAAATGCATATGTTTCCGGTCTTTTGCTTCAAGAAATCCGGCAGGTATTTCAATCGGCGTGTTTTCTGACTGTCCTTCAAAACGGAATACATACCATATGAGCCGTTTTGTGTCGGAATAGTCTCCGAAAAGAGCGAATGAACAATTATTTTCGGGGGAATCAACGTTATGTATGAATGTCAGCAGGTTGTCCGGATTTGAGAACCGTTCTTTTATCACAAACCTGAGGTAAAGCGTGTAAAACGCAACTGCTGTTGCAAGCAGGGCGAAAAATATGAATAAGATTTTTTTGTAATTCATAAATTAATTCCCATAAGAATAGTATTATTGCTTATTTAAAAAAAGATGTAAATATGATAATAATATAAAAAATCAATATATACGGCGGTAACTATGGATATAGGGAAGGTGCTGGACGCCAGCGAAGACAGGGTGATTATATCTGCCGCTTCGCTGAATTATATAATTTATTCTTTTATAGTTTTGATGGCGGTCAACGTCGCTTATATATACTTTGCCAGTTTCTCGAGTTTTATAAATTATATATTTATAATACTGCTTATAAACATGCTTCTGATATTTATACCCGCTCTTTTCAGGAAGAAAGTTTATTTTGATAACCGCGCGGAAAAACTGTTTTTGAAAAGGTATTTTGGATTTTTGTGCATTCAGGATAGGGCTATCCCTTATAAGGACATAGGTTATCTCGCCACCGATTTCATAGATATGGACCTGTCGGATAAAAGTACGACCGGGGATGTAAATGTCCTTTATCTTGCCCTTAAAAACGGGAAAATGATATCTCTGGTGTCATGCGGAGACCCCGTCTATTTCAGTCAGGCGGTGTCATCGGTTAAAAAATACACAAAGTTCGAACTGAAAAGAAACTGATTTTACCTCAGGCGAAGAAGAGCGTTATTTTTTTCCAGGAAAGCCTTCATGTCATCCGGCAAGGCGTTTCTCAGACATATAAGTTTTCCGGTATAAGGATGGATGAATTCTATTTTGTAGGCATGAAGGGCGCAGCGCCTGAATTTAAGTTCATAATCCTTTCCGAATGAAAATTTCCGCTCTCCTACTATGGGATGCCCGATTGATTTCATATGTATGCGTATCTGGTTCCTGCGGCCGGTAACAGGTTCAGCTTCTATAACCGAGAAATGCCTGTACGTGTTTAAAACGGTGTATTTTGTGACAGCTTTTCTGCCGTCTATAAAAGAACTGACGGCGCCTGTTATTTTGCCCGGTCTGCCCTGGATAAACGCGAGGTATCTTTTCTTGACTGTGCGCTGTTTGAAAAGGGCGAACATTTTATCTCTTGCTTCAGTGCCTTTTGCAAAGATAATTAATCCGGATGTTTCTTTATCAAGCCTGTGACAGGGGAAGAGATGTTTCTCATTCAGCTGTCCCGGAAGAATAACAGATAAAGAGGCGGCTTCTTTTTTTCCGGGGGCGGGAACCGAAAGTATCCCGGCGGGTTTTGAAACGACAATGAAGTAAGAGTCTAAAAATATTATAGGTATGGTTTTCATTAAAACCTAATATTTTACCGTGCCCCTGCAATAGGGATATTCCGAACATCCCCAGAATCTTCCGAATTCACCTTCTCTCAGCACCATTTTTGACCCGCATCTCGGACAGCTCGGGATATTATTTACAATAGGGCTGAAATCAATTTCTTTATGAGACAGGTTTTCGTATCCCTGCCGGAATACCATAGAGGCTTTTTTTGAGGCTCCAGAAGCGGGAAATTCCTCAATGACTCTCTGCAGGAACATGCTGCCTTTTTCGGAGTATTGTATAGCTTTCCTGGATTCCCCGTTTTTTATGAGTTTTTTTGCCTGTCCCAGGTAGAAATTTCCGGCTTCATAAAGGATTTCGGGATTATCCGGGTTTTCTTCGATTTTTCTGACAATACTTTCCTCGATAGAATCCACCTGCCGCTCGGCGGTCTTGACAACTAGGAGTTCGGCAATCTTCAAGTCTTTTCTTCCGAGGATGATGTCTTTGCCTTTTTTATTAAGCAGTATAACAGGGTGTTCGGCCCCGCTTACCCTGAGAAACCCGTCCATGACAAGTTTATTTATAATTTCCATAACGGATTCAAGCTGTTCCTGGACCGAGTTGTAGCTGTTCAGTTTGTCGTATCCGTTTTGTTTGATTACAATCGCCTTGGAACCGGTCAATATCTGCGCCACGCGTATTTTTATGAGAGGTTCTTCGATTTCATCAACGCACTTTAATATATTTTTTGCCGCCGCGGCTTCTTTTGAAGTATATGCCGTTTCCTCGATTTTCGGTTCTTCCTTGAGGATTTCACGGCCTATGCATACATCGCATCCCGGGCATGTGTCATGAGCGTATTTTTCCCCGAAATATTCTAAAAGCATTTTTCTGCGACACTCGTTTAATGTGGCATATTGAACTATCTGGTAGAGCTTTTTGATTTCCCTGTCTCTCATTTCATTGAGTTTTTCCCAGTCTATATTCAGTTTTTCAAAAGGAGTGACGCGGTCTTTTATCAGTATGGTCTTCCCTCTGAACGGAGGAATATATTCTATTATGTTCTGTTTGCCCATGTTGTTGAGCCCGCGGATGATCTGGTCCGGAGTAAGGTCAAGGGATTGGATTAATTTTGACATCGGGAAAGAGAATCTCAGTTCATCTTCAGGGTCTTTTTGCGAGTTTTTTATGATTGCGGAAGTGATGAATTTCTGGATTTTACTTTTCCGTTCCTCCGTGATTATTTCGGGTTTCATGCTGAATTTGACGGATGCGATGTTATCCGAACGCGACAATATGTCAACGGCTCCGGCTTTTTTTAATATGCGCAAAGCGCTTGAAATTCCCTGTTCGCTCATTTCCACATGGAGTTGTTTTCTGATTTCTTCCCTTGTTTTTGATATAAGGTTTTCTTCCTGGTCAATAAGGAAATTGTGCACCGCGAATATCTGTTCTTTTGAGGGATAACTCTGGTCAATGAAGTATTCCTGCAGTTTTATGTCCGAAGGCGAGTAGAGAAGTATGCACCATGATTTTTTGCCGTCCCGCCCGGCTCTTCCTGCTTCCTGATAATAACTTTCTATGTTTCCGGGTATATCATAATGTATGAGGTATCTTATATCGTCTTTGTCTATTCCCATTCCGAACGCGTTTGTGGCCACAAGCACGGGAGTCTTTCCGTTCATAAAATTGTTCTGGACCTCTTCACGCTCTTTGTCATCCATCCCCGCATGGTAAGCCATGGCTTTTACGCTTATTGATTTCAGAAATTCAGAAGTTGATTCAGCTTTTTTTCTCGTTCCCACATATACTATCGCAGAACCGTGGTTGCGTTTTAAGGCGTCTTTAAGGACCGCATGTTTGTCTTTTTTTGTAGGGGTGTGTATAACGCTGAAGATCAGGTTTTCCCTGTCAAAACCTGTGACTATTACCTCGGTTTTGCCGATATCAAGCTGTTTTATTATGTCCTGCTGGACTTCCGGTGTTGCTGTCGCCGTCAGCGCTATGACGGCGGGATTATCCATAAGTTTTATGAAATGCCGGAGCCTTAAATAGTCAGGCCTGAAATCATGGCCCCAAGTGGATATACAATGGGCCTCATCTATGGCGAGCAATTCCACCTTTATTGTTTTAAGAAGGTCTACGAATTTTTTACTTCTGAACCTTTCGGGCGCTATGTAAAGAAGCTTATACATGCCTTTTCGGGCTTTATTTATGCGGTTTTCCTGTTCTTTTGCGGATATCGAACTGTTGATAAAAGTCGCTTCTATAAAAAGTTCATTCAGGTCATCTATCTGGTCCTTCATAAGTGATATGAGCGGAGAAATGACTATTGTGATTCCCTTGAAAATGAGCGCCGGCAGCTGGTAACACAGGGATTTCCCGCCCCCCGTAGGCATTACCGCAAGTATGTTTTTCTTTTCAATGACCTTTTCGATGACGGCTTTTTGACCGGCTTTAAATGTTTCAAAGCCGAAATACCTGCTGAGGTAAGACAGGGAATCGGGTGTGATGCCCTTATCAATCAATACTTGCTGTAATTGGTCTTTGTTTTCCATAATATTTTCATATATATATATAATAAAAACCAAGTTTATCATTATATTGGAATAGCAGCCGGTAAGTCAAATAAAAATGAAGACAGATTATTTAATTGTTATTCTTTCCGGCAGAATATGTTAAAAATTATGGACAATAAAATCTTCTGAGGTTATAATTAATTTTTACCCGCCTTTACAGGATAGGAGACTGCCAGCTTAAAGTTATGAATTTGTTTTGTTAAAAGAGGTGAAGAGAGATGTTTTGCAACCGTATTCTAATTGTAGATGATGAACCCGGCATAAGAGATGTCCTGAAAGAGCTGCTTGAAAGAAGAGGTTATCAGGTCTCAACCTCTGCGAACGGCGAGGATGCTATTGAGGTGATAAGGAATATCCTGCCTCAGGTTGTTATTCTTGATTATCTTATGCCCGGTATGGATGGGCTTGAAGTGCTTTCGAAGATAAAAAAAGAGTATCCTGAAGTCCTTGTCGCCATACTTACGGGCGCCGGTTCGGAATATATCGCGGTCAAAGCCATGAAACTCGGGGCGGATGATTATATATGCAAACCCATAGAGAAGGAGCGCCTCTACACGATTATAGATGAACTTATCGAAAAGTTTAAACAGAGCCTTGTCTGGAGAAATTATGAGTATAAGTATCCTATTGAAGATGACATAATACGGAAATATGAGTTTTTACGGATAGTCTACTCTGCCAGTAAACCCAATATACATAAGATCTGCAAATTTTTTAACTTTTTCAGGCAGGACTTTTACATATTGAATAAGAAATTCAGACAAAATGGGATTATCGGGATTATCGACAAGAGTATAAGCCAGCTTGAGGAAGAACTCGGGACAGGCGAAGAGCTTGGCGTTAACCCATCCAGGTTAAATAAGATTTCGGATGAGGGAAACGGCGAAAATGAGGAATCGAACAAAAGAAGAATGTATAAACTCTCAGATTTCATAAATAAAAGCGATCCTATCCAGATGAGGCTTGAGATGATACGTGAGGCGGCTACGATACCTAATCCCAATATAACTATGATATGCAAAAAATACCATGTAACGAGAGAAGCTTTTTACCAGAATTACAGGAGATTTGAAAAATTCGGCGTCCTGGGGTTGATAGACAGAAAAAGAGGAAGGCCTTCCCTTAACGGTCAAAAAGATTGAATCTCAATATGTGCCCGATTGCGGCTATCCCGTCTTTCCATGTTATTTTTTTGCCTTCCTTATAATCTCTTCCGCTGTAAGATATGGATGTTTCATATATCCTGTAGCCTTTTCTTGCCATTTTAGCGGTGAATTCCGGCTCAAAGCCAAAGCGCTGTGATTTGAATTTTACTTCGCTCAGGATGGAAGACTTAAAGGCCTTATAACAGGTTTCCATATCCGTGAGGTTTATGTTTGTAAGCGCGTTGGAAAGAAGAGTGAGAAATCTGTTCCCTATATAATGCCAGAAGAAAAGGACCCTGTGGGGAACGCCGATAAATCTTGAGCCGAAAACAACATCAGCTTTGCCGTCTATGATGGGAGCGACCAGTTTTTCATATTCCGCCGGGTTATATTCAAGATCGGCATCCTGGATAATGACCACATCGCCGGTGACTTTTTCAAAACCTTTTCTCAGGGAATGGCCTTTACCGTAGTTTTTATCCGAGAAAAGTTTGATAACCTTAGGATTGTTTATTCTTTCAAGGGTTTCCGTTGTCCCGTCATTGGAACCGTCGTCCACTACGATCAGCTCATGGATATTTTTCACGGAAAGCACACTCTCCATTATTTTCTTTATAGTTTCTTTTTCATTATAGGCGGCCATTACAACTGATATTTTCATGTTACGCGCTCCTTTTTGTAAGAAATGTCGTAATATCCTTTAAGATCCTGCCTTTTGCCTTGAGAGATTCCGCGATTTTGGCTGCCGCGGCAGAGTATTCAAGAAAATGCCGCCGGGCGGTCCCTATTCCAAAGATGGAAGGATAAGTGTTTTTGCCTGCGGATGAATCTTTTCTCAGTTTTTTTCCCACTTCTTTTTCGTTCCCTGTGATATCCAGCAGGTCATCCGATATTTGAAAGGACATACCTATATTATATCCGAGTTCTTTCATCTTTTTTGTGTTGCGCAGTCCGGCTGAGGCTGCTATTGCCCCGAGTTCACAGGCGCAGGAGAACAACGCCGCGGTTTTATTCCTGTGTATGAAAAGGAGTTCCCTGCGTGATACTTTTTTGTTTTCCGAAATGATATCAGCGCACTGCCCGGCTACCATACCATGGAGCCCCGCATTCAGAGACAGCGATTTCATCGCAGCTTCCTTTTTAGGTGATTTGGAAAATATGACGGTCTCAAACGCCAGGTTCAGGAGCGCATCTCCGGCAAGAATGGCAATAGCTTCCCCGAATATCCTGTGGCATGTAGGTTTCCCTCTCCTGAAATCGTCATTGTCCATCGAAGGAAGGTCATCATGTATCAGGGAATAACAGTGTACCATTTCGATTGCGGACGCGAAGTCGATAACATCTTTTTCTTTTCCCCCGAGGGCTTCACAAACGGCAATGGCTGTTATGGGCCTGATTCTTTTGCCTCCGGACATGACACTGTAGCGCATAGCTTTAAAGAGAGGAGACGGATGACTGCCGGCATCAGGCAGCAGCCTGTCAAGACGCCTGTTTATCAGGGATGCTTTCTCTTTGAAATATTTTTCAATACCCTTTTTCACGATAAACATAATATTGGAAATCACTTTTAAATGCAAAAATTATAATGTTTAATTGATACGGTATAAATATTTCTTGAAGCCTGAAGTCATAACATATTATAATCTCTAAGTTTATGATAACAAATAGTTTGAACGCAGTAAAAAAATATTTTTTTGATAAGAGAGCCGCTTTTAATTTGTCGTTGCTGATTTTTCTTTTGTTCGTCTATGCGGTTTCTTTTTCTTTAACGCCTTCTACAGACGGAGTGGGGACTCACAAAAATCTGTTTCTTCCGCCGTGCCTGTTCTATGAAACCACCGGGATTCCGTGCCCGTTCTGCGGATCGACCACTGCCTTTGCTTACCTGGCGAAAGGCGGGTTTACTGAAGGTTTTAAAGCAAACCCGTTTGCGGGCCTGTTATTTTTTTCGGGTTTTTATTTTTTGCTTTATTCGGGATATTGTTTTATCCTAAGTAAACCGCTTGATTACATGTATTTTTTTCTTATGGCGGTTCGTGTTAGATGGTTTATTGCGGCTTTTATCATTCTTTCATGGATTATAAAGATATATTTACATTTTAATTGAAAAAATCCAAAGGAGGTTTATATGGACGAACCTGTAAAAGCGCCCGAAGTCGTTCCGTTAGCCGATAAGGCAAGCGGAAGAGCGGTTACATCGCTGGTATTGGGAATTGTGGGTATCTTATGCTGCGGCCCTCTTGCAATAGTAGCATGGATATTAGGTGCAATTGAGCTCTCTGATATAAAAAAGGGCCTTTCTCCCAAGGCGGGGGAAGGAATGGCAAAGGCCGGTATGATAATAGGTATTATAGGCACTGTCCTTATGATTCTCGGTATTCTGATATGGATAGCTCTTATGACAATGGGAATTATGGCTGGGGTTGCGGAACAGGGCGGAAGTTATTGAAAATTCATTAAAAGGAGGTTGTAACTATGCGTTTTCAAATTGAACAGGCTTTAAAATATCCTTCGAAGGACAGTAAATGGGCGGTTAAGCTCCTTATTCTCGGGGCGACACTTATAATACCCATTGTGAATGTGGTAACAAGCATATTCGCGGCAGGATATATAATAAGGTTTTTAAAATCAAGTATTGCCGAGTTTAAAGGCGGCGCTGAAGCTAAACTTCCCGAGTGGGATGATATGGGGAAAATCTTTATGGAAGGGCTTATGCCGTGGGTAGTATGCATTATGTACGGCATAGTGTTCTCTTTTGTGCTTTTTGTGGTAAGGCTGGTGTTTTCCATGCTGGCTTTTCCTCTGATAGCTTTTGTTCTTCTTCTTGTCATGGCGCCGGTTGTTTTTGTGGCGCTGGCCGGGTATTGTCAGAATTCAAAGTTCGAAGATGCTTTCAAGGTGAAAGAGATTTTCAATGAAGTAAAGTCGAAATGGCTTGATTATATTATTGCAGGCCTGATTTCATGTGTTGTCAGTTCGATAGGTTTCCTGGCGTGTTATATAGGCGGAATTATTACACTGCCTTACGGAAAAATTATCGGGGTGAGAATGATGTCTCAGGTTTATTGCGCGGCGCGGAAAGAAGGAAAAGAGAAATAATTTATTTTTTCAGCAGAGTGCGGGCCGGAGGGAAATTTTATTTTTCTTCCGGCTCTTTTTCTTCGGGATGGCTGTCATCGTTTAAGGGCGTTGAGATCCTGTATGTGTTTTCGAGCCATCCGTAAAGATCGCTGTATTTGCAGTGATGGGAGCAGAACGGGAAAAACTTTGAGCCTTTTTCCACCGCATTTCTGCATCTGGGACAGGGGAATTGTTTTCTTTCTTCTGTCATTATTTCTTGTCTTTCGGGCATGAATTGTCTTTAGCCGGGCAGTTCCGGCAGCTCTCATTATTGTTTCTTTTGGGGTTTTTATAGTCGGTTTCGTAAAAGCCGGATCCTTTGAAAATTATACCCGAACCGCTTCCTATTATTTTTACCACACTGTTACCCGTTTTGCATTTGGGACAATCTTTTACGGCCGGATCGCTCATTTTTTGAAAAAGCTCGAATTCGTGGCCGCACTTTTTGCATTTATATTCATAGGTCGGCATTTTCCCCTCCATTGTTGTTAAGCAGTATGAAGATTAATAAATCAGAATATGTAAAGTCAAGCGATAAATGAAGATTGCATGTTGACAGAATAAAGGGACGATGTTAAGATAACTCCTATATAGGAGTATAGAAGATGGGAATGCCGAAATATGTCCTGATAAAAAATTATATAAGTAAATTGGTAAAAGAGCGGAAATTGAAACCCGGAGACAGGGTTTTTTCGGAAGCTGAACTTTCCAGAAAATTTTCTGTTACCGAAATGACTGCAAGGCATGCGCTTGAGAGCCTGAGCGGGGAAGGAACAGTATCCAGAATCCACGGGAAAGGCACATTTGTTACGGGAAAATACTCTTTCGGTTCGGGTAAGGGCAACCTGTGGTTCATTTTACCGGAGAAACTTGCCGGAACTGAACCCAACCCTTATTACTCTCCGATTTTGTGGGGAGCGGAAAGGGCCGCAAGAAAAGCCGGTTACAGGTTTGTGGTTATGTCGATTGACGGTCAGGAAGAGACGCTTTCGGGAAAAATAGACATGGAACGGGTTAAAGGGATTATGTTTGCGGGTTTTGGCGTATCCGGCAGAATCAGCGGTTTTTTATCTCGCAAGATTCCGGTTGTGATGGTTGACTGCCTGGACCGCTCAGGTGTATCCGATTCGGTTTGTCCGGATAATTTTTCAGGGGTAAAAGAGGCGTTGAAATATCTTTTTTCAAAAGGGCACAGGAAAATTGCCCATATAGCCGGCGATATAAAGCATACCAATGGTGATGAGAGAAAGAAGGCGTATATGGAGTTTTCATATGATAACGGATTTAAGGAAGCGAAAAACTTTATCCTTAAGGGCGATTTCCTTTTTATGACCGCAAAGAAATCGGTTGAGGCCGGTTTTGAAAAAATCAAGAAATGTTCGGCAATATTTGCCGCGAATGATATGAGCGCGTTCGGCGCTATTACCGCGCTGAAAAATAAAGGGATTAGAGTTCCCGAAGATGTAAGTGTTATCGGTTTTGATGACATTGATTTCTCTAAATATTCCAGCCCCGAGCTTACTACCGTAAGGGTTGATAAATGTTCTATGGGAGAAGCCGCGGTGGATTGCCTTATGGAAAGGGCGGGCGGCATGTTCAGCAAGAAAAAGGTAAAAAGGATTAAGACGGATTTGGTCGTAAGAAATTCGGTTTCACAGTTAAGGAAAGAATAACAGCGACGGAGAAAAGTTATGCAATTTGGATTTTTTGATGATGAGAAGAGAGAATATGTAATTACAAGGCCCGATACGCCCGCGCCCTGGATCAATTATCTCGGTACATCCGATTATTGCGCGATAATTTCCAACAATGCCGGCGGTTATAGTTTTTCTCAATCCCCCAAAAGCGGAAGAATATTGAGATTTAGGTTTAATAATATACCGGAAGACAGGCCGGGAAGGTATATATACATAAGGGACAGAGAAGACGGTGATTACTGGTCGGCGTCATGGCAGCCTGTCGCCAAGCCTCTGAAAAAATTCAAGACCGAATGCAGGCACGGCCTGGGTTATACAAAAATATCATCCCTGTATAAGGGTATTGGCTCTCATGTGACTTATTTTGTCCCCGAGAACAGGAGATGCGAGGTGTGGGCTCTGGAGATTAAAAATAAGTCGGATAAAAAGAGAAAAATCGATATTTTTTCGTATGCCGAATTCTGTTTCTGGGATTCCGAACTCGATATGAAAGATTACCAGTATATCCTGTATACTTCGAAAACCTGTTTCCGCAGAGGCCTGATAGACTACAGGCTTCAGTTCGGTAACGGCAGATCAAAAGAGGCTTTTTTCGGATCAACGGGAAAAATAGAAAGTTTTGATTCTGTCAGGGAATCATTTATCGGGCGGTACAGGAGCGAAAGAAATCCTTTTGCCGTAGAAAGAGGATATTGCTCGTCTTCCGTTCAGGAAGGGGGAAATCCCTGCGGGAGCCTTCAGATAAGAATGGTATTGAAACCCGGAGAGTCAAAGAAGATAAATTTTGTGATGGGCGAAGCGGATTCACCCGGCGAAGGCAGCAGGATTATACGGTATTTCGGGAAGAAAGATTCTGTGGAAAAGGAACTTGGAAAGATCAATAAACTCTGGAGCGAAAAATTGAACGCTATGCAATGTTCCACAGGGGTAAAAACATTCGATAGTATTTTTAATATATGGAATCAATACCAGTGCCACACGACATTTAACTGGTCGAGATCGGCATCTTATATCGAGGCCGGAGGAAGAGACGGTTTAGGGTACCGCGACAGTCTTCAGGATATACTGGGTGTGGTGCATGCTATCCCCGGAAAAGTCAGGACAAGGCTGACCGAACTTCTGAAGGCCCAAACTTCAACAGGATGCGCTTTTCACCACATACAGCCCCTTACGATGAAAACAGGGCAAGGGCATTTTCCCGCCGGGGGTACGGTTTATTCGGACGATCACTTATGGCTTGGAATTGCTGTCGGGGCATATATAAAAGAGACGGGTGACAAGAAATTTCTTTTTGAAAATATATCTTATATTGATAAGGGTTCAGCCTCTGTTTATGGCCATCTTCTGAAATCCGTGGATTTTTCGCTCAATAATCTGGGGCCTCACGGCCTGTGCCTGGGGCTTGCCGCGGACTGGAACGATTGCATTAATCTTTACGGGAAAGGCCAGTCTGTTTGGTCAACCATACTTCTGGTTAAATCGATGGATGAGATTATACAGCTTGCGGATTATGCGGGTAAAAAAACAGATGCACTGAAACTGACGAAATTAAAGCGAAAAATTTCGGACAGGATAAACCGTGTCGCATGGGACGGAAAATGGTATTTGAGGGCGTATGTGGACAGCGGGCGTAAGGTCGGGTCTTCTTCATGCAGGGAAGGGAAAATATTTGTAAACCCGCAGTCATGGGCGGTAATGAGCGGGATTGCCGATACAGGAAAAGCCAAATCATGCATGAACAGTGTTTACAGGTATTTAAACACAAAGTTCGGAATCCGGCTTTTGTCTCCGGCTTATGCGAAATATGACAGGGAAATAGGCTCAATTACGAGTTTTCCCATGGGACTTAAAGAGAATGCGGGGATATTCTGCCACGCAAATCCGTGGGTTATTATTGCGGAATGCATTATGAAAAATCCCGAACGCGCTTTCGAGTACTGTTCCAATATTCTGCCAAGCGCTTATAATGCCGAATCGGATAAACGCGGGGCGGAGCCGTATGTCTATTCCCAGTTTACAACGGGCAAAGAAAACAGTAATTTCGGCCAGACGAAAAACCCGTGGTTAACCGGTACGGCGGCATGGTGTTTCATCGCATCCGCCAATTATATATTAGGCATAAGGCCTGATTTTGACGGGCTGGTTATAGAACCCTGCATCCCGTCAAAAATAAGAGGCTTTAACGTCAAAAGATATTTCAGGGGCGCCCTGTATGATATTCATGTGGAGCGCCGGAAAGGATTAACATCTTCCCGGACAACGCTTAATGGAAGAGATCTTAAAGGGATTAAAATCCCTTTGCAGAAAAAAGGTTCGGAAAATAAGGTATGCGTGGTCCTTCCTTCTTAGAAGAAGCGGCGGAATTTTTTATAATATCCCTCTTGAATTATGTCTGACATAGTCATATTATAATATAATTTTACTTAGGGGGTAAATATGGTTCGGTGCGGCAAGTGCGGTTATGATAATCCGATAGGCAAATTTCATTGTATGAGGTGCGGCGAGCGCCTTAAGTATGATCCGCAAAAAGAAATCAGGAGAAACAATTTTTCGGTTTGGAAAATTATTAAGACCCTGTTGAAAATAATTATTCCCGTTTTTGCTGTGGCTTCAATTGTTTTGATTTTTATCGAACCTTCGGTTACAAAAATAGATGAAAGTTATTCTCACAAGGAAAGTTTTGACAACAAACTGCTTCAGCTTCAGGTAGCCGCTTCAAAGGGAAGAGGATATGTCATTGCCGTAACCGGCAGGGAACTTACTTCAAAAGCCCATTATTCGCTGATAGACAGGGAAACGGAAGATAAAAAAAATATACTTTCTAATATGGGTTTCAGGATAGACGGTGTTTACTGCTCGGTTGAATCCGGATTCCTTTATTCAACCGTTGTCTATGATATGAAAGGAAAGAAAATTATCCTGAAAATCAAGTCCACACTGGGCGCAAGCGAAAACGGGAAACTGGTTTTTAAAGCAGAGGAGGTTTCAATGGGTAAGCTGCCGATATCTCCGGTTACTGTAAATCTCCTGCTTGAAAGTTTTTCGAAATCCGGGAAGTATTCGGATTCTTTTCAATTGCCTTATTATATTAAAGACATAAAGATAGTTAATGACCAGATATTATTTTCTTCCGCAAAACTTAAGGATTCAGCCGGCACAGAGAAAGCTGCGGAAGATGATGAGGGACAGCCGGACAGGGAAGAGCTTATCATCGACGCGAACAACTGCTTTAAATCAGGTGACTATAAAAAAGCATCCGAATTATATGAACAGTATTTAAACACATTCCCTGATGATATTGTTAATGATAAAGTTGAACAGCTGCTGGAAAAATCCAGGAGCATGTCGGGAAATTAATTTTAATGATATGAAAGCTGTTATTCAGAGAGTCAGCGGGGCTTCGGTTGAAGTAAAAGGAGAGCCTGTTGCGTCTATTTCGGATGGTATGCTGGTTCTTGCGGGTGTTGAAGAAGAAGATTCGGAAAAGGATGTGTCTTATATAGCTGATAAAATTGCCGGATTAAGAATTTTTAACGATAAAAACGGTAAAATGAACTTATCTATTGCCGATACCGGCGGCAGCGTTATTATAGTTTCCCAGTTTACTCTCTGTTCAGATTGCAGGAAAGGCAGAAGGCCGGCTTTTGACAACGCGATGGAACCTGCGCTCGCGGCAAAGCTGTTTAATGAACTGGTCGACGGCATAAATGCCAGGGGTATAAAAACAAAGACAGGGGTATTCGGCGCTGAGATGACCGTTAATATATCCAATGCCGGTCCTGTTACATTTATTTTGGATTCGAAGAAATGAAAAAAAGACTGTTGCTTTCGGTTATAATATGTTTTGTTTTATTTTTCTGCAGTTCTTACGCCGGAGCTGTTTATATACTCAGCGCTTCAAAATACTTCGGATTTTTTGCCGGGAACACAACGGAAGCGAATGAGCTTGTTTTCCAGGCTGAAAAAATGTTTATTGAACTGGACAGGTTATTCAAGAAAAATTCCGAGGTTAAGAACCCGGTGATCGTGAAGTATTCGGAATCTGAGGAAGGTTCCGAATTCAATATGGCATTTAAAGGTTACAGGATAACTTTTTTTTCCGATAAAACCCCTGAGAATAATTACCAGGCCCTGTCAGAGTTATGCGCTACGGCTTATTTTATGGTGGAATCAGGGCTTGAAGATACGGAATTCAGGATTGGGCCCAATCCTGTCCCGTACTGGGTTTATGCGGGCGCGGCAAGTTATATGATATATAAACAACGGTACGGAGTCTGGAAATTTGTCCAGGAGGAATATAACAGGGGAATGCTGGACTTCACTGTTTTATTCAGCGATGCCGGCAGAGAAGCGAAAATAGAACCTGTCGCGGCCGGATTACTGTTCGGTTATATAAATTCGGATAAGAAAAAGCGCGATTTATTCCTGGAGTTTGTATCTCTGACAGTGAATGGTATGAAAGTTGACACAGCTTATAAAAATACTCTCTTTAAGGTATTTGGCCCGGCAAGCAACCTTGTTTCGGATTTTCTTATCGTTGTTGATGAGAAAATCAGCAGCTCACTTTTTGAACTTATGTATGATGAGGAAGAAACGCGCGAAAAACTTATCGGCATAATATATACGGACCCGGACAGCCTCGGTCTGGAATCGGAAGGGAAGTTAACGCTCAAACAGCTTTATCCTTTTTTGGAGCGTAATGATGTGAAAAAACTTGTTGCGGAAAAATCTGTCGCGATAAAGGAATTGGCGATAAGAAGCCATATGCGGTACAAGGATCTGGTTATTATGTTCGACAGCGTAATCGACTCTATGCTGAGAGGGGACAGGGAAAGTTTCAACCGCTGTTTCCATTCCGCCGACAATAAGGCAGGGAAACTCATAGGCAGCGAATATAAGGTCAAAAAAGCAAAAATAAGATTTTCGGATGTCCGGGCCGCAAGACAGGACAATGATTGATTATGCATATAATTATTATTTTGTTTGCCTGCATCTCTTTTATATGGTTCTCCCTCAGGTTTAACTGGTGGAGGATACCCCGGAAGGGCATCAGGGTTTTGATGTATCACAAAATAAGCCTCGGCCTCGGGGACGGAAAAAAAGAAAAACTGCGTGTTTCCCCTGAAGATTTCAGCCGCCAGATGAGATACCTGAAAGAAAAAGGTTATAAAAGTATATCCTTAAAAGAGCTTAAAGAATATTTTGAGGGAAAAAAGAAATTTGATTTTCATCCTGTCGTTTTATCTTTTGATGACGGGTATAAAGATAATTACCTTAATGCCGTTCCGATACTCAGGGAATACGGTTTTTCAGCCGTTTTTTTTATTTCCACCGCTTATGTGGGAAAAGACAATCTCTGGGATATTAATGGTAAAGATGGCGGGGAACCCATGATGGACTGGAATGAGATAAAAGCATTATGCGGACAAGGTTTCGAAATAGGATCCCATACAGTTACACATGCCGACCTGACGGGGATTCCCCGCGAGGAAATAGTGAAAGAGTTAAAAGACTCAAAAAGCGCGCTTGAGTCGAAACTTGGCGTTAAGATTACAGCCGTCTCATATCCTTTCGGGCACTACAACGGGGAAGTGATGAGAATCGCTTCGGATACGGGATATCCGATTGGGATAGCGACCCGCCACGGGATTAATGCCGAATCGGATAACCCTCTGGCTGTTAAGCGCATATTGATAAGAGGTTATGACAGGCGGCTTGATTTTATCCTGAATGTGACAAGAGGCAGAAGCCATATCTGAAAATACAAAGCGCGAAAGTCACAATACGGAACAAAAATTAAAACTAACAGACAAAATGAATAAAACCCGGAATACCAAAATGGAAAATAATAAATTACCGGTATCCGTTACAGTATTGACTTTCAACGAGGAAGAGAATATTGCCGAATGCCTTGATTCTGTTTCGTGGGCTTCGGAAATAATTGTCGTTGATTCAGGCAGTGAAGATAAAACGGTTGAAATATGCGGGAAATATACGGATAAAATTTTTTATAAAGACTGGGCGGGTTTTGTAGAACAGAAAAATTTTGCGACATCGAAATGTTCCTTCGACTGGGTTTTTAACATAGATGCGGATGAAAGAATAAGCGCTGAACTGGAAAAAAGCATTTTTAATGTATTCGGTTCGGTCGAAAAGGATGTTTATGCGGCTTTTATGATTAATTTCAGATCCAGATATCTGGGCAGGTGGATATATCATTGCGGGTGGTATCCTGATTATAAACCGAGGTTGTTCAACAGGAATAAAGCGCGGTGGGAAGGAGAAGACCCGCATGCAATGGTTGTCCCCAGGGGGAGGACAAGAAGAATAAATGGAGATATCCTCCATTATGTTTATAAAAATATTTCAGCCCAGGTAAATACTATTCAGAGATATTCGGATACCTCTCTCCATAACTTTCTTAAAAAGGGGAGAAAACCCAGGCTCCTTACGATGATATTCCATCCTTTTGTCAAATTTATCGAAACTTATATTATCAAGAGAGGATTTCTCGACGGTTTTGCCGGGTTTGTTATTTCCGTAAACAGTTCCTTTTATGTTTTCTGCAAACATGCGAAACTGTGGGAATATTACACAAAGCATAAATGAAAACTCCTGTCTGTCCCGATGATTGATAATCTTAAAAAATCTGAACTCGCGGAAAAAGCCTGCTGTAACCTGTATTCAAGGCTTGAGAAATGTGATTTGTGCCCGAGAAAATGCGGTGTTAACAGGCTGAAAGGCCAAAAAGGTTTTTGCAGGCTGGCTTCCGGTATAAAAGTGTCTTCCATATCTATCCATCACGGGGAGGAACCTCCCATTTCGGGCACAGGAGGTTCGGGAACAATATTTTTTTCTTCATGCAATATGCGCTGTGTCTTTTGTCAGAATTATATGATAAGCCAGTCGGATTCGGGGAAAGTTGTTGCTGAGGAAGAACTGGCGGAAGCTATGTTGAAACTCCAGCAAAAAGGGGTCCACAATATTAACCTGGTGACACCCAGCCATGTAACGGCGCAGATAGTAAAAGCATTGGCTGTCGCTTATAAAAAAGGCCTGAAACTGCCTGTGGTTTACAATTCGGGAGGATATGATTCGGAAGATGTTCTGAGAGAAATGGAAGGTATTGTCGATATATATATGCCGGATATGAAATATTTTTCTTCCGATGAGGCTTCTTTATATTCCGGGGCTCCCGGTTATCCGGCGGTCAATAAAGCGGCGGTTATTGAAATGTACAGGCAGGCGGGAGATCTTATTCTCGACAAAAATAATATCGCGGTTAAAGGCATCCTGATCCGGCACCTTGTGCTGCCGGATGCCGTGTCGGGCACAAAGGAAATCCTCGATTTTATTGCGAAAAATATTTCAGACAGCGCATATGTCAGTCTTATGAGCCAGTATTTTCCCGAATACAAGGCAGAAGAATTCAGGCGTATAAACAGGAGGTTATCCGATAAAGAGTATGAGCTGGCAGTCCGGTATTTTTTCGATTCCGGTCTGCGTAACGGATGGCTGCAGGGTTTGGATATAGACCCGGATAAATTTTCCATAAAAAAATATCTGGAAGCAGATAATTGCTTGTAATGGGGGATTTTTAATTGTAAAATCGAAAATGCAAATGATAAGGATTACCTGAATAATATGAAAACACTGGTTTTTTTATTGCTTTTGTCATTATCCTCTCAGGCTTTCTGCCAGGCGGCAGATTATTCAACTCCGGAAAAGACATTTGAACTGTATAAAAAAGCGGCCGAAGACGGGAATATTGATCAGTATCTGAAATGTCTTGACCGCAGTACGGCGATGATCTGGAGTGATATTGCCCCTACGTCCGAGCTTATCAAAAAGGAAGTTGCTCCTATCCTCGGGAAAGAATATAAGATAACCTATATCGACAGTTACAGCCGGCGATATGCGATAATTAATTTCAGCGATAAGACTGTTGATGCTCCGCCTTATATATTATGTCAGTCGGACAGCGAGTGGAAAATTGACTTTAAGGCTATGACATGGAGAATAATATGGGACGGACATGAATATAAATACATCAGGCCGTTTGAAGAAAATGAAGAAGAAAAGAGCGCTCCGGCTGAAACCACTTCCGCCGGAAGAAGATCAAGAAGATAACTGCCCCGAATCAGTAAATTTCCGTCAAACCCGTTCAATATGAGAGTTTTATCGTAACCCTGAGATTCTGCTGTTATATGAGTTATGCATTAGAGTTTACGGAGTGGTAAGCTGTATTGTATTGGTGCGAGAGGGGGGATTTGAACCCCCATAGGATTTCTCCCGCTAGCCCCTCAAGCTAGTGTGTCTGCCGTTCCACCACTCTCGCAAATAATGATTACCGAAGTGAAAATGGATTTTAACAGATAGATTCTAATTTGCAAGCAAAAAAAGACCGGGTTGCCGTGTCTGTTAATCAGAAATTTGTAGATAAAATTTTAACACTCTGATAATATCCCTCACATTGGAGGACAACTATGAAAACAGTACCGATAAAAAAGAAGAACAGGCTTGTTGCTTATTTCTGTATGGAAATGGGTTTTGTGAACGAAATTCCGACTTATAGCGGCGGGCTGGGAATACTTGCGGGGGATACCATTAAGGCTGCGGCCGACCTGGCCGTTCCCATGGTTGGAGTGACCATGCTTAATCTTAAAGGCTATTTCAGGCAGAAGCTTGATGAATGGGGAAACCAGACAGAGGAAGACCTGTTCTGGCACCCGGAAGAGTTTATGAAGCTTCAGAAACCTGTTGTTTCCGTAAAACTTGAAGGAAAAGATATTTTTATAAGGTCATGGGAATATATCATTAAGGGTGTCAGGGGATATCAAATACCGGTATATTTTCTTGATACGGATTTTGATAAGAATGATGAGTATTACAGGACATTGACTCATCATCTTTACGGGGGGGATGACAGGTACCGGCTCCTTCAGGAAGCGGTTATGGGTATCGGCGGTATTAAAATACTTGAAGAGCTGGGGTATAAAAACATCAGGAAGTACCATATGAATGAAGGGCATGCTGCTCCCCTTGCCCTGGAGTTGCTCTACAGGACAAGAAAAGATGATATGCCGCCTGAAAAGATTGAAAGTTATGACCTCGAAAAGGTTCAGAGGAAATGTGTGTTTACGACACATACTCCTGTCCCTGCCGGCCATGATAAATTCAACATGGACCTTGTAAAAAGTATTTTTAAGGAAACCAATCATGAGAACATTCCGGGAGAGCTTTTATATGACGGCATGCTCAATATGACCTATCTTGCGCTGAAGTGCAGCGAATTTTATAATGCTGTTTCTAAAAAACACCGCGATATATCCCTTGAAATGTTTCCCGGCTTTGACATACATGCGATAACCAATGGAGTACATTCTCTTACATGGACGTCGGAGCCTTTTAAGAAGCTTTACGATAAGTATTTGCCGGATTGGAAGTTAGATCCTTTTACATACTTAAGGGAGGCGTTTGAATTTCCTTCCGAAGAACTCTGGAGCGCGCATATGGAGGCAAAAAAAGAGTTCCTGGATTATGTTAACAAAAAAAATAATTCAAAAATGAAACCCGAAGTTTTTACTATCGGGTTTGCGCGCCGGGCAACGGGTTATAAGCGGGCGGATTTAATATTGTCGGATTCGCGGCGGCTTGTTGAAATAGCTGAAAAAGCGGGACCTATTCAGATCGTTTTTTCCGGAAAGGCGCATCCTAAAGACCAGACAGGTAAGGATAATATCAAAAGGATCTTTGAAGTAAAAAAACAGATGAAAGACCGGGTTTCCATTGAATATCTTGAAAACTATGATATAAAAATCGGAGGTTTGATCACTTCGGGTGTTGACCTCTGGCTGAATAATCCCGTTCGGCCTCTCGAAGCTTCAGGGACAAGCGGTATGAAGGCGTCTCACAATGGGATACCTAACCTGAGTGTGCTGGACGGGTGGTGGATAGAAGGGCATATCGAAAACCTGACCGGTTGGTCTATCGGGCCCAGGGATCACAGAATATTGAAAGAACAGTATCATCCCGAAAAAGATGTTTTTGACCTTTATAATAAGCTTGAATATGTGATAATCCCGCTGTTTTATGACAACCGCGGCCAGTGGATACGCATGATGAAGGCGTCTATAGCGATTAACGCGTCTTTCTTCAACACTTACAGGATGCTGCAGCAGTATGTAAGCAAAGCGTATTTCCATCACCTGTAAAACAGCGGCGGGATAAAATCTTTATTTTTGTGAAAGGTTGTTCCAGATTTTCCGTGTAGCTTCCGATTTATTGAATGTGTAGAAGTGTATGCCCGGAGCGCCTTGCGCAAGCAGTTCGCTGCATTGTTTTGTGGCGTAGTCGACCCCGAAATTTTTTATTGAGGCCGGATCATCCTTGAATTTTTCCAGTTTGGCTTTTACATCTTCGTGTATGCTGCACCCGCACATCTTTTGTATTTTTGATATCTGGTTGTATCCTGTTATGGGCATAATGCCCGGTATAACAGCGTTTTTAATGCCTTTCCTTCTGATTTTTTCAACGAAAGAATAATAATATTCGTTATGGAAAAAAAGCTGGGTAATTATAAATTCCGCCCCGGCATTGATTTTTTCTTTAAGATGGTTGATGTCAGTATCTATGTCCCGGCAATCTTTATGGCATTCCGGATAACCGGCTACTCCGATACAGAAGCCGTCAAGCTTCTTTATAAAGCTTACAAGGTCGGCGGCATACAGGAAATCATTTTTTACTTTGCTCATTTCGGGATAATCTTCCGGGATATCGCCCCGCAGAGCCAGAATATTTGAAATATTGAGTTTTTTCAGTTTTGACACGATTGAAGAAATCTCTTCGGCGCCGGAACCTATGCATGTCAGGTGGGCCATTATTTCGCATTTCAGGCTTTTCTTGATTTTTTCTATCAATTCAAGGGTCTTTTTTCTTGTGCTTCCCATTGCGCCGTAGGTTATGGAGATAAAAGCCGGGCCGATTTTTTCAAGCTCGGATATTGTCTTGTAAAGAGATATCAATCCCTCCCCGGTTTTGGGCGGGAAGAATTCAAAGGAAAATGATGGGTTCGTCTTTTTTAATATTTCCGTGATTTTCATAGCGTGCCTTATACAGCTTTAAGTTTCATATATATTATTAAAGTGTATAAAATTTTACAAAGCAAAATATGAAAAAATTATAGCATTGAAAACTTTTGTGATAGTATGATATAAATTCGGCAATTTAAACCGGAAATCGAAAGGGATTAAAGGATGAACCGCATCATCGGGAAATTATTCAGATCTGAATCAAACGCGCATAGTTTTATTAAAGCCGTAATCGCTGTTTTTCTGGTTTACTTGTTTCTGGTCAGTATAAAAATGATGGGTTCGTCATTTAAAATGTTCGGCAGAAATTTTGCCGAAATGCTGATAAATTCGACATCCAACAGGTTTATAGGCCTTTTTATAGGTATACTTGCAACCAGTATCATACAGTCTTCCTCTACCGTTACGTCTATTGTGGTGGGCCTGGTCGGAGGAGGGATGCTTACCGTCACAAATGCAATACCGATAGTGATGGGAGCCAATATAGGGACAAGCGTTACAAACACACTCGTCTCGCTAGGGCATATTACAAGGAAAGAGGAATTTGAAAGGGCATTCCACGGGGCAATCCTGCACGATCATTTCAATGTCCTTACCGTGATGATACTTTTTCCCCTTGAGATGGCTACGGGTTTCCTGCAGAAATCGGCAGGTTTCTGCGCGAAGTATGTTATGGACATAAAATTCATAAGCGGAGAAGGCTTGTTTTCGAAGGTAATAGGAGCGCCCGTAAATATCCTGAAGGAATATATTACGAACGGCTTGTGCGTTAGTGATGTGGCGGCGGGCATAATAATGATTTCGATATCGTTTGTTATTTTATTTATTTCTTTGACTCTTATAGTGAAAGTAATGAGATCCATGATGCTTTCCAGAGTGGAAGCTTTTTTCGACAGGTATGTTTTCCGGCACGGGATGTTAAGCTTGCTTCTGGGGCTGGTCCTTACATCTTTTGTTCAGAGCAGTTCAGTTACCACGTCGCTTGTAGTGCCTATAATGGGCGCGGGTATACTGACGCCTGCGCAGGTATTCCCGTATATGATGGGGGCTAATATAGGGACGACGGTAACGGCTATGCTTGCCGCTTTGGCAACTGCAAGCCAGCCGGCCATTGTCGTCGCGTTTGTCCATCTGATGTTCAACTCATTTGGCGTGATGATATGGTATCCTCTTAAAAAAGTCCCTTTGAAGATTTCTGATTGGGTATCGACATATTGTATAACCAAAAGAAGGAATGCGGTAATTTACATTTTAACGGTGTTTTTTGTCCTGCCCGCGCTTCTTATATTTTTAAGCAGGCTTTTTTGATATAATAAGAGAAAGGAGCTGGAAGAATGTTTAAAAGGATAATAAATATATGGAGGAATAAAAGGCCTCTTCAAAGTATGATGTCTGAATTTGAATCTATGCTTGTAGATGCGGAATGGATGTTTGTCAACGCGAAAGACGTATTTACCGCGAGATTACAGCCCGAAATAATCAGGGATGAATTGTATATGAGGGATATAAAGATTAACAAAAATGAGCGTTTGATAAGAAGGCAGATAGTAACGCACCTGTCGGTTAACCCCGAAATGGATATTCCTTCCTGCCTTGTGCTTATGAGTATAGTAAAGGATGCCGAGAGGATAGGCGACTATTGCAAAAACATATTCCAGGTTGCCGAAAAATTTAAATTCGGTAAACAGGTTTTTAAGGATAAATACTTTGAAGAGATTAATGCCATAGGAGAAGAGATTAAGGTCAATTTCCAAAGGACGAAAGAGGCCTTTGCCGAGGAAAATGAAGAAAAAGCGCTTAAATCCATAGGCGCTTCGATTCAGATAGGCAAGAAATGCGATGCTATAATAAATTCTATTCTGGATGACAGGCTAAATTGCAATAAAGGGGTGGTATATGCTCTGATAGCGAGGTATTTCAAAAGAGTGGACGGGCATTTATCCAATATTTCGACTTCCGTTGTAAGCCCGATCGAGAACCTTGATTTTTCGAGGAAAATCCAGAATAAGATATCAGAAGAGAATTAATTCATAAAATGAAAATTCCTTTGGCTAGAGAAGGCTATTTCCATATTTTAATTTCACTGTTCGCTTTTGTATTATTCGTAACCCTGCGGTATTATACGGCGGGTTTTATCCTTCTTTTTGCTTCTTTGTTTCTGGTATGTTTTTTCAGGCAGCCCCAAAGGCGGATTGTTTATAAGAGAGGAATGGTGCTATCTCCCGCCGACGGCAGGGTTGTTCAGATAAAACGTGTTGTCCCCGGCGCGTTCTTTGATAAGGAAGTTACAAGAGTCAGTATTTTTATGTCGGTGTTTAATGTGCATGTGAACCTTGCCCCCATAGGAGGCAAAATCGTTTTTATGGAGCATTCGAAAGGGAAGTATTTAAATGCCGTTAACCCGAAAGCCTCGGAACTGAATGAAGCATGCGCCATAGGCTTTGAGTCTGAAGGAGAGCGTGTTTTAATTAAGCAGCTGGCCGGTTTGATAGCAAGACGCATAAAAAATCGCGTAAAAGTTTCCGAAATTGTGAATGCCGGTGATAAAATAGGAATAATAATGTTCGGTTCAAGAGTTGATGTTTTTATGGATGAGAGTTTCAGTTTGAAAGTCGATCTGGGCCAGAAGGTTAAGGCAGGGCTGACGCTGATAGGGGAGAAAACTTGAAAAGGATTTATATATTACCCAACCTGGTTACAACCGCCAATTTCCTGTGCGGCATTATAGCTCTCATGTGTATTTACAACGGGAATCTCAAACAGGCCGCTATGCTTGTTTTTCTTGCTATGGTATTTGATTTTTTTGACGGTTCCATTGCCAGAATCCAGGGATCCTACAGTAACTTCGGCATGGAATACGATTCGCTCGCCGATCTTGTATCATTCGGGATAGCGCCTGTATTCATAGTCTATGCGATGGCCTTGTCTAGAATGGGAAGGACGGGTATGGGCATATCCTTCCTTTATTGTACTTGCGCCGCGCTGCGTCTTGCCCGTTTTAACACTCAGATTTCATCAAGCCTTTCCGAGAAAAAGTCGTTTCGCGGTCTGCCTACACCGGCCGCCGCGGGCCTTATAGCAATGATGTTTATAACGGTTGAAAAGTATAGAATCCCATATGATTCATGGATGGTCATTTTTACTTTTCCCCCGGTTCTGGTTCTTCTTTCTTACCTGATGGTGAGCAATATCAGGTATCCCACCCTTTATGATTTTAACGTTTTCAGGCAGAAAAACTTTCTATATCTCGTCCTGATAGTAATCTGTATCGGGGTTGTATTATTGAATATAGAAATTTCTCTTCTGTTCCTGTTCATGTTTTATGCGCTGGCCGGGCCTTTGAGCAATGCGAAACCGGCGCGCAAATGGTTTTATGGTGTTAAAGATAAGAATTTACCTGCCGGTAAGGAAAGGGTAAAAGATGATTGATAAAAAATGGGTTCGGGAACTGGATGGCATGGTTGCGAGAATACGCGGACATGCGCATAACATCAATAACCTGATGACAGTTGTATTCGGAAGAGTTGAATTGCTTCTTTACAGAAGCGACCTGGAAAAAAAGGCAAGGGATGATTTGAAGTCCGTGCAGGAAAACGCGCAGAAGGCTATGCAGATGCTGAAGGAGATATCAAGAGAGTCGAAAGACATGCAGTTAAAATTGAAAAGTGATTCGGAAGACACCAAATAAATGGAATTCAGGAAATACCATATAGTAAAAAAAATCGGACACGGAACATTTTCTGAAGTTTATGAGGTTAAAGAGCGTGAAACGGGGGAACATTTTGCGTTAAAGCTGTTCAGCCCGATGTCGAATTCAGGCGCTAATGCAAAGAACAAATTTCTTTACGGGGCGAAAGTAGCGCAAAAGATTAAAGGCGAAAATATTGTCAAAGTCCTTGATATATGCTCAGAGGGCGATTCTGTTTTTTATGTCATGGAACTTATTGACGGCGGCCGGTTAAGAGATGCTATTGCGGACAAGTCTTTAAAAAATATTAAATTGCTGCTGGATATCATGGTGTCCGTCGCCTATGGTGTTAATGCGATTCACAAAGCTGGTTTTATTCACCGGGATATGAAACCGGAGAATATCCTTCTGACACAGGAAAAGAAGGTGAAGATAATTGATTTCGGGTTGGCTGTTCCCAAAAAGAATTTTTTTTGGAATAATTTCAATGTATCAGGCAGCCCGTCTTACATTTCTCCCGACCAGATCCTGAACAAAAGAGTTGATGAGAGGTGTGACATATATTCTATCGGCATTATTTTTTATGAAATGGTTGCGGGTAATGTGCCTTTTACGGGCAGTTCAAAGGAAGAAGTTTACAGGCTTCACCTTAATCCCAGGTCTTTGCCTAAACCATTATCCCGGCCAAACGGCAGGAATATTGATAAGCTTGAAAATATAATTTTAAAATGTCTTGATAAAGATAAAAGTAAAAGGTATCCCAGCGCGGGGTTTGTGATAAGGGATTTGAACTACGTTAAAAGTTTGTATTAAGGGTCTAAAACAGGATGAGCTGTTTTAAGCTGGTAAATTGGTTATCTGATAATTTATTATATGCGGAGGAATTAAAATGAAAGCCAAACATTTCTTAATGCTTATTCTTATAGGTTTATTGATAGCGGGTGTTGTAATTGCGCATAAAGCTGTTTCCATGAAGATGGCAAACACCTCTTTTGAAGCAGGCCGGGAAATGTATTCGGCCGGTGATTATATCGCTGCTTCGGAGAAATTCCAGAGGGCCTACTCATCGCAGAAGGAAACCAATTTAGGCCGTGACAGCCTTATATATTATGCAAGGTGCCTGACAAAACTTAATAAACCCGAAGCCTTTGACGCATGGGAAAAAGTGGGACAATTAGGAAATATAGAGGACAGGAAAGCCGAAGTTCTTTATAACCTCGGTCTTTTTGCGTTTGAGAGCGGGGACCTTAATGCGGCGGAAAATTATTTTTCCGAAGTTCTGCGGAAATACAGTTCGGATGTTTTTGCCGGGTCAAGCAGTTATTTTATGGGGCTTATAGAACTCAAACAGGGCTATCCTGCCGCCGCGAAGGAAAGATTTGTCGATGTTGTAAGAAATTACCCGAATTCGGATTTTGCCGAAAGCGCCCAGGAAAAATTCGGGGATGCCAATATACTGATTCTCTTTTCCGAAAAGGAGAATCCTTTCGCTGAAAATTATATTGTCGAGAATGGCGATTCCCTTTCCAGGATAGCGAACAGGTATAATACAACGATTGATTTGATAAAGAATATTAACAAACTGGACACCGGACTTATAAGGGCAGGACAAAGCTTAAAGGTCCCCAAAGTTACATTTTCAATTTCGATTGATAAATCCCAGAACAAGCTTATGTTGTTGGCGGACAGCAAAATGTTTAAGATTTATACGGTAGGTACAGGCGTGGAAAATTCGACTCCGACGGGCAAGTTTAATATAATCAATAAAATTGAAAATCCGCCGTGGAAAGGCATCCCTCCCGAAGACCCGAGAAATATTTTGGGGAGCAGGTGGATGGGGTTTAATGAACCTTATAAAAGTTACGGGATACACGGGACAACAGAACCCGAGACCATAGGATATCAGAGCAGCGCGGGTTGTGTCAGGATGTATAATCACGATGTTGAAGAGATATTTAAAATAATACCTGTAGGGACAGAAGTAACGATTGTCGATTAAATGGACCAGTGGAGATACTATGAACGGCGGCGGGTTAGATTTTGAAAAACCGATATTGGAATTGGAAAGAAAAATTTCGGATTTGAGAAAATTCTCTGCCGAAGAGGGGATAGATGTTTCGGAAGAGATTAAAGGTCTTCAGGTCAAGCTGAAGAAGATAAAAGATGAAGTCTTTTCCGGGCTTTCGGCGTCACAGCGAGTGCAGATAGCCCGCCATCCGAAGAGACCTTATTTCCTTGATTACGCTGAAAGGATATTCAGCTCATTCCTTGAATTGCGCGGGGACAGGAGATTTTCGGATGACAGGGCTTTAATCGGGGGGCTTGCGGAAATAGATGACATTAAAATAATGGCGATAGGACATCAGAAAGGACGAGATACAAAAGAAAACCTGATGAGGAATTTTGGCTGCGCTCACCCCGAAGGATACAGAAAAGCGCTTCGCCTGATGAAAATCGCGGAAAAAACAGGAATCCCGGTGGTCTCTTTTATCGATACTCCCGGGGCTTATCCCGGAATAGGGGCGGAAGAAAGAGGGCAAGCCGAAGCGATAGCTGTAAATTTGAGAGAGATGTCTTTAATAAAAGTTCCTATAATATGCGTAATAATAGGAGAAGGCGGTTCCGGCGGAGCTCTTGGGATAGGAGTCGGCGACAGGATATTAATATTGCAGAATGCATATTATTCTGTTATCTCACCGGAAGGCTGCGCCGCGATATTATGGAAAGACAGGTCAAAAGCGAAAGTCGCCGCCGACGCGTTAAAACTCACGGCCGATGACCTGATAAAACTCGGAATAGTTGATGAGATTGTTAAGGAACCTTCGGGCGGGGCGCACAGGGATTCCGATGAAGTCGCCGGCAGTTTGAAAAAAGTTTTAGTAAGAAACTTAAAAGAACTGCAGAAAGTTCCTGTTTCAGAACTTACGCAAAGCAGGTATAATAAATTCAGGAAAATGGGTGTCTACGAAGGGAAGAAAAATGGAAGTAAAAATAAGAAAAGCAAAAATCAGTGACGCAAAACAAATCCACAGCTTGATCAAGTTTTACGCGGAAAAAGGAGACATGCTTGCCAGGCCTTTAAGCCTGATATATGAGAATATACGGGATTTCTGGGTGGCTACTGAGGAAGGGCTTCCTATCGGATGTTGCGCCCTTCATGTTGTATGGGGGGATCTGGCCGAAATAAAATCTCTGGCGGTCCATGAATCTTTTATGAGGCAGGGGATAGGCACAAAATTGGTGCAGTCGTGTTTGAAAGAAGCGGTTGAAATGGAAATGAAAAAGGTTTTTGCTTTGACGTATAAACCCCATTATTTCGAGAAACTCGGATTTGAAAAGGTATCAAAAGAAATTTTACCGCATAAAGTCTGGAGCGAATGCATAAACTGCCCGAAATTTCCGGATTGCGATGAAGTAGCGGTTTTGATGAATTTATAACTTTATGAGGGTTTTTAAAGCGAGAATGGCTATTATCGTTTTGCTGTCTTTTATTTTACCTTTTCGCACCATTTCCAGCGCTTTCGGGAGTTTTACCCTGCTGATTCTGATATTTTCATCGGATTCGGGCCTTGGTTTCCCTCTTTTTCCCGTTTCGGCTTTGTAAATGTGAATTACCTCATCACTGTAGCCGACACAGGGGTATAAATCCAAAAGTTTGGTTATGTTCTTTAATTTATATCCTGTTTCTTCCGCCATTTCACGCTTTATACAATCCAGTGGGGACTCATTTTTATCAATCCTGCCAGCCGGTATTTCGAAAAGGGTTTTTCCGACAGGATATCTGAATTGCCTGATAAGGATAATGCTATCCGGCTTTTCTACGGCTATTACGGCTGACGCTCCATTGTGCCTTATGACTTCGCGCTCGGCTTTTTCTCCATTAACAAGCTTGACAAGAGCCTTTTCAAGGTCTAATATCTTGCCTTTATAAATTATTTTTTTGGAAAGAGTTTTTTCTTTCATAACCGGATTAAATATTAAAAAATTACGTAAAATTGGGTTGCACTGAATTTGGTAAGATTATATAATTATCACTCTTAAATCGCAAAATATAAATATTGGGAAATTATAGGTTTATTATATGGGAATGACTATAACTGAAAAAATTTTAGCCGCTCATGCGCTTAGGGATAAAGTGTATCCCGGGGAATTGATTATTGCCGATGTGGATATTGCATTAGGTAATGATGTTACTGCTCCGATAGCAATAAGAGAATTCGAAAAAACGGGAGTAAAAAATGTATTCGATAAGGACAAGATTGTGCTTGTGCCGGACCATTTTACCCCGAATAAAGATATTGCCAGCGCGGAACACTGTAAAATTCTAAGGGATTTTGCGAAGAAATACGGGATAACCCATTATTTTGAAATAGGAGAAGTCGGGATAGAACATGTGCTTCTTCCCGAGCAGGGCATAGTTTTACCCGGGGAGATTGTAATAGGAGCTGACAGCCATACCTGCACTTACGGCGCTCTCGGAGCTTTTTCAACCGGTGTTGGAAGCACTGATCTGGCTGCGGCCATGGTTGAAGGCAAGGCATGGTTTAAGGTTCCGGAAACAATCAAGTTTGTGTATACCGGGAAGCTTAAAAAGTGGGTTTCCGGCAAAGACCTTATACTTTATACAATAGGCAGGATAGGAGTTGACGGCGCATTGTATAAGGCGATGGAATTTACGGGGCCTGCCTTGAAATATGTGGATATGGCGGGTCGTTTTTCGATGGCCAATATGGCGATTGAAGCCGGGGCTAAAAACGGTATTTTCATACCGGACAGCATAACTGAAGAATATGTGAGCCGGAGAGCGAAAAAGAAATACACTTTCTACGATAGCGATCCCGATGCTTCGTATTCGGATGTTATTAAAATAAATACGGACAGTATCGAGTTGCAGGTCGCATGTCCGAATCTTCCGGAAAATGTGAAGCCTGTTTCGGACCTCAGAGATGTTGAACTGGACCAGGTCGTTATAGGTTCCTGTACCAACGGAAGAATTGAAGATTTAAGAATAGCCGCCCGGATAATGAAAGGTCAGAAGGTTGCAAAATATTTGAGATGCATTATAATACCCGGTTCGCAGAAAGTCTATCTTGAAGCTTTGAACGAAGGGCTGATTGAAATATTTATCAAAGCCGGAGCGGTGGTTTCCACTCCCACGTGCGGGCCGTGTCTCGGGGGGCATATGGGAATACTTGCCGCCGGGGAAAAAGCTCTTGCCACGACAAACAGGAATTTTGTAGGCAGGATGGGACATCCGAAAAGCAAGGTTTATCTTTCGGGGCCGGCCGTGGCTGCCGCGTCTGCCGTAAAGGGCAAAATAGTTTCACCTGAAGAGATATTGAAGTAGTATGTCAGGAGCATATGATTATGTTTAAAGGCAAAGCGTGGAAATTCGGAAATGATATAAATACTGACGAGATAATTCCGGCCAGGTACCTTAACAGCTCTGACCCGGCTGAGTTGGCGAAGCATTGCATGGAAGACGCCGACCCTGATTTCATCAGAAAAATCTCGAAAGGGGATATCATAATAGGCGGTAAAAATTTCGGCTGCGGTTCTTCGAGAGAACATGCGCCTATATCCATAAAAGCGGCGGGAATCAGCTGTATTATAGCTGTTTCATTCGCGAGGATATTTTTTCGCAATGCTTTTAACATGGGGCTTCCGATTTTTAATTGTCCGGAAGCCGCTGAAAACATAAAAGAGGGGGATGAAATTCAGGTTAGCCCCGAAACCGGATTGATAAAGGATCTGACTACCGGGAAGGAATACGAAGCCAACCCCATACCGGAATTTATGAGAAATTTGATTAAATCCGGCGGGTTGATGAAATATGTTACGGCTCAAAGTGAAAAAAAATCTGAAAGGAATAAGTAATGAAAAAATCATATAAAATCGCGGTAATTCCGGGCGATGGGACAGGCCCCGAAGTAATAAATGAGGGTATTAAGGTTTTAAAGGCTGTTTCCCAGAAATTCGGGTTCAAACTTGATTTTGAAAATTATGATTTTGGAGGGGAACGTTATAAAAAAACAGGAGAAACCCTTCCTGAATCGGCCGTGAAAGAGCTCAGGAAAGTCGACGCGATTTATCTTGGCGCCATAGGGCATCCTGACGTAAAACCGGGAGTCCTTGAGAAAGGCATATTGCTGAATCTCCGTTTTTCTCTTGACCAGTATATTAATTTGAGGCCTGTCAAACTCTATCCGGGTGTTTGGACGCCCATCAAGGACAAGGAACCGGAGGATATAGATTTTGTGGTTGTGAGAGAAAATACGGAAGGCCTGTATGTGGGAACAGGCGGTTATCTGAAAAAAGGCACAAAAGATGAAGTGGCGGTTCAGGAATCCATTAATACGAGAAAAGGCGTTGAAAGATGCCTGAGATACGCGTTTGAAGTTACAAGAAAGAGGAATAAAACCAAAAAACTTACACTTTGCGGTAAAACCAACGTTTTAACATACGCTTTTGATTTGTGGGAGAGGGCATTCCATGAAATCGGCGAAAAAGATTATAAAGATATACAACGGGATTATGCCCATGTTGACGCAACATGTATGTGGATGGTTAAGAATCCCGAGTGGTTTGATGTTATCGTAACGGATAACATGTTCGGCGATATCATTACGGACCTTGGAGCGATGATCCAGGGCGGTATGGGTATAGCCGCAGGCGGAAATATCAACCCGGAAGGTGTTTCGATGTTTGAGCCTATAGGAGGTTCTGCTCCTAAGTATACGGGTAAAAATGTCATTAATCCTCTGGCTGCCATCTGCGCCGGGGGTATGATGCTGGAGGTTATAGGAGAGGAAAATGCCGGAAAAACGATAGAAAAAACCGTTATGGGCATAACACCTAAATTAAAGAGCCTTTCAGCCGGCAAGATGGGTTACAGCACGACTCAAGTAGGAGACCTTGTAGTCAGCGCTTTATAAAAAGAGGAATTAATTCAAAACGGAGAAATATGAAAAAGTATAATATTGCCATAGCCGGAATAACGGGCGCTGTAGGACAGGAAATTATTTCTATCCTGCAGGAAAAGAAATTCCCCGTGAATAACATTAAAGGGCTTGCGTCTGAACGGTCCGGGGGAAAGGAATTTGTATTTGGAGCTTCCTCAAAAAAGATAGAAATCCTTTCAGAAGATTCGTTTAAAAATATTGATATTGCTTTTTTCAGCGCAGGCGGGTCTGTCAGCAAAAGATTTGTTCCCTCCGCGGTAAAAGCGGGCGCTGTCGTTATAGATAATACAAGCGCTTTCCGGATGGAACCTGATATTCCCCTTGTTGTGCCGGAAATCAATGCCCATGAAGTGAAAAATTACAGAAAAAAGGGTATAATTGCAAACCCGAACTGCACTACCGCCGTAGCCCTGATGGGCATTGCGCCGATTCATAAGTTTTCACGTGTCAAAAGAATTGTTGCCTCGAGTTACCAGTCTGTTTCGGGGGCGGGCGCTAAGGCCATAAAAGAGCTTGAAGACCAGATATTGGATTGGGCAAACAAAAAAGAACTGAAAAGCGCTATTTTCCCTTATCAGATAGCATTTAATGTCATACCCCATATTGATGCTTTTGCCGGGAACGGTTTTACCAATGAAGAAATGAAACTTCATAATGAATCCAGGAAAATTCTGGGGGATAATAAACTGGTTGCGGTTTGCACTACTGTGAGGGTTCCTGTTTTCAGGGCGCATTCGGTTGCCGTAAATATTGAAACCGAGTCAAAAGTGACCGTTGAAAAAGCAAGGGAACTCATAAAAGGTTTTCCGGGTGTGCAGTTATATGATGACACTTCCCGAAATGTATATCCTATGCCTCTTTACTGGAGCGGCAAAGATGATTGCGCCGTGGGCAGGCTGCGCGAGGATTACAGCGTGCCCAACGGTTTGTCATTTTTTGTAGTAGGTGACCAGATCAGGAAAGGCGCCGCTCTTAATGCGGTGCAGATCGCGGAAGAACTGCTGAAGTATTTATAACGGCCCTGTATTTGTATAAGCCTGAAAAAATGAAATACAGGGTTGTGCTCTTATGTTAACCACTCCGTTTAGTGCCGTCTGAAGGATGCGGGTATCGGGAAGGATATCCCGGGTGCCGAATGAAACTGCCGCCGGCGGGAAAAATAATGGCTGCTGAAAGCGAAACTAAATTATCCCGAAACATAATACTGGTAATTGAGTATGACGGTTTGCTTTTCAGCGGCTGGCAAACCCAGAATAACGCTCCGACCGTACAGCATGCAATCGAGAAAACACTTGAAAAGATATTGTCCCATAGAGTCCGGGTTTCCGGTTCCGGCAGGACTGATGCCGGTGTTCATGCCAAAGCGCAAACAGCAAATTTTTTTACCGACAACGGTCTATCATGCCGGAAAATGCAGAAAGCTTTGAATGCATGGCTTCCCGAAGGAATATCCGTAAAAAAAGTGTCGGAAACGAATATTAATTTTCATTCCAGATATTCGGCAAAACTTAAACATTACAGATATATTATTTTCAACGGCAGAACACCGCCGGCACTTGAAAGAAACAGGGTCTGGTTTATCCCGTACCGTCTGGAAACAGGAAAAATGAAAAAGGCGGCTAAGCATCTTTTGGGCAGACATGACTTTTCTTCTTTTGGAGTTAACACTAAAGGGAAAACGGGTAACCCCGTAAAAACGATTTACAGTATAGATATAAAAAAGACCGGATCAAAAATACAGATTGATATTACAGGCGACGGTTTTCTCTATAAAATGGTGAGGAGTATTGTGGGAACGCTTGTGGATGCGGGCAGGGGAAAAAAGAAAACGGAGGAGATTAAAAAAATCTTGTCCAGCAGGAGCAGGTCAGGCGCCTCGCCGATAGCCCCGCCGCAGGGTTTGTATTTATACAGGGTTGTTTATTAGGATTAAACCTATTTCAGTTCAGGGTATATATCAAGATATTCGGTCTGCGCCGCGCTTGCGGGCGGCCAGAACCAGCCGTTTGGATCCCATGTTTGCGCAAGATAAAACTTTTCGACCAATGTTTTGAAGCACAGTAAAGACTCTTTGTATTTGCGCTGGTCAAAGTAGATTTTTCCCAGTATAAAAAGCGCGGTTCCCACATCATTCAATTTGTCGTATTTGAATATTTTTGCTTTTGATTTGTAATCCCCTTCTTCCCAGTAGATTAAATCCTTCTCGTTTTTCAGTTTTTCCTCCTGCTGTTTTACTGCTTCGGCTTTATATTTATCCGCGACTATGAGTGAGTATTCCTCCGCTAACAGGATATTGCCGTTGTTCAAATTGTCAAAAGCGCCTTTTAAAAGCCCTGACGAATTAAGGGCGGGAGGGAGCGACATGATATCGAAATCAAAATCTGCGCTGGGTATATCAATGGTTTTTATTTTCGGTAGTTTTGTCCTGCCGAACCTGCCCAGCGGTTTAAACGGGTTTATATAGGCGCAGATTATTCTCCAGCTTGTGGCGCTCGCGGCAGTCGGGTCGGTATTTGTGCTTTTTTCATGAGGAGTCAGCCAGCCGTCGGCAAAGGTGTAAATATAGGGTCTGGAGGAGTAAGGGATACCGGCTGTTTCGACTGTTTCTGCTTCGGATATTTTTTTAGCGAGATTATCCATGAGTTTGGCATAGTGTTCGGCCCTGCCTTTGCTGAAAAGATTGCCTTTATTCGCTTTTTGAGAATGGTAAGAACAGAGAAAATCCAGGACTTCAAGTGTTTGAGTGACTGAAGGGTCAATTAGATATTTTTTTTCTTCCACTTTCAGTTTGTCCATTTCGCCGAGGAAAAAAGTCGCGTTGTAAACGTAATAATCGGCTTTTTCAGCCATTTTAGCCGCGGCTTTCGGATATGTATCTTTTAGTTCCTTGAATTTTTCGATGTTATACTCGTGGAGAGCCATATATGTGTTGACCATCTGTCCGGTGCCTTCAAGCCATATGACCCTGTTCCTTCCGGTCTTTTCGGTGTTTGTTTTGTCGGTAAAATCGAACCCCTCAATCCCTTTGTCTTTGATCATAAATTCTTTTTCCGCGAATTCGACAAGAAAATCGGGGGCTATGCCGAAATTTTCATTTGTGAATTCCGGTGATAATGCGGTTATCATCCATGATATTGTGTCAAGCGCGAGTGTCCGGTCTAATCCGTTATCGTTAAAACCCCTGTAAACAACACCTGTTTGCTGGTCAAAAACTACGTTTTTAAGCCAGTCGGCGACGCCCCTTTTTTCTTTATGGAAAAAAGCCTTTTCGATTTCAGAATCCGCATTTTCTTCCAGGATTTTTGTAAGGGCATAATAATCTATATTGTTTTCGGTCGAGTAAACCTCTCTCCATGGCACCGTATCATTAAGGTAACTCATGGCTATGCCTCCGTCTTTATGCGGCATAGTGTCTCCCACCCACCTTACGATTTTTCTTGCGAGAGGTGAGTATCTTTCTGTGTTGGTGAATTTGTCATATTGCAGGGCGAGCAGGGCAATCCAGAGATTGGGGCCCGTGTGGATACGCGTTTCAATCCCGAAGTCTCCGGTTATGGTATTATAAAAATTTATGTAGCCCCTGTCATTCCAGCGGTTGTCGAAAAAAAGCAGTATTTTATCTGCGGATTCATAATCACCCATAAGGAGGAAGCATATTCCTGCTACAGCCTGATCATATGTGGATGCCTGCGCGGAAAGCTCGACATCTCCTGTTTCACTGAAGCTTTCCACAAGCCCAGTGGTTTGAGATTGTTGTAGTTTCAGCCAGAAATAGATTTTTTGCAGGTATTCGGCCGAAAACGATGAAATTTCAGCGCTTTCGGAACCGCAAAAAGAAACGGGTAAACCGGCAAAACAGATAATAAGCAGACAAAAAACAAATCTCTTAACAGGCATTTTATTCCTGAAGATTCTCTTCTTTTACATTTTTAGGAAGTAAATCCTGAGTGTAGAGCGCCTTAAGTTCATAATATGTTTTTCTCGGTATGCGTTTTTCAACGCCGAGTTCATTTTTGTCGGACAGGGAATTGATGCCCCACCATTCTTCATTCATGTTCATGTTACCGGGAGCTTCTATGTCTTTATAATATTCCCCTTTGGACCAGCTGCCTGTTTCATCCTGTGTGTCGTAACCGCCGTCATTGTATTTCCACCATTCGTCGTTCCATTCAAAAACACATCCTCCGAGACAGTTCCCAATACCTGTTCCGTAATAACTGTTTTCGATGAGGTCTTTTACCTGGGAAGAGATGAATACTGCCTGTGTGTCCTGGTCTTCCCTTGCTTTATGGGCATCATAGGCGTCACAGCCGAATTCGACAACAGCAACCGGTTTGCCGTATTTGCGCTGGACCTGCCTGAAGAAGTTTCCGAATGTTTTGCCCCTGTATACGTTGGATGCGACAAGATCTATATCAGGTGTAACTTCTTTTGCTATCTCCAGAAAAGTCGCGTCGGAATTTCCTAAAGCTACCGGATGGTTCGGATCTATTTCCTTTATTGCTTTTGCGATATCGTTGACAAAGGAATAAAATAATTTTGCTTTCGCGATTCTTCTTTCATAAGGATTTTTGATTTCATCTATTTCAGGCGTTGACCACGGGTTTATTTCTTCGTATCCGAAACTTATGTTTGTTTCATTTCCGAGCAGCCAGAAAAGTATTCCGGGCTCATCCTTGTATTCTTTTACCATGGCTATGACATCTGTTTTTATGGCGTCAGTGAATTCCTTATCGCCGTAATTCGGGGAATTCCAGAGCCCGAGGTAGTGCCCCATAATGGACATAATGCCGTGTTTCTTGTAAAAATACCTTATAACCTGTTTTGTGGCTTCGGGGAACGGACTGGGTTTGTATAGCCTGATTGTATTGACACCCATATTTTCCATCATAGGACCGTCTATGGTCCATGGCCTGTTCGGGTCTCTGTAAAAATCATAAGAGCCGTCCTGTCCGACCGAAATAGGGGAATAGCATACTCCTTTTATAAAAAAGGGATTGTTGTTTACCACCATTTGGGATTTTTCGTTTTCCGTTTCTATGAATACGTTTTGAGGAACGGCGTTGATCTCATCGAAAAAATAATTAGCCTTGGATAGCATGTATGACGCCAGAGATATTTTTTTGGGCGTTACGCCGAAATCTTCCTTGAAAGGGGAAACCCTGATGGAAAAAAGCAATACCAGGATAATTATCGAAAGGGAACAGATAATATAAAAAAACCGTTTTTTCATGAGATCTCCTTAAAGGCGCCGGAAAAGCATGTCCGCTTTTCCGGCGCTGTGAGAATTTACTGCACGTATTGAATGTCGTCTAAATAAAATACGGCTCCGTCCGGATTGTCAAGTTGCGAAGCCGCGAAGCAGAATCCGCCGCTGATATAGCTGAGGTCGGCGCCTGAAAGATCTATTGAATATTTTTTCCATTCGTTTGTAAGGGTTGTAGGGCCGCCGGAAACTGTATCGGTATCGGAAAATTCCCCGGTGATTCCTCCCATTTTAAATTCTACGGTTTCTCCGCCTTTTTCGCCGCGAGCCCAGAATTCAAGAGCTTTTGCGCCGGTAAGGTTATAACCGCCTTTGGAACTTCCCCAGTTGTTGGCAGGGTTTTGCCAGTATATTCCTATCCAACCCTGGCTATTTGTTGTTTTTCCCGTATAAGTTATTTTTATACATGTTTTTCCGGTGTAAGGGGTTTCTGTGCAGTTTTGATTTGCCTGAATTGCGCCTACGTCTCCCATCCAGCCCGAAGGCACGTAATGGTTTCCTTTTGCCATATTATCTGTGTAGACATTGAAAGGAAAATCAACGCCTACCGCAAAGCTTGTGACAAGAATGGCGAAAGTAAATAATATACATTTCTTCATCGTTCATTCCTCCTTATGATAGCTCATTTTTCAGATTTTAAAAGATTAACAGACAGAAATTTTGTAGTCAATCCTTATTCCAGACTTCTTTATAATAAAAATAGGCCGGCCTCAAACGCCTGTAGAAGGGGCTGTTTTTGCCGTCACCCTGTGATGTTATTCCCAGCCATTCCTCATGACTCCATCCGTCGGGCATAGGCGCTCCGAAACTGGGAATGGTATCCTGTACGGCGGCATCCGTCAGGTCCATCCTTTTCCACCATTCATCAGCCCACTCATAGACAACACCGCCTATCGCGTTACCCTCGCCGCTCTCTCCCGCCGCGTTAAAAGCTATATCTTCCCAGTTGCCTTTATGATAAAGCATCTGTTTTTCTTCTCCGTATTCAAGGCTCTGGTTGTTAAAGTAAGCGGAGCACCCGTATTCCGTTATCAGGACCGGCCTGTCATAAATATTTTTTATATCCGACCACAGGTGGTTTCCGAATCCGAAGGTGCCTCTGTAACAGTTAGAACCATACACATCTATATCCGGCGCGAATTCGGCGCATTTGTCGATAAGAAATACATCGCCGTTGCAGATTGCGACGGGCCTTTTCATCGGGTCTAATTCGTGAATTAATTTTGCCGCCTCATTTGCGAAGGAATAGTAAGCGTCCGGATGAGACTGGGAATTATTTGCGTTTCCGTAATTATTCTCATTGCCGAGCACCCACATTATTATGAAGTCTTCATCTTTCAGGTCTTCGACCATGTCGCGTACGCTTTTAAGCATGTTTTTTTTCTGTTCCGAGTTTGTGTAATCAGTCCCTTCCAGCCATGTAGCTCCGGAATCAACAGCATAAACGCCTATATAATTACCGACTATTGCGTAAATGCCGTAATCCTCTTTCAATTTTCTGAAAAGTTCCTTATTATATATTCCGTGATAACATCTTATTACATTGCAGCCCATTTCCCTGAGCAGGGTTCCGTCTCCGACAACAGGTTCATCGGCGTCCTGGATGTTGTTTGCGTTTTTATCAATCCATGAATCAAAAAAACCGTCAATTCTGCCATTTTTGTTCAGATCGTCAAACTGCCAGTCTTTATGCACGGTAAGGGTGCCGAATTCCGGGCTTCTGCCTACAACGTTGGGGGAATATGCCATTGCTTTCATGATGAAGGGTTTTCCGTCGACAAACATCTGCCAGTGGCCGTTTTCATATTTTACGAGTTTTACATAGTCTCCCCCTCTTGTTTCGATTGATTCCATTTTTGAAAGATCCGGCCTGGGGGGAATTACTTCATCCGGATCGCATTCCACGATATAACCGGGATCTATTAAGAACTTGTCGTTTTTAAGATCATTGTCAAATCCGTTGATTATGTCGACTTTTGTGTTTTTCATTTTCATACCCAGTTCGGGGTGTTTTCTTAAAAGCATGTCTATTCTGTCGTAGGCGAGTTTTGACATATATAAAGGTGTGTGCCAGTATGTCCATCCGACAGCTCTGGGAAACATTACGATAACCGCATAATAAGCTTTTAACGCGTGTTCATATTCTCCCGCTTTTTCCAGGGCAAGAGCGGTATAATACAGTTTTACCCCCGGGTCTTCATTTATAGTCGCCCATTTGTAAAAGTTTGTCATATGATCGTCGGTATTTATGAAATCCCATTGCTTTCCCTCGAGTTTACGTGTTCTCAGAGCTTTCAGATATTCGGGGTCTTTAAAAACAGATGTTGTATCAGGGAATATGCCTTCGCCGATTGCCGCCGCCAGGCCGGGCTGGTCCATTATTTTATATTTGTACTTTAATGTGCCGGGGTTTTCAAAACGCCCGTATTTTTCATATTCGACTATTTTTTCTGAGCCCGGATTGCTTAATTTTGGTGATGCCGGTAAAACGGTATGTAAATTAAGGAACAAAATGGAAAAGCATATTGTTATTAAAAAATGATTATTTTTCACTTCACACCTTCTTTTGGTAAGCCGGCTTTCGCGGGCGCTGTTGATTCTCTTACAATCAGCTCTGTCGGCATGCTGATTGTAGGAGCGCATGTGTTATTGTCCCTTTCAATCATATTCATCATCAGCTCTACGCTATAGAAAGCGAGTTCCGGTCTGAATATCCTGACGGTTGTAAGAGGAGGGATGGAATGTCTTGACCATCCGATATCATCGAATCCGATAATAGAAATATCCTTTGGCACGGAAATCCCTTTATGAGACATCACTTTTAATGCGCCTATGGCGGTTTCATCGTTAACCGAAAAGATTGCAGTTATGTCGGGGGCGTCTTTCAGGATCTTTTCCGTCGCCCTGACGCCTCCTTCAACCTGCATGTCGCCTACGGCTGTGATGTTTTTGTCTATAGGTATGCCGGATTCCTTCAAAGCATCAATATAACCCCTGAACCTTTCATTTGCCACAAAAGATTCTATGTCGGAATGGATATAAGCTATCCGTTTGTGGCCTAAGTCAACAAGATGCTTGACGGCTTCCTTGGCGCCCATGTAATTTTCAGAAATGACCGAAGGCATTTTATTGCATGGTTTGCTGTCTATAAAAACACAGGGTAATTCACTGCCGTAACATTTTTCTATTATATTATCCGGCAATTCTCCTATGAGAAAATATCCCGACCAATGGTCGGAATACTGTAGCTCTGCGTTTTTGGATATATCCTGAAAGACAAGATGGTTGTTGTTGCTTGAAAGTTCAGATTGAATAGCGGTAAGGAGATCCATGTGATAAGGCCCTAAAACCGATAATCCGTAAGCCTTTATTATCCAGCAGAAAGTAAGATTTTTGTTTTCGGCCGAAATCGCAGTGGTTACTTTTTCCGGTTCTGAAACAAAAGTCCCTGTAGCCGGAACAGCATATAAAAGGTCTCCCTTAATTAATTCGGCGATGGCTTTTCTCACAGTTGCGCGGTTTACCTGATAAAGTTTGCTGAGTTTTTCTTCGGATGGAATCATTTCGCCCGGCTTATAGGTATGGTCTCTTATCTTGTTGCGCAGGACTTCTGTTAATTGCATATACAGGAAAACGGGTCTATTTCTGTCTAGCGAGTGGTTTGTCACGTTTTTATTAACCCCTATGTTTAATGGTTGTGCAAGACCATACTAGTATACCCCCGGTGTTTGTATCTGTCAAGTCACTAAATATGAAAAGTTATCATATGAACGGTAACCTCAAAAATATCAGTATATATCAAGTATGCAACCTGTATGCTATAAAAAAGGATTACCGCAACCTATTTCTAATGGGTTAAATGAGCTGTAAAGCAGGTATAATAAATCAATATTTATGTTTTTATGCCGGGATATTTTAATTTTATTTTTTATGGTTAATGATGATTAATTATGTTTAAATTTCAATCCTTTGGAAGTTATCAGACGGGTTAAATTTTTGTTGCATTTGAAAGTTTTTAAATGGTAACATTGTCACTCAATTTTAGTTTTTAACATAGTAAAAGGAGGTTAAAAATGGCGATAGTTCATGTTTCCGATGCTGATTTTGAAGAAAAAGTTATCAACAACCAGAAATCGGTTCTTGTAGATTTTTCCGCCGAATGGTGTATGCCCTGTAAAATGCTGGCTCCCGTATTTGAAGCTGTTTCCGATAGTATTAATAATGTCGTTTTTGCCAAGGCGGATGTAGATAATTGCCCCGGTATTTCCTCAAAATACAGTATATTGAGCGTGCCTACGCTTATACTTTTTGAGAAAGGCAAAGTAAAAAACCAGATATCGGGCGCTATGCAGAAAGCGGACCTGGAAAAATGGATTAAAGATAATAGCTGATAAAAAAACAGAAAGAGCGTAAGAGTTTATCATATGAGCGAGAAAATAAAATTGTTTGGCAAACCCGCGAAGAAATTTATACTGAAAAACAGGGAAGAGCCGGAATTGTTCAGGGATTATTTCCCTTATTCTGACGTGCCGAAGATTGTTTTTGATAAAAAAGCGCCGAAGCTGAACATTCCGGAGAATATCTTTATTACCGACACCACTTTCCGCGACGGGCAGCAGGCCAGGCCCCCTTATTCTGTGAATCAGATTGTCGATATTTTCAGTTTGTTGAGCCGTTTAAGCGGACCCAACGGCATAATACGGGCTTCCGAGTTTTTTCTGTACAGCAGCAAAGACAGGGAAGCGGTTGAAAAATGTATGGGAAAAAGGTTTAAGTATCCGGAAGTGACAGGTTGGATAAGAGCGGTAAAAGACGATTTCAAACTTGTAAAGAAAACCGGTTTAAGAGAAACAGGAATTTTAACTTCTGTTTCGGATTACCATATTTACCTCAAGTTGAAACTCGACAGAAAGGCCGCGTTTCACAAATATATCGATATCGTTGAAACAGCTGTTTCAGAGGGGATAAGGGTAAGGTGTCATTTCGAGGATATTACCAGGGCTGATATTTACGGTTTTGCTCTTCCTCTTGCGCAGAAACTTATGTCTATCAGCGAGAAGTCGGGGATTCCGATTAAAATCAGGCTTTGTGATACCATGGGTTACGGACTTCCTTATCCTGAAGCTTCGCTTCCTCGGGGAGTCCCCAAACTTATAGAGACATTTCATAAAGAAGGCGGAGTTCCGGGTGAATTGCTTGAATGGCACGGGCATAATGATTTTCATAAGGTGCTTATTAATTCTGTTGCCGCATGGCTGTACGGTTGTTCTTTTATAAACGGCAGCCTGCTGGGGTACGGGGAAAGAACCGGAAATTGCCCTGTTGAGGCGGCCGTTATCGAGTATATGCAGTTAAAAGGAACGAATGATGGTATGGATACTGCCGCTATCACCGATATCGGAAATTATTTCAGGGATGTAATAAATGCCGATGTCCCGTCTAATTACCCGTTTGTCGGGAAAACATTCAATACAACGAGCGCCGGTATTCATGCCGACGGGGTGTTAAAGAACGAGGAGATATACAATATATTTGATACCACCAAGATATTGAACCGACCGATTGAGATAGTCATTACGGATAAATCCGGAGTGGCCGGAATTGTTCACTGGTTCAATACTTATATCCGGCTGAAAGAGAATATGAAGATAGATAAACGCCACCCCGGGGTTAAGAAGATATTTGATTGGGTAATGAAACAGTATGAAGAAGGGAGAATTACATCTGTATCGCCCGAAGAATTGTTATCAAAAGGGAAGAAATATCTTCCTGAGTATTTTCAATCCGATTTTGACAGTTTAAAATTAAGAGCCGGGAAAATTGCTCTTCACCTTGTTGAGGAATACGCCGAAAAACCCGGGATAAAGAGCATGAATTCGGTGAAAATCGAGCCTGTGCTGGAAACGCTTGTGGAAGAAGACCCGTTTATTCAGTTCGCGTATGTGGTTGATAAGGCCGGCCGGAAAGTTACAAGGAATATTTCAAGCATAGTGGATAAGGCAAAATACGAAACAATGCTGCATGACAGCAATTTTTCCGACAGGGAATGGTTTGTAAAGCCTATGAGCAGCGGAAAATCCTGTGTTACGGATTTTTATACTTCTAAAATTACCGGCAGGCTTTGCATAACTGTTTCCGCTCCTGTTACGGATACCGGCGATAAAATAATAGGCATATTGGGATTTGATATCAAATTCGAGGATCTTGTAAAATTTGAAGAAACGGTTTGATAATGGGGAAAACTCTTTCCGAAAAAATTATTGGGGAACATGCCGGAAAAAAAGTAAAAGCCGGTGATATCGCTGTCGTAAATGTGGATGTCTGCCTCACGCAGGACGGTACAGGGCCTTTGGCCGTTAATCAACTGAAAAAAATGGGACTGGTGAAATCCGCGAACCCCCAAAAAACAGTTTTATTCATCGACCACGCAGCTCCAAGCCCCAGAAAAGAACTTTCCAATGACCACAATATACTAAGGGAATTTGCCGATCAAACAGGGTCTTGTTTGTCTGATGCGGGAGAGGGTGTTTGCCATCAGATAATTAATGAGAAGTTTGTTAAACCCGGGGACATTCTGATCGGCGCCGATTCCCATACGTGTACCGGCGGCGCGTTATGCGCTTTCTCTACAGGTATGGGTTCAACCGATGTAGCGGTGGGAATTGCCCTGGGCAAGACATGGCTCAGGGTTCCCGAAACTTTTAAGGTTATTTGCGGCGGGGAGTTCGGGTCCGGTGTTTCCGCAAAAGACATGATCCTGTACTTTATAGGAGTTATAGGAGCCGACGGCGCTACTTATAAAGCATTGGAATTTACCGGTTCAGCGGTAAAAAATATGGATATGAGCGACAGGTTTACGGTTGCCAATATGGCCGTTGAAGCAGGCGCGAAAACAGGTCTGATAGAATCAGATGATGTAACAAGGCTTTTTCTGAAAGCAATGAAGAGAGAGAAAGATTTCAAAAAAATAAACGCCGACCCCGATGCCGTATATGAAAAGGAATTCAGGATAAATGTTTCCGAACTGGAACCTATGGTCTCTCTTCCGCATACGGTCGATAATACCGTGAAAGTGTCCGAAACCGGTGATATAAAAGTTCATCAGGTACACATAGGCACATGCACAAACGGAAGGTTAAAAGACCTTGAGATAGCTTATCGCTTATTGAAAGGCAGAAAAGTAAAGAAGGGAACGCGTTTGCTTGTAACCCCGGCATCTAAAAATATCTATCTTCAGGCAATGGAGAAGGGGTATATAGCGGAACTTGTAAAAGCGGGCGCTTTAATAAATCCTCCCGGCTGCGGTCCCTGTGTCGGCGTGCATCAGGGAATACTTGCCGACGGTGAAAATTGCCTGTCTTCCCAGAACAGGAATTTCAGGGGAAGGATGGGCAATGTGGAAGGCAATATTTATCTTGCTTCGCCTTACACCTGCGCGGCGAGCGCCTTGACCGGTAAAATTACCGATCCAAGAGAGTTTTTATAAAAAACGCAAATAAAAAAGTATATCAACCGGAGAGATAAAAACAGTTCAATAGTTTTCTTTTTTTACTGCTAAACTGCTCGACTGTTTAACTGTATTCGGTTTGGAGGTTGTGTGAAATTAAAAGGTAAAGCATGGATTTTCGGAGATGATATAAGCACCGATTTGATAGCTCCGGGACGGCTTTTTCATCTTCGGTCGAATTTACCGGAGCTTGCCAGGCATGTTCTTGAAGATGCAAGGCCTGAATTCGCTGCGTCTGTCAAAAAGGGTGATTTTGTCGTCGGAGGAAATAATTTTGGGCTGGGTTCAAGCAGGGAGCATGCTCCTGCAATATTAAAAATCGCGGGTGTCAGCGCCGTGCTGGCAAAGTCTTTTGCCAGGATTTTTTTTAGGAATGCCATAAATGTCGGGCTGCCTGTGATTATCTGTAATACAGATAATATTAAAGAAGGGGATATGCTGGAAGCAGACCTTGAATCCGGAAAAGTTGTTAACCTTGCTTCCGGAGATGAAATTGTTTTTTCGCCTTTGCCGCCGGCCATGAGGAAAATATTGCAGGATGGCGGTCTGGTTGAGCATATAAAAAAACACGGGGATATAGAAGTTTAATAAATAATTTAAAAATAAAAAAGCAGGAGAATTTGAACCACAGATGATATATGTATATACAGATAGGGAAAAAGATAAAAGAGATATAAGAATTGTATAATAAAGATTTTATCTCCGCCTGCCGGCAGGCAAGTCTTCTATCTGTGGTTTGAAAAGTATAAAGCGCAAATTAGCGAGTCTTAATTTTAACTATGGAGAATTAAAATTGGCTGAAAAAATTACGGTTAAAGGAAATAAACTTGTGGTCCCGGACAATCCCTGCATCGCTTTTATGGAGGGGGACGGAATAGGCCCGGATATCTGGAAAGCTACACGTTATGTTGTCGATGAGACTGTGGCAAAATTATATTCCGGAGGCAGGAAAATTGAATGGGTTGAAGTTTTAGCGGGAGAAAAAGCATATAAAAAGACAGGTAATTGGCTTCCCGAAGAAACGCTCAGAAAAATAAAAGAATATATTGTGGCTATAAAAGGGCCCTTGACTACCCCGGTCGGCGGAGGGATAAGAAGTCTTAATGTCTCTTTACGCCGGCAACTGGACCTATTTGCATGTGTTCGTCCTGTCAGGCATTATAAAGGAGTTCCCAGCCCCGTCAAAGAACCTGATAAAATCAATATGGTTATTTTCAGGGAAAATACCGAAGATGTATATGCGGGAATAGAATGGCAGGAAGGTTCACAGGAAGCAAGGAAGATAATCGATTTTCTCAAGGCTCAGTTTGCCGCCGATATAAGAGAAGATTCGGGAATCGGGATTAAACCCATGAGCAAATTCGGTTCTAAGAGAATAATAAGGAAGGCGATAAAACACGCTCTTAAGAATGGTTTTAAAAGCGTGACCATGATGCATAAAGGCAACATCCAGAAATTTACAGAAGGGGCGTTTAGAAAATGGGGTTATGAACTTGCTAAAGAAGAATTTCCGGATAATGTAATAAGCGAAGATGAATTATGGGAAAAGCATGGAGGAAAACAGCCCGAAGGGAAAATTACGCTGAAAGACCGCATTGCGGATATTATGTTTCAGCTTGTTCTGTTGCGGCCTTTGGAATTTGGCGTGATAGTAACTCCTAATTTGAACGGTGATTACCTTTCCGATGCGGTCGCGGCTCAGGTAGGGGGTATAGGAATGGCTCCCGGAGCCAACATAGGCGATTTTACCGCAATTTTTGAGGCCACCCATGGTACAGCTCCGAAATATGCAAATCAGGATAAAGTAAACCCGGGGTCTCTGCTCCTGTCGGCGTGTATGATGCTTGAATACATTGGGTGGTCTGAAGCTTCCGAATCTATAAAAAAGGCTATGGAAAAGACCATATCGTCGGGTAAAGTTACTTATGATCTTGCAAGGCAGTTGAAAAATTCCGTTGAGTTGAAAACGACACAGTTCGCGGAAGAAATCGTAAAAAACCTGAACGGTGTTTATAATATTTAGATTTTCCTTTTTCATGTTGGTTAATCCCCTGTGAAGGTAATAATTTTGGATTATGAAAAGAAATATCAAAGCTGAATTAATAGAGAAGAAAATTAGCGACGGTTTTAAAAGAATCAATTTTTCTCTGCCATCCGATTTGAAAAAAGCGATTGAAGGAGCATTAAAAAAAGAAAGCGTTTTTCTTGCCAGATTTACGTTGGAAAACATTCTTAAGAATAATCGAATCGCCGGCAAAAGCCGCCTGCCCCTGTGCCAGGACTGCGGGCTTGCCGTAATATATGTTGAAATAGGGGAAGACATAAATATAAAAGGTTCGTTGACAGCCGCTATAAACAGAGGGGTTGAAGAAGCATATTCTTCCGCTTTCCTGAGAAAGTCTGTGTGCGGACCGCTTACAAGAAAAAATACGGGAAACAATCTTCCTCCCGTAATTCATTACAATTTTGCGAAGGGCGATTCGTTAAAAATACATATTATGAGCAAGGGTGGCGGGAGCGACAATAAAAGCCGTCTGAAAATGCTTAATCCTTCCGACGGACTTGAAGGGATTATGGATTTCGTATGTGAAACGGTGAAAAAAGCCGGTTCAAGCGCCTGTCCGCCGTATATTGTCGGGATAGGCATAGGCGGTTCTTTTGATACGGTTTCATTCCTGGCTAAGAAAGCGCTTTTCAGAAAAATAGGCACGGGAAACCGTGATAAAAATCTTAATAAAACAGAGAGATATATTCTTGAAAGAATAAACAGGTTGAATATTGGCGCCGGAGGTTTTGGCGGCGTGACGACAGCTTTGGCGGTTCATATAAATTCAGAACCCTGCCATATAGCGAGTTTGCCTGTCGCTGTTAACATCAATTGCCATTCGGCAAGGTCATTATTGTTGAAATTTTAATATGAAAATTCATTACCTGAAAACTCCTGTAAAAGATAATGTTCTCGAAAGATTAAAAGCGGGGGATATAGTATATCTTTCCGGGGATATTTTTACCGCGAGAGATACGGCGCATAAATTGACATGTAAGCTGATAAAGAGCGGAAAGAAAGTACCGTTCAATATAAAAGGGGAAATAGTTTATTATTGCGGCCCGGCTCCCGGCATAAAAAAAGGTTCGGTCGGATCATGCGGGCCTACTACAAGTTCCAGAATGGACAGGCACACGCCTCTTTTGCTTAAAAAGGGAATAAAAGCAATGATAGGGAAGGGCGTCCGTTCCGATAAGGTGATTAAAAGTATTGTCAAAAATAAAGCGGTTTATTTTGCTGCTCCGGCAGGGTTGGGCGCGCTCCTGTCAAAATGCATAAGGAAGTCCGAGGTGTTGGCATTTGGGGAACTGGGGCCGGAAGCGGTTTACCGTTTTCATATTGAAGATATGCCTTTGATTGTAGCGGTTGATTCGAAAGGCAAATGTATTTATAAGGCTTAAATTAATCGGGATGGGGTTTATCGATGCATAGAATAATATCAAAAAAGAAAATAGCGGAAGATATATTTAAAATTGTATTGGAGGCGCCTGTTGTTGCGGCAAAGAGAAAAGCCGGGCAATTTGTGGTTTTGAGACCCGAAGAAACAAGCGAAAGGATCCCCCTTACAATATTTGATTCCGACGCAGGAAAAGGGACTATAACCATTATTGTCCAGGTGGTGGGAAAAACGACGAGAAAAATAGCTTCGCTCGGGGAAGGTGAAAACCTGCTGGATGTTGCCGGACCTCTCGGCAACCCGACGCATGTTGAAAGAAAAGGAAATATAGCCGTGGTCGGAGGCGGTGTCGGAACGGCAGTTGCTTATCCTGTGGCAAAGGCTTTTAAAGAAGAGGGCAACAATGTTATGGGAATAATCGGCGCCAGGACGAAAGACCTGATTATACTTGAGGATGAAATGAGCGCCATAACTTCTGAATTGTTCATTACCACAGATGACGGAAGTTACGGCAGAAAGGGATTTGTGACCGATGCTTTAAAAGATATTATCGAAAAAAATCCGGTAGCCGAAGTTTTGGCAGTGGGCCCGGTGCCTATGATGAAAGCGGTATGTGATCTGACAAAACAATATAATGTAAAAACTATGGTGAGTTTAAATCCGATTATGGTGGATGGCACAGGGATGTGTGGCGCATGCAGGGTTACCGTAGCGGGAAAAACAAGATTTACCTGTGTTGACGGGCCGGAGTTCAACGGCCATGAAGTGGACTTCGACGAGCTTAGCAAAAGACTGAAGGGCTATTCTGATATGGAAAAACATTATATCGGACATAAAGGGTGTAATCTGGAGAATAAAGTCTGATGAAGGATAAACATGACAGGCAAAAAATGCCGGAACAAAAGCCTTCGGAGAGAATAAAGAATTTCAAAGAGGTCCCGTTTGGTTATACGGAAGAGCTTGCATTGAATGAAGCTTCCCGGTGCCTTGAATGTAAAAAACCGATGTGCGTTAAGGGTTGTCCTGTTAATGTTCCCATCCCGGATTTTATAAAACTCGTAAAACAGGGAAAATTTGCCGAGGCTGCGAGAAAAATTAAGGAAGCGAACTCACTGCCTGCCATCTGCGGGAGAGTCTGTCCTCAGGAGGATCAGTGCGAAAAATTATGTGTTATAGGGAAAATGAGCAAGCCTGTGGCTATCGGCGCGCTGGAGAGGTTTGTCTCCGATTATGAGAGAGAAAAAAGGAATGTCGCAATTCCGAAAGTATCCGAAAAAACAGGCAAGAAAGTGGCTGTTGTGGGTTCGGGACCTGCCGGATTGACGGTTGCCGGTGAGCTTGCCAAAAAAGGGCATGAAGTCACTATTTTTGAAGCTCTTCACAAGCCGGGCGGAGTTTTGGTTTACGGTATCCCTGAATTCCGGCTGCCTAAGAAAATTGTAGAGTCCGAAATAGATTATGTCAAACAACTCGGGGTTAAGATAGTAACCAATGCTGTCATCGGAAAATCTGCTACTGTGGCTGAACTGCTTGAAGGTGAATTTAATGCCGTTTTTATCGGCAGTGGCGCGGGAGCTCCCAAATTCATGAATATTCCCGGCGAGAATTGTGTCGGGGTTTTTTCGGCAAATGAATATCTTACCCGCTCAAATCTTATGAAAGCGTATATGTTTCCCGAGTATGACACCCCCATACCCAGAGGAGGGATTGTTGCCGTTGTTGGAGGAGGTAACGTTGCTATGGATTCGGCAAGGACCGCCCTTCGGCTCGGAGCCGAAAAAGTTATAGTTCTTTATAGAAGATCCAGAGAAGAGATGCCGGCGCGAATAGACGAAATCCATCATGCGGAAGAAGAAGGTATAGAATTCCATTTTCTGGTGAACCCCATAAAATTTATTTGTGATGAACACGGAAAAGTGAAGGAAATCGAGTGTATTAAGATGAAGTTGGGAGAACCGGACGATTCGGGGAGGAAACGGCCTGTAAAAATTGATAATTCTGAATTTTCCGTTAAAATCGATACAGTTGTCATAGCCATAGGGAATGACCCTAATCCATTGATTCAGAAAACTACGCCGGGGCTTGAGGTGAACAAATGGGGAAATATAATAAGCGGAAAAGAATCCGGCAAAACAAGCATTGAAGGGGTGTACGCCGGCGGTGATATCGTGACGGGGTCAGCGACTGTGATAGAAGCCATGGGCGCGGGGAAAATTGCGGCCGGGGCCATTCATAAATTTTTAATGGGCGAAAAATGACATCGGACAAACACCAGCGTATTCTATTTGCGGGTAATATAGTTGTCTTACTGGTAATCCTTGTCCTTTTCGGATATCTGGCATGGGGCAAGTTTTATTCGGAGGAGGCGCTTTTTAAAAACCGCGTAACAGGGATAAAAAAAGCTCTTGAATCAAAAAATATCGGGTTTGTAGAAAAGATGTTATCCGATGAATACCGGGATGACCTTGAATTTGATAAGACCATGGCTGTAAATTATATATCTTCCATATTCAAGGATGCCGCCGATGTCAGGATATTTATAGGGGACATAAAGTGTATTTTCGAAGGAGAGAAGGCCTTTGCCGAGATTAAAGCAGAGTACAGGATTAAGACCAAAGATTATCTGTTTACAAATGTGCTGTCTGCGAACCCCGGCAAGAATACATTAAAAGTGGTTTTTAATGATGAAGATGGTTTATGGCTTGTATCAGAGGTTAAAAATTTCCGCGAATTTTTTGGTATTGAAAAAGCCCAGGTAAGAAACTATTTCAGGTAATGCCGGCCATATAAAACGAGGAGGAGAAATGGAAATAAAAGAGTCTATATTTAAAGCTTACGATATCAGAGGTGTTTTTCCCGAAGAAATAAATGAGGATACAGCGTATCGTATCGGGCGGGCATTTGTCTCTTTTTTAAAAGTAAAGAATATTGCGGTGGGGAGGGATATGAGGGTTTCGTCCCCTTCCATGGCTAAATCATTTATTAAGGGAGCGGTAGATCAGGGGTGTAATGTGACAGATTTCGGTATGGTGGGGACGGATATGCTTTATGTCGGTGTGGCAATGTACGGATATGAAGGCGGCGTAATAATAACAGCTTCACATAATCCCAAAGAATATAACGGAATGAAATTGGTGAAAGAAAGGGCCATCCCGCTCAGCGGAGAAACGGGTATCCAGGATATCAAAAAAATGGTTATGAAAAATAATTTTACGGAACCGGGGAAAAAGGGAAACCTATATAACAAGGATATCTGGGAGGACTACGTGAAGCATACATTAAGCTTTATTGTCCCTTCGAAAATAAAACCTTTTAAGATTGTAATGGATGCAGGCAACGGTATGGCGGGGAAAATGGTTCCTCCCGTTTTCGAAAAACTGCCCGTTACAGTTATTCCCATGTATTTTGATGTGGACGGCACATTCCCCAATCACGAGGCAAACCCGCTTATCGAAGAGAACAGGATTGAAATTATGAAGAGAGTCGTTGAAGAAAATGCGGACTTGGGAATTGCTTTTGACGGAGATGTCGACAGGTGCTTTTTTATAGATGATAAAGGAGAGTTTGTATCGGGTGATTTTGTAACAGCGCTTTTAGCGGAAGCTATTCTCAGAAAGCATCACGGGGAATCTATCCTGTATGATCTCAGGGCCAGTTGGGCTGTCCGGGATAAGGTCATGGAAAACGGCGGCAAGCCGTTTATGAACAGGGTCGGACATGCGTTTTTCAAGCAAAGAATGAGAAAAGAAAAAGCTATTTTCGGCGGTGAGGTTACCGGACACTATTATTTCAGAGATAATTATAATGCCGATAGCGGGATCATACCGGCGCTTCTGATGCTAGAATTGATGAGCGAAAAGGATGTGAACCTCAGTCAGCTGATAAAACCGCTCAGGGAAAAATATTTCATCAGCGGTGAAATCAATTCCAAGGTGAGCGATACCCGGGAAAAAATAAAGGAACTGGCGGAAAAATACAGTGATGCGCATATATCATACCTTGACGGGATATCAGTTGATTATGATAATTGGCATTTTAATGTCCGCCCATCCAACACGGAACCTTTATTGAGGTTGAACCTGGAAGCTAATACAAAAAAGATGATGGAAGAAAAGAGAGATGAGGTCCTTGCTATCATTAAAGGCTGACCGATTAATTTTTAGTGATTTTTAATGGGCTATTATGGTAAGGTTGCAATTCGATAACAAAGGAGATTGAATATGAAAGTTTTAAGATGCTTGCTTCTGATAATTTTTTGTGCGTCATTGTTTATCCCGCAGGCTTATTCCGGACAGGGCAGAAGAACAAAAAAATCATCTGCAATATCTGAAGACAAAGCGGTAGAGAAAGAAGTCGGAGAAGAAACGGAAGAAATGATAGAAGTACAACAGCTAACCGACCAGGAAGTCGAAATCATACAACTTTTTAAAATGGTAAATTCCGGAAACAGCAGGACAAGGCGGCTTGCATATAAGAGACTGAGAGAAATGGGTGAATCCGGTGTTCCTGTCTATATAAAGATTCTTCTGGACGGCAGGAGAAGTGACAGGGAATTTGCGGCGAAAATACTGGGTGAATACCCGACTGAAGAAGGTGTTTTGGCCCTTAGAAAAGCTTTATTGAACGATAATATGGCAAGAGTAAGGCTTGCTTGCGCTGATTCTCTCTCTCTTATTGCGGACAGGTCTTCACTTGATGATCTGGTAAAGGCGCTGCAGGACAGCAACAAAGAGGTAAGAGAAAAAGTAATTTATGCTATAGGGAAAATGGGAGATAAAGAGGTTGTCCCTGCTTTGATAGAGCTTCTTAGCGATGAAAATTCCGATACGAGAAAAATGGTAGTCTATTCTATGGGGGAACTGCGCGATGAAAAATGTACCCCGTATCTTATAAAGGCCACAATAGACCCTGATAGCGGTGTCAGGGCCGCTTCTGCAATCGCGCTGGCAAAAATGGGCAATAAATCCGCTACACCTGAAATTATAGGAATGTTGAATGATGAATCTCCCGATGTGAGGTTATCCGCTGTTATGGCGCTCAATATTCTTGATGATAACAGAGCGGTACAACCGCTGGTAAACCTGTTGTCCGATATAAACGGCGATGTAAGGAGAATAACATTTGACACATTGAAGAAGATGGATCAGGCGGCGCTGACGGCGGGTCTGATGGAAGCGATGTCTTCTCAGGATGAAGCTACCAGGATAGATTCGAGCGCATGGTTAGCTGAAGTAGCGGATGTTAAAGCTGTGCCGGTTCTTATAAAAGGGACGAAGGATAAAGTGTGGCAGGTGAGATATTATTCCGCCGTTGCGTTAGGTAAAATAGGTGATAAAAGCGCTGAAAAAGCGCTGAAAAAATTGTTATCTGATGAAAGAACCGATATAAGAGTAGAAGCGCTTAAATCGCTGGGGAAACTCGGTGACAGCACCGCAGAACCCATGCTTACGGACATCGTTATTAATGCCAGGGATAAAAATGAGGTTGTTGAAGCCATAAAGGCCTTGGGTGTTATAAAATCACCGGGTTCGGTAGGGGTTCTTGTCGAAAGATGCCAGTCTGCCGATCCTGAAATATCAAGGGCCGCTTCCGAAGCTCTTCTCGGTTATGGCGATAAACTGTATGAATGTATGCAAAGCGCAAGTCCGGATGTGAGAAAAGATGCTGTTGTGGCATTGGGCCTGATGAAGAAAAAAGAATCTACGGCCTTTATTATAAAAGGGCTTGATGACAGTAGCTCTGTTGTCAGGGCCGCATGCCTGCGGTCGCTTGAAAAAATAGGAGACAAAACTGTTATTAAAAAAACAGTGAAAATGCTTGATGACCCTGATTCCAATGTAAAAGTCGCGGCAATTTCATATCTTACTTTCTGCGGCAACATAAACGCGGTAAGCCAGATCGCGGCTAAACTTAAAGACAGGGATTCAACGGTCAGAGCGGCTGCTATATATTCTATAAGTGAATTCGGAGAGAAGGAATATGACGAGGACATAATTAAAATACTCGAGAACGACCATTCTTATGTGAGGGTTTGCGCGGCCGAAGCTTTAGGCAAAATAGGCACAGACGACAGGAAAACATTGACCGCTTTATTTAAAGCGCTGTCTTCCGACGAAGAACTTGATGTCAGGTTAAAGGCAGCTTCTTCGTTGAGGGATCTTACCGGAAAAGACTTTGGATATAGCGAAAATTCGACACCGGATAAGAAGTACAGCGCGGTACAGGAATGGAAAGCTTATTTGTCCGAACGCGATGAAGAATAATTTGCCGGTTTTAAAAAGGGGCTGTGATTTAATTTACAGCCCCTTTTTCTTGTTTGTCCTTCAGATATAATTCTTTATCATTATTTGCTAAATCCTCGTGTAAGGCCTTATACAATATTTTTACCGCCGGCTGGTTTTCGTCGATTTGCAGTGATTTTTCAAAAACGGCGCAAGCCTGTTCTTTGTTATTGAGTTTGAGTAATAGGATGCCTTCAGAGAAAAGAACCAGCGTGTTGGAAGGAAATTTGTTGTGTAGTTTCTCCAACTCGCCGATAGTGTATTGTAATAATGTGCTGCTGTCGGATTGGAAAGAGGGGAAAACATATTTTGAGAATACATAATATACGTTTGCCGTTTCATCGTCAGGTTTGATTCGGAGCGCAGTTTCGAGATACGACCTGTCGTCATCAACGAAAAAAAGGGCGATATATCCTTCTATATTGCCGGGATCAAGTTCAATTGATTTATCAGCGTCTTCTATGCATTGTTTTCTCAAAGAGTTTCTTTTCCCGGGGACCAGCGAGGACAGCACCGCGTAAGCCATTGACCTTGATGAGTAAAATTTGCTTATGTCAGGGTAGTACTCTATCAGCTTATCGAGGGTATCTACTGCTTCCCTGGCGTTTCCGGCGGCCTTATCCCGGAAAACGGTGTTTCTTTTGTTGGCGCTGGTTAGCGCCTGGGCTATGCTTTCCTGGAATATAGAGCTCAGGGTTTTTGAATTGGTTAATGCTTCAGCTTTTTTGAATTCGGCAAGATGCGTCTTGTAATCGGCAGTCTCTGCGAAGACAATACCCGTAAAGACAATAATCAGAATCATGTATAAAACAGGCAAAATTCTCATAAGAGTATATATTATCAGAAAATTTTATATTGACATCAATTTTTTTTTATATAGGATAAAACTTTAGTTTTGATATACTGGGATTCAGATGAGTGATTAAGAAAGGGTTTGATTGTGGCGGATAAAATTAATAAGTCTTTTTTGCTTGGACTTGGTTTTGATAGTAAGGATGGGCATCTCAGGGTTACAAGGGGAGATAATTTCCGCCTTTACGGGGGTTCGGAGGAAACCCATGAAGCTATGCAGGAAAAGGCTATAAAATTTAATGAACAGCTTAATAAAAAAGGCAAGACTCTTGATGAGATAGGCAAGAATGAATTTTTTGAGATTGCGGATAAAGTGGGACTGAAACGATTTAAATAGTTTTTTTAATCAGAGCTTTTTCAGATATCGGCTGGAAGAAAGGTGATGTATTTTTGAACAGAAGTGGTTTTGATAATGAGAAGTATCTGAAAGAGCAGACAGCTTCCATCCTCGACAGAGTAAAGCGCTTTAACAATAAACTTTACCTCGAATTCGGAGGTAAAATTATTTATGATTATCATGCCGCGCGTGTCCTGCCCGGTTTTGACCCTAACGTTAAAATGCGTTTGCTGCAGCAATTGAAAGATGATGCCGATATTATCCTGTGCATATATGCCGGCGATATCGAGAGAAGAAAAATCAGGGCTGATTTTGGTATTACATACGATGTTGATTCCTTGAAACTTATTGATGACCTCAGGGAATGGGGCATTAATGTGGCTGCGGTGGTTATTACACGTTTTGACGGTCAGCCGTCGGCAAAAATTTTTAAAAACAAGCTTGAACGAAGGAATATCCGTGTGTGTACCCATAAATTTACAAAAGGGTATCCTTATGATATTGAACTGATTGTCAGTGAACAGGGATATGGAGCCAATCAGTATATACGGACAAAAAAGCCCCTCGTAATCGTAACTGGACCCGGGCCCGGAAGCGGGAAATTATCCACCTGTCTGTCACAGTTGTATCATGACCATAAAAACGGTATTTGTTCCGGTTACGCGAAGTTTGAAACTTTCCCTATATGGAATATTCCTCTCAAACATCCGGTTAATGTTGCATATGAAGCAGCTACCGCGGATATAAAGGATTATAATCTGATAGACCCTTTTCACAAAGAAGCCTACGGAGAAGAAACCGTTAATTACAATCGGGATGTGGAAGTATTTCCCGTATTGAAGAGGATCTTTGACAGGATAATGGGCGAATCAATTTATAAGTCTCCCACGGATATGGGAGTTAACAGGGCCGGATTTGGCATTGTAGACGATAAGTTGGTGAGGGAAGCGGCACAGCAGGAAATTATAAGAAGGTATTTCAGGTATGCATGTGAATATGCTATGGGGCTTGCTGATAAGGAAACGGTCGAAAGAGCTGAGAATATCATGAAAGAAACCGGGCTTAAGCCGGAAGACAGAAAGGTAGTCAAGCCCGCCAGAAAAGCGGCAGAAAAGGCTATGAAAGAGAAAAAAGGGAATGAAGGCATTTATTGCGGCGCGGCTATCCAGTTAAAGGATGAGTCTCTGATAATCGGGAAAAATTCGAACCTTATGCATGCTTCTTCAAGTGTTATTCTGAATGCGGTTAAAACTCTTGCGGGTATTCCCGATAAGATTCATTTGCTTTCTCCTAATATAATTGAGTCAATAGGAAAATTGAAAATACGCGTTGCCGGAAATAAAAATATAAGTATGAATCTTGAGGAAATGCTTATTGCTCTCAGTATAAGCGCCGCGACGAATACCACTTCACAGGCAGCGCTGGAAAAGTTGAACGAATTGCACAATTGTGAAATGCATATAACTCATATCCCCACTCCCGGTGATGAAGCCGGCCTCAGAAAATTAGGGGTAAACATCACAAGTGATCCCGATTTTTCCACCAAATCACTTTTCGTTTCTTAATTTAACTTGACAGCAATATATATTCTGGTATATTTCTACCAATTGGACAAAGGCGTCCTTCCTTCAGGAAGGGCGCCTTCTCTTTAATAGCGGTTTCCGAACAGGGTAACTTAAATGAGCAAATATATTTTTATAACGGGCGGTGTTGTATCCAGTCTGGGTAAAGGTATCCTTTCGGCTTCAATAGGTAAGTTACTTGAATCGAGGGGGTTAAAAGTCTCTATTATTAAGTGTGATCCGTATATTAATGTAGACCCCGGTACTATGAATCCGTATCAGCATGGCGAGGTGTATGTTACGGAAGACGGGGCTGAAACTGATCTTGACCTCGGTCATTATGAAAGGTTTACATCCGCTAAAATATCCAGGGAAAACAATATTACCACGGGTATGGTTTATAATTCCGTGATAAAAAAGGAACGCGAAGGGATTTACCTTGGAGATACGGTACAGGTTATACCTCACATTACCGATGAAATAAAAAGCAGGATAAAGAAGGTTTCCTCAAACCGCAAACTTGATGTGGTTATTGTGGAAATCGGGGGGACCGTCGGTGATATAGAAAGCCTGCCTTTTCTGGAAGCCATCAGACAGTTTAAGCAGGACGCCGGATTTAAAAATGCTATAAACATTCATCTGACATTAGTCCCTTATTTGAAGTCTTCCGAGGAAATAAAAACAAAACCCACACAGCACAGCGTCGGAAAACTCCGGGAAATAGGGATTCAGCCCGAAATAATTGTCTGCAGGTCTGAAAAACCGATTACAGCGGAAAGCAGGCAGAAAATATCCCTGTTTTGCAATGTAGAAAAGGAAGCTGTGATACAGGCGGCGGATGTCGATTGTATTTATGAAGTTCCTCTGAAACTCAAAGAACAATGGCTGGATGAACTTATTGTCAGAAAACTTGATATTCCCGCGTTTGACAGGGATCTGGCCATATGGAAAAATAATGTCGTAGAGCGCGCAAAAAACCTGAAAAATACAGTTACAATTGCCGTCGTCGGGAAGTATATATCTTTAAAAGACGCGTATAAATCTATTTATGAGGCGCTTGCTCATGCGGGTATTAAAAACAATCTTTTGGTCCGCGCTGTTAAAATGGAGTCGGAGGGGATAACAAAAGCCAATATCGATGATATCCTGAAAGGAGCCGACGGTATTTTAATTCCCGGCGGATTCGGTATCAGGGGGGCTGAGGGCAAAATTTCGGCGGTGAAATATGCGCGGGAGAAAAAGGTGCCTTTTCTGGGTTTATGCCTCGGTATGCAGATGGCTGTCATTGAATATGCGAGGAATGTCTGTGGATTTGAGAAAGCGAATTCCACCGAGTTTTCATCTAAAACCTCATATCCTGTTATAAGCCTGATGGAACAGCAGAGAAAGACAAAGCAGAAAGGAGCTACCATGAGGCTGGGGGCTTATCCCTGCAATATTAAAAAGAACACTAACAGCTCCCGGGCATACAGGAGAAAAAGAATATATGAGCGGCACAGGCATAGGTATGAATTCAACAACAAATACAGGAAGGCAATGGAGAAAAAAGGTATGGTTTTTGCCGGCACTTCGCCGGACGGGCGCCTGGTTGAGATAATAGAAATAAAAAAACATCCGTGGTTTGTTGCCGTGCAGTATCATCCCGAGTTTAAGTCAAAACCCGATTTGCCGCATCCTTTGTTCAGGGATTTTATCGCGAGCGCGTGGAAGTATAAGAGGAACAAATCATAATGAATCTTAAGAAAAAAGCTAAAATTGCTTTTGAATCCGGCAGGGTTTTTAACGGTTTTGCTTTTGGCGTTGAGGGAGAGAGGGCCGGCGAACTTGTTTTCAATACAAGTATGACGGGTTATCAGGAAATCATTACGGATCCGTCTTATAAAGGTCAGATAGTCCTTATGACATACCCTCTGATAGGGAATTACGGCCTTAACGAAGATGATGTAGAATCCGGGAAACCTTTTCTTGAAGGATTTGTCTGCAGGGAATTCAGCCGTATAGACAGTAACTGGCGTTCCTGTATCGGGATTGAAAAATATATGAAGAAAAATAATATTGTCGGTATAGAGGGAATAGACACGCGCGCCGTTACAAAACATGTCAGGATTGCGGGAGCAATGAAGGCGGTTATTTCAACCCTGGACCTTGATGATGACAGCCTTATAAACAAGGCAAGAGCTTCAAAAGGGCTTGTTGGAATTGATCTGGTTAAGGATGTTACCGTTGAAAAACCCTATGAGTGGAATAAATCCGGGAAATACAATGTTGTTGTTGTTGACTGCGGCGTAAAATTCAACATATTAAGAATACTTCAAAAAAAAGGATGCAGGGTAACATGTGTTCCCGCCAGCTCTTCTTTTGAAAACATAAAAGCTTTAAACCCCGACGGTATATTGTTATCCAATGGTCCCGGCGACCCGGAAGCCGTAACATATGTTATTGACACCGTAAAGAAATTATTGGGGAAATTTCCGGTGTTTGGAATATGTTTAGGCCACCAGATTCTCGGGCTGGCCCTTGGCGGAAAAACGTATAAATTGAAATTCGGCCATCATGGGGCGAATCATCCCGTCAAAGATGTCCTGACCGGGAAAATTTCCATTACATCCCAGAACCATGGTTTTAATGTTGAGATCGAATCTCTCAATATGGATGATATCGCTGTTACACATTTAAATCTTAATGATAATACGATTGAAGGCATGAGGCTCAGGAAAGTTCCGGCTTTTTCAGTTCAGTTTCATCCGGAGGCATCCCCCGGTCCGCATGAGGCAGCATCGCTTTTTGATAGTTTTATAGAAGATATGGAGAAGCACCGTGCCAAGAAGAAATGATATAAACAAGATACTTATTATCGGTTCCGGTCCCATAGTTATAGGACAGGCATGTGAATTTGACTATTCCGGAACACAGGCATGCAAGGCTCTGAAGGAAGATGGCTATGAAGTAATTCTGGTTAATTCAAACCCGGCGACTATAATGACTGACCCTTCAATGGCTTCAAAGACTTTTATCGAGCCTATTACACCAGAAATAGTGGCGAAAATCATTGAAAGTGAGCGTCCCGACGCGATTCTTCCGACTCTCGGCGGGCAAACCGCCCTGAATGTAACAATTAAGTTATATGAATCGGGAGTTCTCGACAAATTTAATGTTAAGATGATCGGGGCGGATTACAAAGCCATAAAAAAGGCCGAAGACAGGCAGGATTTTAAGGAAGCTATGAGGCGCATCGGACTTGACCTTCCAAAAAGCGGGATTGCATATAATATGCAGGAGGCTGTTTCTATAACCGAAGAGATCGGTTATCCCCTTATAATAAGGCCGAGTTTTACACTCGGCGGCACGGGAGGCGGTATTGTTTTCAATGAAGAAGAATTTATCGCTATAGCCGGCAACGGACTTAAAAACAGCATGATAAGCGAGATTCTTATAGAGGAATCTGTTTTGGGCTGGAAAGAATATGAATTGGAAGTAATGAGGGACAGCAGAGATAATGTAATAATAATCTGTTCTATAGAGAACCTGGATCCAATGGGTGTTCATACGGGAGATAGCATAACTGTTGCCCCGGCGCAGACACTTTCGGATGTTGAATATCAGAAAATGAGAGATGCTTCGATAGATATAATACGGGAAATCGGAGTTGATACCGGGGGATCCAATATCCAATTTGCGGTTAATCCCAAAGACGGCAGGATGGTGGTTATTGAAATGAACCCGCGTGTTTCAAGGTCATCGGCTCTTGCATCCAAGGCGACCGGGTTCCCGATCGCCAAAATAGCGGCAAAACTGGCTGTCGGTTACAGCCTTGATGAGCTGAGGAATGATATTACGAAAGAAACACCCGCTTCCTTTGAGCCCGCGCTTGATTACTGTGTCGTAAAAGTTCCGCGTTTTAATTTTGAAAAATTTCCCGAAGCCGATTCCAGGCTCGGAGTTTCTATGAAATCTGTCGGCGAGACGATGGCTATAGGTCGGAATTTCAAGGAAGCGCTCCAAAAAGCGTTAAGAGGGCTTGAAATAGGCGTTAGCGGGCTCTGCCTTAAAAAAGCGAAAAAATGTTCCGAGGATGCGTTAATTGACAGGCTTAAGACACCTAATCACGAACGTATCTTTTTTATTAAGGAAGCTTTGGAAAGAGGGTTTTCTCCGGATAAAGTCAATGAACTTACGGATATTGACCCGTGGTTTATTGAGAATATCAGGCAGATTACGGAATGTGAAAAGCTGATAAAGGGAAGCAGCATCGAATCCGTAGACGCGGATTTGCTGAGGTATGTTAAACAGATGGGGTTCAGTGATTCCCAGATAGCGGAGCTTACCGGAAGTGATGAAGTTACCGTTCGTACCGTGCGAAAGATAAGAGGCGTCAGAGCTGTGTTTAAGCTTGTGGACACATGCGCCGCCGAATTTGAAGCATATACCCCGTATTATTATTCGACATATGATGAAGAAGATGAGGTAAGGGTATCGGAGAAGAAAAAAATAATGATACTCGGCGGAGGGCCTAACCGTATCGGACAGGGCATAGAATTTGACTATTGCTGTTGCCAGGCCGCGTTTGCCTTAAAAGAGATCGGTTATGAGACTATTATGGTCAATTCCAATCCTGAAACTGTATCCACGGATTTTGACACTTCCGATAAATTGTATTTTGAGCCTTTAACTTTTGAAGATGTGATGAATGTTATCGATTCCGAAAAGCCTGACGGTGTAATTGTGCAGTTCGGCGGGCAGACACCGCTTAATCTGGCCAGAAAACTTCAAAAAGCGGGCGCTCACATTATCGGAACAAGCGTGGAATCAATAGACAGGGCTGAAGACAGAGACCAGTTCTCGGAGATGATAGAAAAATTAAAAATCAATCAGGCTCCGAACGGGATCGCCGAATCCCCGGAAGATGCTGTTCGCCAGGCTGGGAAAATAGGGTATCCCGTGCTGGTCAGGCCTTCATATGTGCTTGGCGGCAGGGCGATGAAAATAGTTTACAGCGACGGGGACATGGAAACTTTTATGGAAGAAGCCGTATCGGCTTCTCCTGAAAAATCTGTGTTGATCGATAAATTCATTGAAGATGCCATCGAGGTGGATGTGGATGCTGTTTCAGACGGGGAAAATACTTATATCGGAGGCATAATGGAACACATTGAATATGCCGGTATCCATTCCGGTGATTCCGCATGCGCGCTTCCTCCTCATACTATCAGTGATTTTGTCATAAAAAAAATTGAAGAAAATACAGTGGCTATTGCCGGTGAGCTGCAGGTTATAGGATTGCTTAATATCCAGTATGCCGTGAAAAAAAAATCGGTGTTTGTTCTTGAAGTAAACCCCAGGGCTTCAAGGACGGTTCCCTTTGTCAGCAAGGCAACCGGTGTTCCCCTTGCGAAGATTGCGGCAAAAATTATGGCGGGGGAGAAAATTCCCGCCGAACTGTTGTCCGAAAAAAGGGTTATGGAACATTTTGCCGTAAAAGAATCAGTTTTGCCTTTTTCCAGGTTTTCAGGTGTTGACATTGTTCTCGGACCCGAGATGAAATCGACCGGAGAGGTTATGGGTATAGACAATGATTTCAGCATGGCATTTGCTAAATCACAGCTTGCGGCGGGAGTGGGACTACCTTTATCAGGGAAGATTTTTATAAGCGTTGCCGATGAAGACAAGAGGCAGATAATATTTATCGCAAAAAAACTTTTTGACATGGGTTTTGAGATATTCGCCACATCAGGAACGGCAAAAGTTTTAAAGACAAACGGCATTAAGACAATTAATGTCCACAAGATAGGTTCATCGGGGGAAAATGTCCTTCATATAATCAATGCGGGGAATATAAAGTTGGTTATAAACACGCCTTCGGGGAAAAAAAGCCAGTCGGATATAAAGCCGATACGAAGCGCCGCGGCGATGCAGGGTATCCCCTGTATTACGACTATTCAGGGCGCTCAGGCGGCCGTAAACGCTATTGAAGCCATGAAAATGGGGAATTTATCCGTAATGGCTATACAGGATTACTTATGGAGATTTTCTAAAAAATGAAAGAATACTGCGGTGTAGTCGGTGTTTATGGACATAAAGACGCTTCTCATTTGGCGTATCTTTCTCTTTACGCTTTGCAGCATCGGGGGGAAGAATCCTGCGGTATAGCAAGTTACGACGGGAAAAGAATCCACTCCTATAAATCAATGGGTTTGGTGGGGGATGTATTCAATGAACCTATAATAAAAAAACTCAAAGGCAGCCTGGCGGTCGGACATGTCAGGTATTCAACTACAGGCTCAAGTGATATCAAAAATGCGCAGCCATTTACTATAAACTATAAAAAGGGGCATATATCTTTGGCTCATAACGGTAACATTACCAATTCAGATGAGTTAAGGATGTCCCTTGAGGATAACGGCTCGATATTCCAGACCACGATGGACAGTGAAATAATCGTACACCTGCTTGTGCAGGAACCCGGGTTGCCGATTGAAGAAAGATTCAGCGGCGCAATGTGTAAACTTGAGGGAGCTTTTTCTCTCGTGGTCATGGCTGATGACAGCATTTACGGGATAAGGGATCCTTTTGGCTTCAGGCCGTTATGCATAGGGAAATTGGGGGATGCTTATATAATAGTAAGCGAGACCTGCGCTCTGGACATAACCGGAGCTGAGTATTTGAGGGATATAGAACCGGGGGAAATTGTAAGAATCGATAAAAAAGGAATAACATCAATACAGTATTCGACCGTTATGCCGAAAGCGTTCTGTATTTTTGAGAATATATATTTTTCCCGGCCTGACAGCAGGATTTTCGGGTCAAGTGTGTATCAAGCGAGGAAAAACATGGGAAGCCAGCTGGCAAAGGAACATCCTGTGGATGCGGACTTTGTTATGCCGGTTCCCGATTCGGGAAATGTTGCCGCCATAGGTTATGCCGAAGAGTCGGGATTACCGCTGGAAATGGGTTTTGTAAGAAATCATTATATCGGCAGGACTTTTATACAGCCTTCGCAGGTGTCGCGTGATTTTAAGGTCAAAGTCAAGCTTAACCCCGTAACGGAACTCGTTAAAGGAAAAAAAATAGTTGTTGTCGAAGATTCTATTGTCAGGGGAACCACATCAAAGGGGAGAGTCAGGGCTCTGCGGAAATCCGGAGCGAAAGAGATACATATGAGGGTTAGCTGCCCGCCGCTGATTTCACCATGTTATTACGGAATAGATTTCCCGACAAAAAAAGAGCTTATCGCTTCAACCCATTCCGAAAAGAAAATTGCTGATTTTATAGGCGTTGATTCCCTGAAATATCTAAGCCTTAACGGTATGCTGGACGCAATGGAAACGGATAAAAACAATTTTTGCGCCGCATGTTTTACCGGAAAGTACCCTTTTTCCTTCAAAAAGAAGCCCCGTAAAGATGCTTTTGAAAAGTAGCCTTCGCGGCGGCCGTAAATTTTAATTTGCAATAATTTTCCGAATAAGTTAGATTTAATCAGTGATGTTTGGCAAAAAGTAAAAGGAGAATATCTTGAAAAAGATAGCGCTTTTTTTACATCTTATTTTATCCCTTTTTTCTTTTCTCCCGATTTCTTTCTGTGAGGTTGTCCATTTTAAAAACGGCCGTTCTATAGAAGGAAAAATATTAGATAAAGACAATGAGTTTATAAAGATAAAGATAAAGACTGGCGGAGAAATGATTGTGCCTGTCAGCATTGTTGCAAAGATCGAAGGTTATGATAAGAAGTTTGAGGCGGGGAAGAGCGAGGTCCCGGAGAAAAAGGCTGAAGATAAATCCTATCCGGAAATGAACAGGGATTATCTGAAAATAGTGGACAGGATAATGAAAGAGGACGAAAAGAAGCAATATTCGGGTGAAGAACCTGATATTGCGCGGGCAAAATACGATGAAGGCGAAATTTTCAGGGAAATAGTTATGATGGAGGGAATGCTTGAAGAAGAAGCGAAACAGATGTACCCTGACGACAAAACCCGAAGACAGGAATATGTAAGTTCTAAAATCAGCGAGGTCAATCAGAAAATTATGGAAAAATATAATATAACGGAAGAAAAACTTGCGGAAATTAAAATTGCCGGTTTGGGTATGGAATAATCAGCAGGCCGGATAAGCGATAAATATAAATCCTAAAGGTGAAAAATGAAGAAGCTCAAATTGTTAGTCTGCGGATCGGCCGTGATCGTGTTCCTGATTTGCCTCTATGTTTTCCTGCTGGGCAATGAAGTGTTTAAAGGCAATTTCAGCAATGACGGTTTTTCCTGGTATTTTCTTGCTAAGGGTATTTTTTGTTCTCTCACATTGTATCTTCTTTATTTAGTTCTTGAGAAGCTTGCGAAATAATATGATCCAAAGCCTGCGACTTAATTTACTGCATTACCCGCTTATATTGTTTGTGTTATGCCTTTTGGTGTATTGTAATGCCTTGTTGTGCCCTTTCATATGGGATGATAATGTCCTGATTATTGAGAATAAGCACAAAGATATATCTGAGGCAAAGGCTTTTTTCGGATCCGAGTTTTTTGATACGGATATAAGCCGGGATTATCAGGGGCAGGAAGGTTATTACAGGCCTTTCGTGCTGATATCCGTATCATTGGATTATTTCTTTTACGGACTGTCCCCATGGGGATATCATCTTACAAATATTGTTGTTCATTCTTTTAATTCCATTCTTATTTTTTTTATATTGTTTTTACTTGCCGGACGGTTGGATATATCAATTTTTGTATCTTTTTTGTTTGCCGTTCATCCCATAAATGCGGATGTAGTTTCTTATATAAGCGGCAGGACGGATTCCCTGTGCCTTTTCTTTATGCTTTTATCCCTGTTGTTTTATATAGGATATTCCCGGCTTAAAAATCCTTATTACAGGATACTGCTGTTTGCGGGCAGTGTAGTCTTATTTTTTGTAAGTTTATGTTCGAAGGAAAACGGGGTGATGCTGCCTCTTATATTAATTGCCTATGAATTTTGCTTTCTGAAGAAAAAGAAAAGCAGGTTAAGCGTCTTTCTGCCCGAACTCTTCGCCAGGATTATTCCTTATATCATTGTATTCCTTATTTATGCCTATCTCAGGGCCTCTGCTTTGAATTCGAAAGTGGAATATTTTACTGTCTGGTCAGACATGATTTTTTGGCGCGTGTATTCTATGACACCGGTTCTGGCGCGCTGGTTTCTGCTGATTATATTTCCGTATAACCTGTATTTTGAAGATTTCACACAGCCCATTGCCTACCTGATGTCCTTTAAGCATATTCTTTCAACCGCGCTGGTTTTTCTTGTTTCAGCGTGGCTGTTAATTAAGGGGAAAAAAGACAAATTTCTGCTGTTTTCGGTATTGTGGATTGCTATAACATTATTTCCGGTCAGCCATATAATCCCTGTGAGCCAATATAACATGCTGTTTACCTCCCAGCATTCCATGTATATTCCCTTAACAGGCATTTTAACCGTGCTGGGTATTTTCCTGTTAAAACTTTACAGGGCATCGGTAAAAAAACGTATTTATACAATTATTTTTCTTGTTATTCTGATAGTTTTTTCCATCAGGACTTTTATAAGGACCGAAGACTGGAGGGACCCTGTAGGATTCTATGAGAAAGAAAAGAAGATAGCGCCATTCAGCAGGCGTGTGATTAATAATTTGGGAAATACGTATTTCTATATGCGCGAATATGATAAAGCTTATGAGCAGTTTAAACTGCTTGATGATTTAAGCGGAGGGGAAAGCGTTAAGGCCCGGTGGATGTTAGGACAGATATTTGAGGAAAAAGGGCAGACAGATAAAGCAGAAAAGATATTTTTGGATATTCTGGAAAGCGACAGTAAATATGCAAAGGCGTATAACAGCCTGGGATTACTCTATGATAATAAAGGAGACAAAGAGAAAGCGTTGAGATATTACAGTTTGTCAATAGATGCCGATCCGGCTTATCACCTGCCGTATTTTAATATAGGAAGAGTGTTCCATGAACGGGGTAGTTACAATGAAGCCCTTAAATATTATTCCCGTTGTCTTGCGGAAAACCCTTATTATATTCAGGCTGCCGTAAATTCAGGTAATATTTACCTTTCTGCGGGTAATTATACGAGCGCCGCTTCAATGTTTAAATATGCTGAAAATATTGATGGTTCGGACCCGTACCTGTTAGTAAATATGGCTATATATTACGCCAGGACAAAGGATTATAACAGGTCTCTTGAGATATTGAAAAAAGCTAAAGAAATATGCGGTAAAACCAAGCCGGAACTGGTTCCCCAGATAGAAAAAATAGAGAGGGAATTACCGGCCCGTCAGTCTAATAAATATTGAAACACTGTTTATCACTGTGATATAGTCTTTTCTCGAATATCATTAATAGGGTATATATGAAAAAAATATTGCTGTTTTGTTTCAATATAGTATTTTTTGCCGTCTGTACTAATGTTATGTCTGATTCGTCTGTTGATGGGCCGGTCACGGTTGACGGCGACAATGTATCTTATGACCGCAATTCACAGTCTCTGTCCGCTTCGGGTAATGTTGTTGTTGAGTATATGGATATGAAGCTTACCGCGGATACGATAAAATTGCAGGTCGAAAAAAAGGAAGTCAGCGCTTCAGGCAATGTTAAGCTGTACAGGGCGGGCAATATTTATCAGGCTGACACTGTTGTGTATAACTTTGAAACCGGCGCCGCTGATATTATGCATTGTAAATACAGTATGCATCCCATGTACGGAGGTGTCGAAAGGGTCGAAAAACTGGATGACAAGATTTTTGTCGCGACCAGGGCAAATGCAACGACAAGTGATTTTGACGAGCCGGAATACCGGGTGGAAGGCAAGCACATTAAAATATATCTCGGGGATAAGATAGTAATCAAAGACGCGATTGTTTATATAGGGAAAGTGCCTGTTTTTTACTGGCCGTATTATTCAAGGTCATTGGATGACGATAAACCCAAATTTTTCGTGATTCCCGGACATGATTCCGAATGGGGGGCGTTTGTGTTAACGGGAATGAACTGGAAAATTGATGAAAATATCAAGGGGACATTACATGTTGATTACCGTTCAAAGCGCGGTATCGCATACGGCAGTGATATCATATATAAGCAGGCCCATATCCAGGGAGAAGTGAATACTTATCATGTATGGGACAGAAGCAGGCAATTGGATGACGGGACTCACATTCATGATAACAACAGGTATCGCGTTAAATGGAAACACAGGCAGATTCTCAGAGATGACATCACTTTTTTCGCCGAGTTCAGCAAGCAAAGCGACGAGGATATCATAAAAGATTTTTTCAGAAAGGAATATTCCAGGGAAATTCAACCCAGAACCCATGCTGATATAACAAAATACGGAGATAATTTCAAAGTCAGCGTTTCAACAAGAAAAAGGCTTAATACATTTTATAATGTGGTTGAAAGGTTGCCGCAGGTCAATATTGACCTGATAAACCAGAAGTTATGGAATACTCCCTTCTACTACGAAAGTTCCAATTCGGCGGCTTATCTTAATTACGATAAAGATTTTTTTAAGCATAGGGAATACAGTTCCGGCAGGATTGATACGTTTCACAGGTTCTGCCTGCCGATAAATTATTTCAATTTTTTATCTGTAAATCCTTATGCGGAATACAGGGGTACATTTTATACCAATGCTGTTGACGACCGTAATGATATTATGAGAAACATTTTAACTGCCGGTGTTGAGACCTCAACGAAGTTCTACAAGGTATTTAATGTGGAAAACAGTTTTTTTGATATACATGATATAAGGCATGTCTTCCAGCCTCAGGTTGTTTATACATATACTTATAAACCGGATAAAAGGCCTGACGAACTCTATAAGTTCGACTGGATTGATTCGATAGACAGGAGAGATTCCCTTAGATACGGTTTCCGCAATACATTCCAGACCAAAAGACAGGATGTGTCCACGGATTTACTGGATATTTACGTATATATAGATATGTTCCTTAAAAAGGACAGGGATAATAACGGCGATAGGTTTTCAAATCTCTTTTCAGAGTTGGAATTTCGGCCTTTCAACTGGTTATATGTTGACCTGGATTCAAGCTTTAATTCCTACAGCGGGCAATTTGATGAAGTTAATTCTGTTATAGGGCTGACTCCCTTGAAGAATCTTAAGATATCTGTTGGACAGAGATATCTTAAGGATTACAGTAACTTATGGACCACGTCTCTCAGTATCCGGTTTCTTGAAAAATGGAGGTTTGATACATATCTTCGTTTTGAAACAAGCGACGGGAAGCTGCAGGAACAGGAATACAAGATAACCAGGAATTTTCACTGCTGGGAAACCTCTTTTTCTTATGCCAAAAGAGGGGATGAAAATATGTTTTATGTCGCTTTCTGGCTGACCGCATTTCCTGAGTCGCAGGCGGAAGTTGGATATTAAGAAAGGCGCAAATACGAAATTTAAAGAATACAAAGAATGCAACCATAGATGCACACAGATAAAAAAAGCAAAAACATATAGCTATCTTAAAAATAATTACGATATTTATCTGTGGTTAAAAAAGTTTTTTGCAAATTTAAAAATCAGCGGTGTTTAATGAATTTAATAGCGGAACTTCCCCCCTGTGTTGGTTTCAGGCGGGGGCAGTGTTGTGAATAGAAGGGGGTTTAATGAAAACGGCTGTTATTGGTGCGGGATATGTCGGTTTGGTTACGGGAGCTTGTCTTGCCGAGCTTGGTCATAAAGTGGTTTGTATCGACAGCAATAAAGCGAAAATCGCGGCTTTGAAAGCCGGTAAAATTCCTATTTATGAACCCGGCTTGGACAAACTTATCGTTAAAAACAGAGCGCGCCGCAGGTTAACTTTTGCCACATCCATTAAATCTGCGGTTGAAAATTCAGAGATAATATTTATTGCTGTGAATACTCCCCCGAGGCTTGACGGAAGCGCAGACTTAAGTTATGTTGCCGGAGTAGCGCATGAAATAGCCGTATTGATGAAAGATTATAAAATAATAGTTGATAAATCCACTGTCCCCGTCAGAACCGGTGAAAAAGTTGCGGAAACAATAAAAAGATACAGCAAAAAGAATATGGATTTTGACGTGGTTTCCAACCCCGAGTTTTTAAGGGAAGGGTCTGCAATCCATGATGCCATGAATCCCGACCGCATAGTCATAGGCGTTACGAGCAGCAAGTCCGCTGAAAAGATGAAGGAACTTTATAAAAAATTAAAGGCTCCTGTAATAATTACGGATATAAAAAGCGCGGAACTTATTAAGCATGCGTCAAATGCTTTTCTGGCTTTGAAAATTTCTTTTGTAAATGCCATCGCAAACATTTGCGAAAAAAGCGGGGCAAATGTGGAGGAAGTGGCTTCGGGAATGGGCCTGGACAGGAGGATCGGCAGGACTTTCCTGAATGCCGGGATAGGTTACGGAGGGTCATGTTTTCCGAAGGATGTCTCTGCTTTCATTAAGATAGCCGAGGATCTCGGCTATCATTTTTCGCTGTTGAAAGAAGTCGAGGAAATCAATAACCGGCAGAAGGTTTTTTTCGTTAAAAAGATAATAGATGCTTTGTGGGTTGTAAAAAATAAAACTATAGCCGTGATGGGCCTTTCTTTTAAACCGGATACGGATGATATGAGAAATGCGCCTTCAATTGATATAATCAATATGCTTAAGAAAGAGGGGGCTAAAATACGTGTTTATGATCCCCGGGCGATGAAAACGGCGAGGAATATGCTGAAGGGAGTTACTTTCTGTAAAAACCCTTATCACGCGGCGCAGGGATGCGACGCGATTGTAATACTTACAGAATGGGATGAATTTAAAAATCTGAATTTGAAAAAAATAAAGAAACTGCTTTCCCATCCTATAATAATCGACGGGAGGAACATCTTCGATCCGCTGAAAATGATTGAGGAAGGTTTTATTTATAAAAGTGTCGGGCGCGAATAATATTTTAGGAGGATAAATGGATATAAAGAAAAAAATATCTGAAAAAAAATGCCGGGTCGGCATTATAGGGCTGGGGTATGTTGGGCTGCCTTTAGCGGTTGAATTCGGCCACTCAGGATTTCATGTTACCGGATTTGATGTCAACATCGATAAAGTGGATTCCGTAAACAGGGGCGTTTCTTATGTGGAAGATGTGAGTTCGGGCGAATTGAAGAAGATAGTAAATAAGGGGTTATTCAGGGCGACGGCCGATTTTTCGGGTTTAAAAAATATAGATGCTGTTATAATCTGCGTCCCTACCCCGCTCAGGAAAACCAGAGACCCCGACCTGTCGTATATAATTGAATCTACGGAGAGAATTGCCGAGCATCTGCATAAAGGCCAGTTAGTCGTACTGGAGAGCACGACTTATCCCGGCACTTGCGAAGAAGTCATAATGCCGATACTCGAAAATAAAGGGTTTAAAACGGGAAAAGATTTTTATATGGCGTTTTCCCCTGAGAGAGTTGATCCGGGAAATAAGCATTTCAGAACGAGAGATATACCGAAGGTTATCGGGGGATATACTGAAAAATGCACCGAAGTCGCAACACTGCTGTACAAACATGTGATAATTGAGATTATACCTGTTTCATCTATAAAAGTCGCGGAGATGGTAAAGCTTTTGGAAAATACTTACAGGGCGGTTAATATAGGGCTGGTGAACGAAATCGCGATGATGTGCGACCGCATGGGTATAAACGTGTGGGAAGTAATTGACGGCGCCGCCTCCAAACCGTTTGGTTTCACTCCGTTTTTCCCGGGACCCGGTTTAGGCGGGCACTGTCTGCCTATAGACCCTTTATATCTTTCCTGGAAGGCGAAGAGTTATAATTTCGAAGCGAGGTTTATTGAACTTGCGTCCCAGATTAATTCATTTATGCCCCATCATGTCATAAATAAGTTGCTTGAGATATTGAATATGAAGGGGAAATGCCTGAAAAATTCCAGAATACTGGTGCTTGGTGTCGCGTATAAGAAGAATGTAGGGGATACCAGGGAGTCCCCGGCGCTGGATATTCTGGAAAAGCTTGTTAGTGCGGGGGGCAAAGTGAATTATTGCGACCCGTATGTTCCTATAATTGCGAATGAGAAAATTAAGCTTTCAAACAGCAAACTTTCAAAAAAGCTGGTTTCATCTTCCGATTGCATCCTTATATTAACCGACCATGACTATTTTGACCTTAATTTAATCCTGAAACATTCAAAGCTGATATTCGATACGAGAAATGCATTAAAGGTTGTTCCGCGGAGATACAGGAAAAAAGTTGTTAAATTATGATTGGAGAGAAAATGGCGCTGTATTTGGTAACGGGAGGGGCGGGTTTTATCGGTTCAAATATTGCTGAAAAGCTCGTCGAAACGGGTAATAAGGTAAGGGTGTTCGATAGCCTCCTTACCGGGAAAAAAGAAAATATCTCGCATTTTTCCGATAAAATAGATTTTATCGAGGGGGACATAAGAGATAAATCTGCGACAGATCTTGCGACTAAAGGCGTTGATTATATTTTGCATGAAGCGGCCCTTCCTTCCGTCCAGAGGTCTGTGGAAGATCCTGTAACGACAAACGATATTAATATATCCGGCACGTTGAATCTTCTGATTTCCGCAAGAAACAACGGCGTAAAACGATTTGTTTTTGCGTCTTCATCATCTGTCTACGGCGATTCCGAACATCTCCCCAAAAGGGAGGATATGGTCCCTAATCCGCTGTCGGCATACGCCCTTTCCAAGTTAACAGGGGAGTATTATTGCAAAATTTTTTATGACCTGTATGGCCTTGAAACCATTTGTCTCCGTTATTTCAATGTCTTTGGCCCCAGGCAGGATCCGCAAAGTGATTATGCGGCTGTTATTCCCATGTTTATCAACGCTATTATATCAGCCGGGAAACCTGTAATTTACGGAGACGGGAAGCAGTCCAGGGATTTTACTTTTGTCCATAATGTTGTGGAGGCTAACCTTATTGCCTGCAGCGCTCCCAGAAAAGCTGTCGGTAAGGTATATAATGTTGCGTGCGGAGACAGGTATTCCCTGCTGTGTTTGTTGGATAACTTGAGAAAAATATCCGGTGTTAATGTGGATCCCGTTTTTGAAAAGGCGCGGCTCGGAGATGTGAAACACAGCCAGGCAGACATAGAAAAAGCAAAAAAGTATCTTGGTTTAAAACCTCATATTGGATTTACCGATGGTTTGAAAAAAACGTTTGAATGGTATAAAGAAAATAATGCTTAGGCGGTAAAATGAATATCCCGATTATTGATTTGGGTAAACTGTATAAAGAGATTAAGCCTGAAATTGATGCAGCGGTATCAAAAGTTATTGCTGATGCGAAATTTATTTTAGGGCCTGAAGTATCTGAAATAGAAAAGAAGATTGCCGGATACTGCGGATCAAAATACGCTGTCGGTTGCGCGTCGGGAACAGATGCCATACTGTTATCGCTGATGTCGCTGGGGGTAGAACCCGGAGATGAAATTATTACGACTCCATTTACTTTTTTTGCTACAGCAGGGTCTATTTCTCGGGCCGGCGCGATACCCGTTTTTGTGGATATAGAACCGGGAACTTTTAATTTGAACCCGGAGCTGGTTGAGACAAAAATAACCAAGAGAACAAAAGGAATTTTGCCTGTGCATCTTTTTGGGCAGATAGTTGATATGGATCCGCTTATAAATCTGAAAAAGAGATACAACCTTTTTATTGTTGAAGACGCATGCCAAGCCATAGGCGCAAAATATAAAAATAAGATCGCGGGTTCAATAGGAGACGCGGGTTGTTTCAGTTTTTTTCCTACGAAAAATCTTGGCGGTTTCGGTGACGGAGGGATGCTGGTAACGGATGATTCCGATGTCTATGAAAAAGCAAAATCTCTCAGGGTGCATGGAAGCAGGGACAGGTATTACCATGATTATATCGGTATAAACAGCCGGCTTGATACCATTCAGGCGGCAATTCTTCTCGCGGAAATAAAATATCTGGATAAATGGACGGAAAAAAGAAGAAAAAACGCTTCTCTGTATAATAGTTTGTTCCGCGGAATAAACAGTGTACAGCTTCCTGTGGAGAAAAAGTATCTTTACCATGTGTATAATCAATATACTTTGCGCGTAAAAAACAGGGCCGGTCTTATTAATGCTCTTGAAAAAGAGGAGATAGGATACGGTATTTACTATCCTCTTCCGTTACACATGCAAGATTGCTATAAGCACCTTGGTTATAAGAAAGGTGATTTTCCCGAGTCGGAAAAAGCTTCTGAAGAGGTTATTTCCATACCTGTCCATCCGTTTTTGAGCAAAGAGTTAATAAATAAAATCGCGGATACGGTGCGTAATTTTTACGGAGTATAATTTTGGATAATAAAATAAAAAATGATTTGGCGGATCTTGTAGATTCCACAATAGGTTATCTGAAGGGAAAAAAGAAAAAAGGGATAAATTTTGTTGCTTCTTCCGCCCCGGCCGTTCAAAAAGGTGTTTCCCGAAGGCCGGATTTATTTGAATCGGGTATATCCGATACCGAAATAAGCGCGGTTGGCAGTTTGGAAACATTAAAGGCGATGGTCGGCAAATGCAGAAAATGCCCCCTGGGAAATTTACGAAAAAATGCGGTATTCGGAGAGGGGAATCCTGCTGCCGGCCTTATGTTTATTGGTGAAGCGCCGGGTTCCGAAGAAGACCTGCAGGGAAAGCCTTTTGTCGGGAGAGCCGGACAATTACTGACCGATATCATTACAAAAGGCATGAAACTGCGCAGAGAGGATGTTTTTATAGCGAACATTTTAAAATGCCGCCCTCCCGAAAATAGAAATCCTTTACCCGAAGAAATCAATTGCTGTGAACCCTACTTATTAAAACAGATAGAGTTTATAAAACCGAAGGTCATTTGCACGTTAGGGAACTTTGCCGCTCAGACATTGCTCAAGACGCGCGAGGGAATCACTAAAATAAGAGGAAGATTTTTTGATTACAGGGGAATTAAATTGATGCCGACCTTTCACCCTGCCTACCTTCTCAGGAATTATTCGCGGAAAAACAGAGAATATGTATGGGAAGACGTTAAAAAGATACTGGACGAGATCTGATTTTCTCTTATCTGTGCTGTTCCACGTAATCTATTATCTTTTCTTTAGATAGTTGTGATATGTCCGTGAAGTTTATTGCGAATCCTACACTGTCATTTATTCCCGAATAGGATGTGAGAAAGCGCACTACGGGTCCTTTGATATGGACAGGATCCCGGCTGCCTGGTAAATACAGTTCTACTTCAGTCATTGAGCCGAGTAATACGGGTTCTTTTTTGTGCAATGGAATTTCTATTACAGCTCCGCTTGCGCTGATGTTCGAAATTTTGGACGATATGCGTTCGGGTATTAAATTTAAATATTTTAATTCATTCCTTATGATTTTTGTGGTTGCATTGAGATTTGTGTTGGCCCGGGGACATTTTCTCCTGTGTCTCTTCTTATCCATCGTTTCCAGCGGAGAATGGCTGTCATCAACTGGATCTGCGGATATGGTTCCGATTTCTTTTAATATCATCTGAGCCTTGAAATTGTTGGCGTTCTGTTCAATCAGATCCTGACAGATAGCTTTTGCCTTATCTTTTTCTCCTTTTTTAACATATGATTCCGCAATGGATTCCGAACATTTTATAATTTTCCGGTTTATATCTGGGAAGTCGGGTTTTTCATTTGAGATTGAATTAAAATAACCGAATGCTGTTTCATATTCGCCTTCGGAAAGGAAAGCCGTTCCCAGCCAATACCTTGCTTTTGTATTTTCATTGTCGACTTCAAGCGCTTTCAGGTAGAAATCTTTTGAGGCCTCAAGGTTCTGCGGTCCTTCCATTTTTCTGTAAACATCTCCAAGCCTGTTGTATAGGCTTGCGCATTTTTTATTTAATTTCAAAGCTTCCTGATAATAAAAAATCCCGTCCTTTATAAACTCTCCTTTTTTTACAAAACAGCAGATATCACCGAGGGCGACATACGCCGGGAAATGGTAGTCCATTTTTGGGGGTTTTAGAAGATACTTGGCTTTTTCCGCCCTTATGATGGAAAGGAGTATTTTTTCTGCGATATCATACCGGTCCACCCTTATGCATACAATGCCGGCCCTGTAAAGCAGATCGGTAAATGAAGAGCCCAATTCCCTGCATATTTCGTAAACTTCGATTTTATCTTCTTCGGATACGATATAACATCTTCCTAACTCCTCGAGTATAAAACTGTCTCTCAGCCCAAATTTTTTAAACGCTCTTTCACACCATGATTTATACTCTGCCGACCGGTATTTCTGGTAAGGAGACCATTGAGTGTCAATATGCCGTATAAGCAGCGACAATACCTGGGGAGTATCCTTCTCCATCTGGATAAGGCTTTTTATCATCTGGACATGTGTATCATTCAAAGAAGATATTTTTGGAATTAACTTGTCAAGAAAAGGCATATTCTCCTCTGGATTAAAGTCATAGCCGATGGCTTCCAGCAAAGAAGAAAAGGCTGATTCATAATTACATTTTGAAAGTTCTATTTTTGATCTGAAGAAAAACAGTTCGGAAATGAATTCACGCGGGATAAAGCTTTTTTCCTTTAGTGTTGAGATTAGCTTGTTGCATTCCGACTCGGCAAGGGAAAACTCGTTATCCTGAATTAATTTTTCCAGTCCATGTAATTTTTTCTTTTCAGACCAATTTATCATAACCACTCTGATTATACCATAAATGCTATCAATACGCTTCAAATGTGTCAACTTATTAAAGGGCGGCTATTACCGAAATTTCTACAGAGGCTCCTTTGGGCAGAGAAGATATCACTACTGTTGTCCTTGCGGGATACGGTTCTGAGAAAAAAGAGCCGTATGCCTCGTTAACTTCTGCAAAACAGTCCATTCTGGTTAGGAAAATTTCCGTTTTGATTATGTTCTTATATGTACAACCGGCTTTCTTCAGTATCTCACCTACATTCTTTAAAATAGTTTTTGTCTGAAGGGCCGGGCTTCCGGTAACCGGTTTGCCGGTTGACGGGTCTATCGGTATCTGGCCCGAAACAAACAGCAGATTATTCGATAATATTGCCTGGGAATAGGGACCTATTGCCTTGGGAGCCGAATTTGTGGTAATCTGTTTCATATATCACTCCTTCTTGTTTTTATTGCCGCTTAATGTAAATTTAACAATATATTTTAAACAGGGGAACTGAAAAATGAAAACATTTTTTAAAAAATCAATTTTGCTTGTGATTATCATGGGGTTGGCCTTTTCCAGTGATGTGTTTTCCGAAAATGCCGAAAATTCTGAAGAAAACATGCAGAATATGCATGCCACCGGTTTGTTTATGCTTTCTAAAGGGAAAATGGGCTCTGCCGGCCAAAAATTTACCGAGGCGGGGGAGATAGCCGTCTTACTGCAATCATGGCAGGGATGTATGGAGTCAGGTTACGGCCTTCTGGCGTGTAATAAACCCGATGAAAGCATTAAGTATTTCGGAGAAGCTTTTATAATTGCCCAAAATAATTCCGATTGGAGGGGATGCCTGGCAGCAAGTGTTGCGCTGTTGAATATGCCTTTGGAGTTTAAAGTGAAAGCTAAAGGGCAAGCTGCCATAGATTCTTCATATAAAATCGCATTGTCTGCAAGGAACCTTTACGGGCTTGTCGAAATTGCTAAAGTAGCGTTGGAAATGAAGAATATTGACATGTCTATGAAATGCCTTGAGGAAGCAAGGCTTCTTGCTGAGGAGGGGCAGAGCGCCAATGGAATGAACCGGATAGCCGCAGTTTATAAAATGATGGGCAGAAAAGATGATGCGGGGGAATGTTACCTTATGGCTAAAAAGTTCAGAAAAGGCGATAAGGAGATAGTCCCTCCGCCTCCGGGTTGGAACCCTGCCGGGGAAACGGTGGCCGGACCGAAAGAAATTCCTGTAGAAACCCAGAAAGCTTTGAGGGCCTCCGCCGATTCTCAAATAGACAGGAATGCCGCGGAAGAAAAAGAGGCGAAAAGGCTGAAACTTGAGAAAGAGAAGATTGAGTCGGAAAAATATCAATATGCCGTTGCGTATACACCCTATTATTCTTATCCTTTCGTATCTTATAATACATGGAGGCCTTTCGGCTATAGATATGTAAATTCATGGGCAACCGACAGGCTTGGGTTTTATTATAGAAGCGGCGACAGGTATTTCAGATTTGACTACTACGACAGGCACCACCGGCATTAATTTTACAATAAAGACAGGGGATCAACATCAGCGGATATTTTTATTCCTTTTATCGAAGATGATTTGTTTAACAACTCCTTTGCCGTTTCGTGCAGTTTTCGGATATTCTGGCTTTTTAGCAATATCTGCCATCTGAAGTTGGATTTTGTTTTTTGAATCGCTGCCGGAGCGGGGCCTAAGATATCGATGCCGTCAGGTTTATTTTTAAGAACGGTTCCGTGCAGGAACTCGGCTTTATTTTGGACATGCGCCTCATTTTTTCCGGAGATGGTAAAGTTTATGATATGGGTAAAGGGAGGATATTTGAGTTCCTTGCGGAACTGTAGCTCTTTATTGATGAAGTCCATATAAGAATGTTTAGCGGAAGAAGTTACAGAGTAATGACCGGGCAAACATGTCTGTATTATAACCTTACCCGGCACAGCGCCTCTTCCTGATCTTCCCGAGACCTGTGTGAGCAGTTGATAGGTGACTTCGGCGGAACGGAAGTCAGGCAGAGAAAGAGATAAATCGGCAAATATTATTCCTACTAAGGTAACATCGGGAAAGTCCAGACCTTTTGCCACCATTTGAGTCCCTATCAGGATATCGTATTTTTTATTTGCGAAATCTGTTAATAGTTTTCTGTGGGCATTCCTGAAAGAAGTTGTGTCAGAGTCCATCCTGAGCAGTTTTGCGTGAGGGAATAGTTTCTGAATATGATATTCAACTTTTTCTGTGCCAAGTCCGAGCTGTGTTAGTTTTGGATTTGAACACGTCGGACATACAGATGAAAGCCTTCTGTGATAACCGCACAAATGGCAAAAAAGCGATTTTTTTGATTTATGATATGTCATTGATATACTGCAATTTTTGCATTTTATTGTTTCGCCGCAGGACGGACATATTATAGATGATGAGAAGCCCCTCCTGTTAATGAACAGAATGGTTTGTTCTTTTCTTGAGATTCTTGACTCTATTTCTCCGGCCAATTCTTCAGAACATGATAGTTTTATATTTTGCCTGTCCGAACGCATGTCAATGACTTCCACTGAAGGAAGTGTTTTTCCGTCTACTCTGTTCGGTAGTGAGAGTAATTTGTATTTTCCCGCGGTTGTGTTATAGTATGATTCCAACGACGGTGTAGCAGAGCCTAGAACCACCACGGCATTTTCCAGCTTGCCCCTCATTACCGCGACATCTCTCGCATTGTACCTGGGGCTGTCTTCCTGTTTATAACTTCTTTCATGTTCTTCGTCCACGATTATTAGGCCCAAATCCTTAACAGGGGCGAAAATGGCCGATCTGGCGCCGATTACTATCTTTGCGAGTCCTTTGGAAATTTTTTCCCACTGTTCTGAACGCTGTCCGTCAGACAGGCCGCTGTGAATAATTGCCAGAGGCTCGCTTATTCTCCTCCGGAATCTGTCAATTGTTTGAGGGGTAAGTGATATTTCCGGAACCAGGACTATAGCTCCTTTTGAATGTTGGAGCGCGTGATTTATTGAATTGATATAAATTTCTGTTTTCCCGCTTCCCGTTACGCCATGGAGCAGATAGGAGCAGAATTCATTTTTTTGTATCGATCCGGTTATTTTTTTTAAGGAACTTTCCTGTTCCTTCGTTAACTTGATTTCATGTACAAGAGGATAGGGGAAAGATATTTCGTCTTTTTCGGAAGCGCAAACCGGCCTCAGAGAAAGAACCCCTTTTTCAACCAGGGAAATTATCGCCTGTTTTGAGCATTTTGCGGCGGATACAAGTTTTGGCATATCGAATTCTTTTTTTTCCGTATGAGAACAGATAAACCGCAGGACAGAGGACTGCTTTGGCGATTTTTTACGCATTTTTTCCGCTATATCCGAAAGACGGTCTAAGGGTAAAGAAGAAATGACCCTGTAATCCTTTCTTCCTTTTATGTTTTTTCTTACACCTGGAGGGAGAAAAGACCTGTAAACTATGCCGAGAGGACACAAATAATATTCCGATAACCACGACGCAAGTTTTATCAGATTTTGGGAAAGCGCCGGTTTTTCATTTATGACACTGATGATTTCTTTCAATTTAGGCCGGGTTGAAGTATGGGATATATTTATAATATACCCGCGCAGAATTTTATTCCTGAAAGGGACTTTTACCATTGTGCCGGGGGAAATGGCCGAAAGCAGGTTTTCCGGAATAATGTAATCAAATTCCATGAATACGGGAATTTCCAATACAACTTTTGCGATCATAATGAAGAATGTTATCACAATGCTTAAGATCAAGAAATCTAAATTAATTATTGCTTGATAAACGGTATGATATGGTTTAATTTTATGAAAGAATTATGGAGGTATGGTATAAATATGGGCAGCATGAAAGTAAAATTGCTGGAATCGACAAAAGATGCGGTGAATTTAATATATTCCGCCTGCCGGCAGTGTTATTCCGCCCGTTTTGCGGCGGAGATATTCCGCGATAAGAAGATATCGAAAAAGGAAAAAGCCCTTTTTATCAGGAAAATAGTGTCTTCGGGCCATGAGAGCCCGCTTGAACATGCCAAATTTACCTTTGCGGTCGAAGGAGTTTCCAGGGCTCTGACACACCAGCTTGTCAGGCACCGCATAGCTTCTTACTCGCAGCAGAGTCAGAGATATGTCAAAGATGAAAGTTTTAGTTACGTTACTCCTCCCGTTTTTAAGTCAGACACGCTCCTGATGAAAGAATATGAATCGTGCATGAAAATGATAAGCGGCTGTTACGGCAGATTGATTAGTATACTCGAAAGAAAGGGCATAAAGGGGGAGTCCGCCAACCAGGATGCAAGGTTTATCCTGCCCCAGGGCGCGGAGACTAAAATAGTTATTACCATGAACTGCAGGGAACTCATTCATTTTTTCAAGCAGCGTTGCTGCGCGAGGGCCCAGTGGGAAATAAGGCAGCTTGCGTGGAATATGTTGAAGATATGCGCTAAAAAGATGCCGGAAATTTTTTCCGGGATAGGGCCGAAATGTGAAACACTGAAATATTGTCCTGAAGGCAGGGATTTTTCATGCGGGAGGTATCCGGTTAAGCAGAATTTTGATAGATAATTATTTTCCCGTGCCCTGTTGTCTGAAGATAAGCCACAAGAGGTAAACGAAGGCTGAACTGTAGCAGAATGTGACGAAAGGCATGATAACCGTTATAAGCCACGAATCTTTTATTTTACTCAATATGCTTATCAGCAGTTTGAATAGTCCGCAATATAAAGCAAACGCAATTGAATAAATAGTGACTAAAACGCTGAGCAGGGTAGCGGTAAGAAATCCTGAAATGGAATATTCGTTCAGATGAAGGAATATGAAATAAATAGCATAAATATTTATTGCGGTCCCGGCATAAGAGCTGATCAGCGAAAAAGTCAAAGCCTTTTCGAGTTTCGGATTATGTTTTAATGAGGTTGTATTTTCCATATTAAGAATAACAAGCCTGCCACTATTCTATAATAATCTTATAGAAACATTCAAATGATTTAGCCGGCTCGAGAGAGAGGATTCCCTCTTTATCCTGCAACCGTCCTGAGCAGTTATATTTGTCGGCAAGCCCGAACCAGGGTTCAATGCATATGAACAGAGGGAATTCGGGCTTCATCCACAATCCCAGATATGGAAATCTTTCAAGACTCACGGTTATTTTATGCGGAGAAGTAATGGATTTTAATGATAAAGATTTTGATTTTAAATCTTTCAGGATGATTGCGTCATCCTGGAAAATAACAGGGTCTAACTGTAGTATTTTCGTATTATCAAGAAGAAGTTCTTTTTTGCCCGATAGCAGTCCGTTTTCAAGAAAATATCTGTCAGCGTGCTCTTTTTTTTCGAATTCGATATAATAATCCGTAAATTTTTCATGATGGGAAAACGGACACCTTAAACCGGGATGGGCGCCTATGGAAAACCACATGGTTTTTGAATCGAGATTCAACACTTTATAAGTAACGGTCAGTTTGCTTCCTTCAAGAAGGTATGTTATCTCAAGTTTAAATCTGAAAGGGAACACATTTAAGGTATCGTCATTATATTGCAGTTCGTATGAGATAAGATTTTTCTCTTTTCCGGAAATTTTAAACCTTGAATCCCTTGCGAAACCGTGTTGATTTAAGTTGTAAGAATTCCCGTTGAAGTTATAAAGGCCGTCTTTTAATTTGCCCACAACAGGGAAAAGCAGGGGAGAATGCCTTCCCCAGATTTTTTCATCCGCGCCCCATATAAATTCTATATTACAGGATAATAATTTGAAACTGATTAGTTCCGCGCCTGAATCATCAACTGTGACTTCGGCATATTTATTGGAAATAGTTGAAAGCATTTATTTAATGTCTCTGTGATATTCCTGGAGAGATTTAACTTTGAATTTTCCCTTTTCTGATTCTGCTATGCCTTTTACGGCCGCCAGAGCGGCAGGTACGGTTGTTATATACGGAATTTTATATTTTATTGCCGCTTTCCTGATATAAGAGTCGTCGTGTTTGCTGATATGGCCTATGGGAGTGTTGATTATCAGATGAATTTCCTTGTTTTTTATGGCGTCAACTATGTTAGGCCTTCCTTCATGCAATTTTTTTATTTGCTCTGTTTCTATTCCGTTATCTTGCAGATACGTGTGTGTTCCTGATGTCGCAAATATTTTAAATCCAAGTTTCTTAAACTGTCTGGCTATTTCCAATGCGCCTTTGCGCTCTTTGTCGGATAGCGTTATGAGAACAGTTCCTTCTACAGGAAGCTCGGGTTTTGCGGCTTCCTGGGCTTTAAAATATGCTAAACCGAAAGAATCTGCCATTCCGAGCACTTCACCGGTTGAACGCATTTCCGGACCGAGCACAGGATCCACTTCCTGGAACATAGAGAAGGGAAGCACGGCTTCCTTTACGCCGAAATGAGGGATTTTCCTGTTTTTCAGGTTAAGCTCCGAAAGTTTCTTACCGAGCATTAACTGAGTCGCGATTCTTGCCATTGAAATATTGCAAACCTTTGAAACAAGCGGGACAGTCCTTGAAGCTCTCGGATTAGCCTCCAGGACATATACTATATCATTTGCGATTGCGTATTGCATGTTCATCAGGCCGACTACCTTCAATTCTTTGGCTATTTTTTTCGTGTATTCACATATCGTTTTCAGGCTTTTTTCCGATATGCTGACCGGAGGAATGACACATGCCGAGTCTCCGGAATGTATTCCGGCCTGTTCGATATGTTCCATAACGGCGGGAATAAATGTATCGGCGCCGTCTGAGATCGCGTCCGCTTCGGCCTCTACGGCGTTTTCCAGGAATTTATCAATAAGTATCGGCCTTTCGGGTGTCACATCTACAGCCGCAGTGACATATTCTTTCAGCATTTGTTCATCATGGACTATTTCCATTCCGCGTCCGCCCAGTACATATGAGGGCCTGACCATAAGAGGGTATCCGATTCGTTTGGCGACGGCAAATGCTTCTTCCATTGTGCTTGCCATTCCGGATTCGGGCATAGGAATATTAAGCTTGGCCATCATTTTTCCAAAGCGGTCGCGGTCTTCGGCGAGGTCTATGGTTTCAGGCGTTGTTCCCAGTATCTTAACACCTGCTTTTTCCAGTTCATCTGCTAAATTCAGGGGAGTTTGCCCTCCGAATTGGACAATTGCCCCAACCGGGTTTTCCTTCTTGTAAATACTCAGGACATCTTCAACCGTAAGTGGTTCGAAATATAGCTTGTCTGATGTGTCGTAATCGGTGGAAACTGTTTCCGGATTACAGTTAACCATGATAGTTTCATAGCCTTCGTCTTTTAATGTGAAAGCGGCATGAACACAGCAGTAATCGAATTCTATTCCCTGTCCGATGCGGTTTGGCCCGCCGCCGAGAACCATAACTTTTTTATTGGATGTTGTTTGAACTTTATCGGTTTTATTGTTATATGTTGAGAAGTAGTAGGCGGCGTTTTCCACACCGCTTACGGGGACAGGTTCCCATGTTTCGGTAATATTCAATGACAGGCGCTGATTTCTGATTTTTTCCTCCGGAACGGATAATATTTTTGAAAGGTACCTGTCGGCAAACCCGTCTTTTTTTGCCTTTATTAACAATTCATCGGGCAGTTCGTTGTTCCTGTATTTAAGGATTTCCCCCTCAAGCTCCACAAGTTCTTTCATCTGTCTTAAAAACCATGGTTTAATATGGGTTTTACTGAATAATTCATTGACATCAGCCCCTTTCCTCAGCGCTTCGTACATGATAAACTGACGTTCGCTGGAAGGTTCTTTGAGAAGAGCCATTAAATCATCCAGGCTCTTTTTATTGAAATCTTTCGCGAAACCCAGACCGTACCTGTTAATTTCAAGAGAGCGTATCGATTTCTGGAAGGCTTCCTTGTAATTTTTGCCTATGCTCATAACTTCTCCGACTGCTTTCATCTGGGTTCCGAGTCTGTCCTGTGCATTTTTGAATTTTTCAAAAGCCCAGCGCGCAAACTTGACTACAACATATTCGCCGGAAGGCTTATATTTATCGAGGGTTCCTTCTTTCCAGTAGGGTATTTCATCCAGGGTCATGCCCGCCGCGAGCATTGAAGATATTAATGCGATGGGGAAGCCGGTTGCTTTGGATGCAAGAGCCGATGACCTGGAAGTTCTCGGGTTTATCTCTATTACAACAATCCGCCCTGTTTGTGGGTCGTGCGCGAATTGGATATTTGTTCCTCCTATAACCTGGATTGCCTCAACAATATCATAAGAGTATTTTTGAAGTTTCTGCTGAAGTTCCTGTGATATCGTAAGCATCGGGGCTGTGCAGTACGAATCTCCGGTATGAACGCCCATGGCATCTACGTTTTCGATAAAGCAAACGGTTATCATCTGGTTTTTTGAATCTCTCACGACTTCAAGTTCCAGTTCTTCCCAGCCTAAGACGGATTCTTCGATGAGAACCTGTCCCACCAAACTGGCGGAAATCCCTCTGCTGGCTACGGCCTGAAGTTCTTCAAGGTTATATACAAGTCCGCCTCCGGTGCCTCCAAGAGTGTAAGCGGGCCTTACCACCACAGGATATCCGAGTTCGGAGGCCGCTTTTTCCGCTTCCTCGACGCTGTAAACAGCCTGGCTTTTCGGCATGTCTATGCCTAATTTGTTCATCGTTTCTTTAAAAGCCGTCCTGTCTTCGCCTTTCTTTATCGCGTCTACGTTAACACCTATGACTTTTACACCGTATTTTTCTAGTATTCCCATTGACGCAAGTTCAGAGCTCAGGTTCAGCCCTGACTGGCCTCCGAGGTTGGGAAGCAGGGCGTCAGGACGTTCTTTCTCTATAATCTTCTCCATAGTTTTCGCGTCAAGTGGTTCTATATATGTAGCATCAGCAAGACCGGGATCTGTCATTATCGTAGCGGGGTTGGAATTAACCAGTACAACATCATAACCGAGCTTTTTTAATGCTTTGCATGCCTGTGTCCCTGAATAATCGAATTCGCAGGCCTGTCCGATAATAATAGGGCCTGAACCGATTATCATAATTTTTTTTATGTCTTTTCGCGCCGGCATAGGAACTCCCTTCAATTTGAAAATATTTTTAGTTTGAAATGATAAATTGTTTTGGAATTTAAATCAATGAATTAATGTTAAAGAATGAAAAAAGCCGCTATTTTGGTTAGAAATAGCGGCTTTTGGGGGAAAGAGCGCGGTTATCTCTTTCTGCGTGTTATCGAAATTACTCCAACAAGTCCCAACCCTAAAAGGACTATGCTTGTCGGTTCAGGCACAACATCAAAAGAGGCGTCGTCAACCCATATATCATTTGGATCCCCTGCCCCTGTTTTGCTGAATACGATTTCATATTTTGCGCCTACGGTATCTGTCGGAGCTGTGAATACGTCTGAAAGAGAATGCCATAAGCCGGCTGTGTAAGTGTTATTGAAGAGTGAAGCCCCTTCATCTGTTTTTATTACCCCGCCGCCGGCATTAAGCCATTCAATTTTAAACAAGGCTCCACCCGGGGTAATATCCGACTGCCTGTTGAAAAATGCCGAAGCCGCGTATTGTGTCCCGGGATTAATCCCGCTTTCTATCGTTTGCGCAATCATTGAATATGCCCAGTTGCTGCCATACAGGAAAAGTGTGGCAGAGTGGGGAGCGCTTTTGGAATTGCTGTCTGTAACCCATGAGCCGCCGCCTGATGCAGTGCCGCCGCCGCCACCGCCCCACCAGGGGGTTGTATCCCATTTAATTTCCTGTACGGCCATTGAATCAAAGCCCGAGTCGGCTAACAAATTAGCTGAAGCGGGAGTGTTTGCGGTCAATACCAGAAGTAATACCGCAACCAGGCTTAAATACGTGTGTTTCATCGAAACACCTCCTTTATTTTGTCTAAGGAAAACGTTTTCCTGAAGATTAAAAAAAAATAATACGCTGTTTTAATGTATTTAGGGCAATCGTTTTCCTTAAGGCTGTGCTGTAATATACATTACATGTTCAAATTTGTCAAGGGATGGATATATTATAGTAAAAGGGATGATCATAAAAAGTTTTTTTACAAAAAAACTGTTTTCTGTGCTATAATAATCGACTATAATTAAGTGATATGTATTCCATTATATGAAAATAGATTAGAGTAAATGTAAGCAAAAAATACATAGAGAAAATGTTTTTATGAAAAATGAAAGGTTTCTGATGAAAAGAACTATATCAGTTTTAATATTGATAACGTTAACTATCGGGTGTCTGCTCTCCACAGATATTTTTTCGGAAGAGAACCTGATAAACCTGGATGTCGTCAATCAGGATATTCAGACTGTGCTTAAGATGCTGGCGCAGCAGCAGAATTATAACATAGTCATCAGCAGGAATGTTACGGGGGTGATTACTGTTAAACTTGAAAACGTTACGATTGAACAGGCGCTTGATTCTATCCTTAAACTTAACAACTATAATTATAGTATTGAAGACGGAATAATCAATGTCATGTCATATCAGGACCTGCAGCATGAAGAAAGATTCGCGAAAAAACAGACCAAAGTATTTACCCTTCAAAATGCGGATGTGATGGATTTAAAAAGAGTTATTCTCTCGATGAAAAGCGCGAGAGGTAAAATCGAATTAAATCCGAAAAACAACCAGATAATTATTAACGACACTCCCGATAAAGTCGCTGAAATCGGAGAGGCGATAATCGCGTTAGACCAGCCTGTTGAAGTAAGAAGATATAATATCCTTTATGCTGACGTTGACGATATCCAGACAAAGTTGCTGCAGGTGATTCCAAAAGAAAAAGGTGAGATCTTTATAGATGAGAAAAACAACGCTATTGTTATCAAAGCCACGCCTGTTGTCTTAAAACATGTGGATGAATTAGTCAGAGGCTGGGATTTTCAGCCTAAGCAGGTGCTTATCGAATCGCAAATGGTTAAAATCCAGCTGGATGACAATATGGCTTTGGGTATGGATTGGGAGATAAAAACCGGCGGCAAGGAGGGTAATAAGTTTGTTGACCTTGCCACTAAATTAACAGTTGCGGCTACTACCGGCGGAGCCGGGGGGATATTTACATTGGGTTCGCTAACCGCCGGGGAATATACCGCTACGATTGAGGCTTTAAAAACAACCAAGTTCGCCGATGTCCTTTCAGCTCCGAGAGTGGTTGTGCTGGATGGGGAAGAAGCTAAAATTCTTGTAGGAAGCAGTGAGCCTTACAAGGTTGCTGTAACCGATCCTGTGACAAAACTGCTTGTTGAAGAGATAAAATATGTTGATGTGGGTATAAAACTGGAAGTTACCCCCAGAATAGGGGAAGACGATTATATAACAATGAAAATCCATCCGGAAGTCAGCAAAGGTCAGAGAGTATTAAACGATTCTGCGGTACAGGTGATTCTTACGGAAGCTGATACGACTATGATGGTTAAAGACGGTGAAACCGCTATACTTGGAGGACTGATCGACTCCGAATCCTCGACAGAAATCGACAAAGTCCCGTTGTTAGGGGATATACCCCTGTTAGGGCTCCTGTTCAGGAAAAATGTTGAAACTGAAAAGAAAAGCGAACTGATTATCTTTATTACCCCCCATATCCTGAATGATAATAAGAGAACTAAGATTTCGAAGCAGAGCTGGGATAATTTTAATGAAAGAGGTGAGGAATTCGATAAAAAGGTTGAATTCGAGCGCCTGATGAAAATAAAAATGGGAAAATCTCCTTATGAGGAAGAAGACCTGATTCCTGACGCAAAGAGCAGAATTTTACTCGAGCAGTATAACGAAACTGATTTTTCCGAGCCGGGCACAGAGAGCGGCAAAGTGGAAAATAATTCAATAAAAGCAGATGCTGATTTGTCCTTGGAGCCTGAGCCGTCTGGAGAGTAAATGATGTCCGGTCTGAACGAAACGCTAAATAAAGAGAAAAACATTGTTTCTTTACGGGACTATCTTCAGATAATATTCCGGAGAAAGAATTTTTTTCTGATGCCTTTCCTTATAGTGTTTCTCACTTCGATGATAGGCAGTTTTTTCCTTCCCCGGTATTATGAATCAATCGTTATCATGCTTGCCGAAGAGGAAAATATTGTAAACCCATTATCAGATGAATCAAAATTGATGCGGGTGCAAAAGGAAGAAGAATCGCTACCAGAGCAAATAAAAACAATAACATTTAAAGTTTTGAGTTATCAAAATTTATTTAAGCTTATTGGTGAATTAGGATTGGATAAAGAAATCAAAAGCCAAAAACAACTCGAGAAGACAATAAAACAAATTCAAAAACATACAGATGTAAAAATTCTTGCCCCGGAGGTATTCCAGATATCTTATGAAGATAAAGATCCCTGGATGTCGCAGAAATTGATAAATACTTTACTGAAAATTTTTGTTGAAGAGACAGCGAGGAGAAAAAGGGAACGGGCTGAAGAAGGCGTAGGATTTGCCCAGGCAGAGGCGGAAGAGTATAGAAAGAAATTAGCGCAGGTAGAGCAGGAATTATATGAATACAAGGAAAAATATCCCCTCCAGCTTCCCGGCGAACAGGAAGATTATAACATTAAAATGCTTATCAATTACCAGACCCAGCTTACACAGCTTGAAATGGCTGTGCGTGAAGCGGAAATGGATAGACAGCTCCTTGATGACCAGATAATGGGAAGGGAACCTGTTATTATAACAACCGAGCTGCTGGGGCTGAACCCCATAGTTAAAAGCCTGAATGAGAGGTTGCAGGAATTACAGTTACAGTTGGATTATCTGAACACGGAAGAACCTGATTCGGAGGATATACTTAATATACAGATCGAAATAGAAAATGTAAGCGAGAAGCTCAGGATTGAAACAGAGAAAATGGTTGACGGGGAAACAGCTGTAAACGCGCCGCTCTTCTATCAGGGACTGGAGCAGAAACTCAAAGATGCGAAAAAAGACCTGGATAAACTGGAAAAAAGAGAAAAAGATGTCAGGTCGCTTGTCGGGGAATATGAGAATAAAATCAGAAACCTTAATGAGCAGCAGTTGCAATATGTAAAACTCATAAGGGATTTTGAGGTTAATAAGAAAATCTATGAAATGCTGCGTGTTAAAGCGGAAGAGAATAAGCTTACCTCCCAGGAAGTCCAAAAAAAGGGAACAAGATATGAAATAATCGAAAAGGCGAGACTGCCCCTTGAACCGTCCAAACCGCAAAAACTCCTGATTTCCATTGTTGCGTTTATCATAGGTTCTCTGTCGGGGTTCGGGTGTGTTTTTCTTGTAGAATTTGCAGACCATACTTTTCTCGGTGTTGAAGATTTGAAGAAGTACACCGATCTTCCTGTGCTGGGTTCTATTTCAAATATAAAAAGCAGGAAAGAAACAGATTTGAAAATTGCAAAAAGAAGGAAATTCATAGTTGTATTTGTCATGCTTATATTTTTGTTGTTAATGACGGGTATTATAAATTCCTGCATACAGGATGAGAAGATGAATGAGATGATAAGAAAAGCTACTCTTGAGAAAGAAACCGGGCCGGAATTATAAAAGTGAGTATAGAATAATGGATAATATTGGGGACGCATTAAAAAAAGCCGCAGAAAAAAAGAAGGACACCTTTGGGAAAGGAATAATCCCTTTGAAATCCGATTCTCCTGTTCCCGTTGAATATAAGAAATCTATAGAAACTTCTGGCATAGATAAAACCAACCTAAAAAGAGGAAAGCAGGTTGATCCCAGAATAGTTGCTTATTATGAGGACAACGGCAAGATACTTGAAGACTACAGGGCTTTGTTGATGCAGATATTGTCAATTCAGGAAGAGCCCGGCAAGCAACTCAAAACGATTGCTTTAACAAGTTCAAGAGAAGGAGAGGGAAAGTCGATAACAGCCCTTAATATGAGCATAATTCTTGCAAAGAACTACAAGAAAAAAACATTGATAATGGATTGCAATATCAGAAACCCGGGCATTAATACTTTATTGGGAATAAATATTAAAAAGGGTTTAAGCGATATATTAAGAGAGGATGTTCCGTTCAATGTGGAGATTCTTGAGACTGGAGTGGATAATTTAGGCATGATACCTGCCGGAGAAATTTACTCCAATCCCGCACAGGTATTCGCGTCGGAGAGAATGAAAAACCTTCTTGAAGAGGTTAAGAAACAATTTGATATTATAATTTTAGATACCCCCGCGGTCATACCTTACGCAGACCCGAGAATACTGGCGCCCCTTGTTGATGGAATCATACTGTTAGTTCAAAGCGGCAGAGTGAGACGCGAAGTACTTCAGAGGACCGAATCTATTCTTCAGGAAGTCGGCGCAAATATCTTAGGATGTCTTTTGACCGGAGTGGAATATTATATCCCCGAATATATACACCAGCATTTGTAAATTGAAAAGATGGTTAAAATTTTCGTAAGGAGTAAATGAAGATCATTTCAGGTTTATTCAGTAACGATGGGACCTTATCTCAAAAAACAGTAAGAGGTGGGGTGTGGATTTTTGGTTCTCTAATTTTGAGCAGGATATTATTTTTTGTTAGGACAATTATATTAGCTAAGCTTCTTATGCCTAACGACTTTGGTTTGATGGGAATAGCTGTTCTTACAATAACGGGATTACAGCTATTCAGTGAAACTGGAATCACATATGCAATAGTACAGAAAAAAAATATTTCAGAGGATGTTCTCAATACTGCTTGGGTTATGTCAATATTACGCGGAACAGTTCTCTTTATTGTGCTTTTCTCCTTATCTCATATTATTGCAACCTTTTATAATAATCTAAAATTAGAAGCTATGCTTAGAGTCCTCTCTTTTTCTTTTTTATTTATAGGTTTTCAAAATGTGGGCATTGTGCTTTTTCAAAAAGATTTGAATTTTAAAAAAAGAGCTTTGTTTATTACTGCAACAGATTTTGTAAATATAGTTTTAACTGTTGTTTTTGCTTTTGTTTTTAAAAGTGTTTGGGCTATGGTTATAGGACATCTTGTGGGTAACTTAACAGGATTAATTGTTTCATATATGATTCATCCTTTTAAGCCCTCATTTAAGTTTAATCCTAATATTGCAAAAGAGCTGTTCAATTTTGGTAAACATGTGTTCGGATCATCTATCATGATTTTTTTTGTTACACAAGGTGATGATGCATTGGTGGGAAAAATACTGGGCTTAGACGCTCTTGGCTTTTATGTATTAGCTTATAGTTTATCTAATTCGCCAGCTACTGCGATTACCCATGTTATTTCACAAGTAAGTTTTCCTGCTTATTCGAAAGTACAGGATGATCTCATGAAACTCAGTAAAGGATATTTAGAAATATTGAAAATCACTTCATTGTTGGCTTTTTGTTTGGCGGGAGGACTTTTTATCCTTGCTCCGGAGTTTATAAGAATAGTTTATGGCGATAAATGGCTGCCTATGTTACCTGCAGTATTGGTACTATGTTTTTTAGGGATTTTTCGTTCAATTGGAGCAACTATGGGACCAATTTTTTTCGCCGTTGGCAAACCCTACATACAGAATAAAATAAAACTCTTCGAATTAATAGTCATGGTTATCATTATATATCCACTAGTAAAATTTCTAGGGATTGTCGGTGCTGCATTAGCAGGAACAATTGTTTATTTGTTAAGCCTAATATTTCATTATTATAATCTTGTAAATATTTGTGAGAATCTAAAGGTAAAAATTTTAAAAGTTGTAATGAAACCATTTTTAGCCACATTGTTGATGATTTGGTTTTTATATTTACTGAAGAATTATATTTTTACATGTATAAACCTGCCCAATCTAATAATTATTATTGGCTTAGGGATAAGTTTTTATATGACATTTAATTTTCTGTTTGATAAAAGCTTGTTTAAACTATTGAAAACAGTAATTAGTGCTATAACCTAGGCAAAACATAAAATGAAATATAGTTCGGAAGAACATCCGATAATTGAGTTCCCTGCTTTACTAAAAATCTTTCTAGTATTTATTATGTTTTGTTTTGGAATTAGCCTTTTATTTTTACCTTGTTACATAGTTTTAGCATTATTTTTTGTTTTTTGTATAACTATTGGGATAGTTTTTAATCCCTTTATTGGGGTTATTCTTTTTTTAACAACTATTTATCTCCATGTTATGGCCTTTGCACCTGTGGAACTTGTTCTAATACATCCTGCTATAATTGCTGGAGGTATTGTGTTTTTTTCTTGGCTTTTTCATATTATTATTTTTAAAGATTTTAGTTTTCCAAATTCATCTCAGTTTTATTGTGTTGTGGGATTTAGTTTTATTGCTTTTCTCTCTATAATTTATCATTATAACGATTATAGTAACTTTTTTTTGGTTTTTAACCTTATTAAAATGTTGATTTTGTATTTTCTCATAGTAAATATGATTAAGACCAAAAGACAATTTTATATATCATTAAGTTTAATCTTAGTATTGACTTTTAGCACCGCTTTTTATGGTATTTTGCAATATTTGCAAAGTGGGGGTAGCGGGGATATGAGTAGGGTTGTTGGTTTTGAGGGTAATCCAAATGCTCTTTCTATGAATTCGGTTTTGATTGTTCCCTGTCTTTTAGGTTTTATTTATTATCAATTTTCTCTTAAGTTAAAGTTGCTGTTTCTTGTTATATTTCTTGTAATTTTATTAGGTATTATTTTTACATTTTCTCGTGCCGGTTTTGTCACTTTAGCAGCAGTCTTTTCAATGAGTTTATTTGTGTTTAGTAAGGGGCGTGCTAGATTCATTATGGCAACAATCCTGTTTTTGCTTTTTATGGTTTTATTGCCTTTTTTGCCAGAACAATATTGGGAACGTATTCAGTCAATAACTGATTTAAAAGAGGCAAGTATTGTGGCCAGGTTAGATAGCTATCGGGTTGGTTTGCAAATGATAAAGGATAATCTGTTGATAGGTATTGGTCCAGGGAGATGGCATGCTGAATATGTTCCACATGCTGTTAAATTATTAGGTATTACAGCATATACAAAGTATCCTCACAACGTATTTATTGAAGTTGCAGCAGAAATAGGTGTTATTGCATTGATATTATATGGATTTTTGCTTTTTTTTAGCTTTAAAGAATTGAATGAAGCGCGTAAAATTTTTAAAGAGAAGAAAGAATTTTTGTTGTCAATAATTTCCCAATCATTCTTAATAAGTTTAATAGGTTTTTTAGTTAACACCACCTTTGAAGCTGGTATTGGGTTAAAAATATTTTGGTTAATCGCTGGACTTGCTGTTGTATTGAAAAAAATAGCAATAAATATAGAACCTAAACCACAGATAAAAAATTCCTGAAAGAAGTGAATAAGATAAATATAGCACATTTAACATCTCCTCGTAGGGATCAATTATCCGGTTCAGACAAAATAGTTCTGTCTATAATATCGAGATCAGACAACAGAAGATTTAAACACATTGTATTTTGTGTGGGGGATCCTAATTGTAAAGACTGCTTATTAACAACAGAAGTAACTAAATTAGGAGGAAGAGTAGAAGTGATAAATTTTCGGTGGTGTCTTGATATAAAATCTGTTCTTCTTTTAAGAAGGTTACTAAAGAAATATTCAATTAATATTTTGCAAACCTATGAATATAAAAGTAATTTTATGGGGTGGCTTGCCACAGTTTTTACCAATGTAAAAAAAATTGCCCGTATTGGTGGGTGGTTGGGTTTTGGGTTGACATTCAAAAATAGCAAATTAGATCGGAAGGCATTTGTTTATGAAAAAATAGATTCTTTTGTAAGGCAGAAATTTGACAAAGTCATTGTTATATCAACTAATATTAGGGATAAACTTATTGCTCAAAAATGTCCCCTTGAGAAAATAGCATTAATTTATAATGGTATTGATTCCGCTGAATTTTGCTCAGTTGATTCTGCCAAAACCAGGAGAAGTTTGAATATTAAACCTGGTATGAAAATTATAGGAACAGTGGGTCGTTTGACTTCTGAAAAAGGACATAAATATTTATTACAAGCTTTTACTAATATAATAAAAAAGTATCCCAAGACTAAAATTATTATTGTTGGTGAAGGTAATCTTAAACAAAAACTAATTAACTATTCGGAAAAATTAGGTATTAAAGATAGAGTGCTTTTTACTGGATTTGTGCTAGAAGTTGCCAAATACTTATCGATTATGGATGTTTTTGTTTTTCCCTCATTATGGGAGGGTTTTGGAATAGCTTTGATTGAAGCAATGGCAATGGGTATTCCTATAGTGGCCACTAGAACCGGGGGTATCCCTGATATAATAGAGAATAATATAACTGGTATTCTAGTAGAACCAGGAAATATATTAGAGATGCAGGAAGGAATTGGCAAGCTCTTAACCGAAAGAGATGCATCGAGATTAATGGCGGAAAATGCCAAAATAGTGTTTCATAAGAAATTTTTAGTTGATGAAATGGTGAAGAAATATGAGGAAGTTTATTTGGAACTAATGAATCTATGAGTCGAATAAATAAAATACTAGTGATCTGCTTGCAAGGCATCGGGGATTTGTTGTTGCTTACCCCAGCATTATCTTTGTTGCGGAAAGGATATCCTAAAGCAGAAATTTCTATTTTAATTTCTAATAAAGCAAAAGATGTAGTTCTGGGTAATCCCAATATTGATGAACTAATAGTTTTTAAGCATGAAAATAAAAATATTTTTAGAATATTTAAATTATTGAGATATTTATCGAGGAAACATTACGATTTATCTATTTGTTCTTATCCAACAGGGTTGCGTTCTGCACTTGCAGGGTATATATCTGGAGCAAAAATAAGAATTGGACAGGATGTATGGCCTTTAAGAAAATTTCCTTTTCTGTTTACAAATAAAATTAAGGTATCTGAAGTTAAACATGCAGTTGAAATGAATTTGGATCTTCTAAAACCGTTGAAATTGAACCCCGATATAAGTAACAGAAAATTGTTTTTCCCATTAGAAGGTAAACATAAAGAGTTTGTAAAAGAATTAAGGAAAATAAATCATATAGCAGATAGAGATTTTACCGTGTGTATTCATCCTACAGCATGCGCAGAATCGAGAAGATGGCCTATAGATAGATTTATAGAACTTGCTAATAATTTAGTTGAGATGTTTAATGCAACAATAATACTTCTTGTCGCAGCGAATGAAAAAAATATTGCAAATGAAATTGAAAAGGGAGTAAAAAAACCTTTATTGGCAATGGTTGGTGCTCCGTTAAAAACAGTAGCTGCTATGATAGAAAGTGCTTCTTTATTTATTGGTAATAATTCTGGTCTTATGCATATCGCAACTTCAGTAGAAACTCCTACAATAGGGCTTTTTGGAGATACCGACCCTCGGATACATTCTCCATATGGTAGAAAATATATAATTGTAAGATCAAATTTGGATTGCAGCCCTTGTTACTATCCGCATCTTCATGGAACTCTAGAATGTGCGAAATTAGGGCGTGGTGTAGTAAGGCGCAAATTTAAGTGTATGCGAAATAATTACGAATGCATGAAATTAATTTCTGTTGGAGATGTACTAAAGGCTGTGGAATATCTTATTTCTGGAGAAAATGAGGAATTAAAGAATGAATAAAAAAATAAAAGTAGCATCTATAATCTTTCAATTTTTTACTATTCTTATAAGTACATTCTTTTATTGCGATATGATTGAGGCGAAAGAAAAAATTCTTATTGTGCCTACGCCTTTTTCTGTAGAATTAAAAGATTTTGATGTAGTTTTAGATGAGAATTGGAGCATAGTTGTAGACACTTCTAATGAAAATAATTTATTTTGCGCTAAATATTTAAGCGAAAAATTATCCCCCAAAAATCTCCACGCTATATCCATTGAAGGTAGCTTAAACCCGCTTTTTGGAAAAAATATTTTTCTCGGATTAACAAATGAGGATTTTATTAAGCAGCTTGTTAAAGAAAGAAATATAATAATTCCTCCTGAAATCGGGGATGAAGGTTACCTATTAGATATTTCTTCTGATTCTGTTGTTGTTATTGCTAATAAATCCAGAGGGCTTTTTTATGGAGTTACAAGTTTTCTTCAGTTGATTGCTTTTGAGAATGAACATTTGAAAGTTCCCGGTCTTAAGATTATAGATTATCCCAAACTCAAGTTAAGAGGAGTTCATATCCTGAACATAGATTATAATAAGATAGAAGATCAAATTGATATGATGGCATCCATGAAAATTAATACTGTAATATTTAGTGATAAAAATTATTTTAATTTAGAACAGGTAAGTTTTAGAAAACAAATTAAAGAAATTTTTAATTATGCCCGGGAGAGATTTATTGAGCCTGTTCCGGAAGTGGCCGCTCTTGGATCTGCATATCCTATGTTAGCTCTAAATCCCCATCTTGCTGAAGGAGTGTGGATTACTGATGAACATTATAAATTTGTAAATGATAAAGCCATCCCAATAAAAGCAACAGGGCATAATCTCGTTAATGTTATAAGGACAAAGGAAACAGATATAGAAATTACGAATTTAGAAAAGAGTAAAATATATAAAAAAGATATAGACTATAGAATAATTGATGGTGTTATATCATATCCATACGATATGACCAATCAGCCGACTGAAATAGCAAAAATTTCAAATGGAGATATTAAAAACGGTGATGAAGTCTTGATAAGTTATGATTACGTTGAAAATAAATGTGCTTCGTATGCACCTTGGAATATTCCATATTGTCTGTCTTCTGAAGAAGCTCGGCAAGTTATGTTTTCTGCCATTAAAAATACGATTGAATTATTAAATCCTAAATATATTGACTTGGGATATAGCGAAATTGGAGGAATGAATAAGGATAGTCGTTGCAAAAGGAGAAATTTAACAAACGCAGAATTATTAGCTGATGATATAAATAATATGTATGGATTTATTAAGGGGATAAATCCAGAGATAAAATTGATGATATGGGATGATATGATTAATCCATGGCATAATGGTGGAGATGAGAATTATCAGGTGAAATATGGTGGTATTCCAGGGAAAACAGCTCCGACTATAAATATGATTCCCAAAGACATAATTATTATAGTATGGTGGTATAAATCCAATGATGGTTTAGGAAAAATGAAGCAAAGCCCTGCTTATTTTGAGAAAAAAGGGTTTCAATATTTGGTTTCATCTTGGAAAGACAAAGAAAACATTGAAAGCTGGGTCGAAATTGCAAATAAGAAAAAAGGATGCTTGGGGATGATTGCAACATCTTGGAATGGACTGGATAAAAATTTCAGCAATATAAAATATGCCGCAAGCTTAATGTGGTAAGCAGAGATTATAAATAGATAGTTTTATGGAGGTGTGCAAGGTGAAAAAAGCGTTAATTACGGGTGTAACCGGTCAAGATGGCTCGTATCTGGCTGAATTCCTTTTGAGTAAAGGTTATGAAGTTCATGGGATTATTCGTAGGGCAAGCACCTTTAATACAGGGAGGATAGATCATATATATAAAGATGCTCATAATCCTAAAGTAAAAATGTTTCTTTATTATGGAGACCTGTCAAATGGAGAGCAAATTTCAAATATTATTTATAATATAGAACCTGACGAAGTATATCATCTGGCAGCTCAAAGCCACGTCCGTGTTAGTTTCGATTTGGCGGAATATACTGGAGATGTAACTGCGTTGGGCACAACGAGAATCCTGGAAGCAATAAGAAGAAGTAAAAAAAACATTAAATTTTATCAAGCTTCTAGTAGTGAAATGTTTGGGGCAGCTAAATCACCACAAAGTGAAACAACTCCATTTAAACCTCAAAGTCCTTATGCCTGCGCAAAACTTTACGCATATTGGACAGCGAAAAATTATTGTGATGGATATAATGTTTTTGCTTCTAATGGGATCTTATTTAATCATGAATCTCCTCGTCGGGGTGAAACCTTTGTTACCCGCAAGATATCAAGAGCCGTTGCGGCAATTCTAGCAAAGAAGCAGGACTATCTATATTTGGGAAATCTTGATGCCAAACGGGATTGGGGATATGCTCCTGAATATGTGGAAGCAATGTATAATATACTTCAGCTTGAAAACCCGGACGATTTTGTTATAGGGTGTGGGGAAGCTCATTCAGTGAAAGAATTTGTGCAAGAAGCATTTTCCTATGTTGGTTTAGATTGGGAAAAATATGTAAGAATTGATTCAAGGTATTTTCGTCCAACAGAAGTTATAGAGCTTATTGCTGACGCAAGTAAAGCTAAGGAAAAGATAAAGTGGAATCCTAAAATTACATTTAAAGATTTGGTCAAAATAATGCTTGATTCAGATATGCGGAGAAAGAGACTTAGGCCAATTGGAGAAGGAGAGCAAATATTAAAAGTTAAATTACCTGATAGGTGGTGGAAGGCAGATTAAAATGAATTTTTGGATAAATAAAAAAGTTTTGGTAACAGGTGGTTCTGGTTTTCTTGGTGGTTACGTTGTAGATAAATTGATAGAAAGAGGCGTAAATCGGGAAAATATAGAGATTCCGAAAATGAAAGATTGTGATTTAAGAGAAAAAGAAAATTGTGCAAAGGTTGTAATAGGGAAAGACATTGTAATACATTTAGCTGCTGTTGTTGGAGGAATTGGGGCTAATAGTAAAAATCCGGCAAAATTCTTTTATGATAACGCGATTATGGGTATTCAATTAATTCATGAAAGCTGGAGAGCTGGTGTCAAAAAATTTGTTGCGCTTGGAACAATATGTTCTTATCCTAAATACACCCCCGTGCCGTTTAGAGAAGAGAATTTATGGGATGGTTATCCTGAAGAAACCAATGCCCCTTATGGATTGGCAAAGAAAATACAATTAGTACAAACGCAAGCTTATTGTCGGCAATATGGTTTCAACGCAATCTATTTATTGCCGGTTAATTTGTATGGTCCTAGGGACAATTTTAGTCCTGAAATATCTCATGTAATTCCCGCCTTAATAAAAAAGTGTTTTGATGCGATTAGACAGGAGAAGAAAGAAATAATTGTTTGGGGAACAGGAAAGGCGAGCAGAGAGTTTTTATATGTTGAAGACTGCGCAGAAGCAATTCTTATGGCAGCTGAAAAATATAACAAGCCCGATCCCGTTAATATTGGCGCAGGTTTTGAGATTTCGATCAAAGAACTAGTCAATTTAATTGCAGAGCTTACTGGGTTTAGAGGCAAGATTATATGGGATGTTAAAAAGCCTGATGGACAACCAAGAAGAATGCTTGACACTTCGAGTGCTTTTCGTGAGTTTGGATTTAAATCTAATACAAATTTAAGAGAAGGTTTAAAAAAAACAATAGATTGGTATTTTTCTAATCGAAATAATTAGAAGATAAAACATGAAAAATGAAATAAAAAAATATCTTATAGAAATACCGTTTTTTTATTTTATCAGGAGAAGTTGTGAAATAATCTCTCTTGTTGGATGGGTATTGAAAGGCAAGCCTATTCCACCTCCACATTTAGTAAAACAAAGAACACTTAGAAAATATGCGAATAAATTTACGGTAGATACATTAGTTGAGACTGGCACATATCTGGGCGATATGATATTTGCTATGAGACGCTTATTTAAAACTATTTATTCTATAGAAATGGATGAGCATTTATACAAAAAGGCAAAGAGCAGATTTTTGAAATACTCAAACATTTCTATTTTTCATGGTGATACTTCTGATATTCTTCCCCAAATACTAAAAACATTGTATAAGCCGATATTATTTTGGCTTGATGCTCATTATTCTGGGGGAATTACAACAAAAGGTTCTTTGGAATATCCTATAATAAAAGAGCTGCAATATATTTTCGGTCATTCAATACGGAATCATGTGATATTGATAGATGATGCTCGAATGTTTGATGGGTGTGATGGACGACCCCAAATTAAACACATTATGGAACTTGCTTACAAAAATTATCCAAATTGTATTTTTGAAGTTGAAAACGATATTATCAGTATTTGCCCCAAATAAGGCACTTAAATGAATGATATTGAAAGAACATTTGCTGTACTTGTTGTGTCTTGTGATAAGTATGCTGATTTATGGAAACCCTTTTTTCAGTTATTCTGGCAATTCTGGCCCGATTGCCCTACCAATGTTTATCTGCTTACTAATGAGATTTGTACAAGCTTCCCTCGAGTTAAAAATTTGCTGATTGGGAAAGATATATCCTGGTCAGATAATCTGCGCAAAGCCATACTTGAATTAGATGAAAAATATATATTTTTGTTTATAGATGATCTTTTTTTATATGATTTTGTCAATGCAAGTAAGGTATTGGAAATTTTCAAGTGGATTTTAAAATCGAATCCCAATTATATAAGAATGAATCCCACACAAAAGCCCGATAGCCCTTATAATGAATTAGTAGGCAGTGTTTCTAAAGGTACAATTTATAGGACCTCTACAGTTTTGTCTGTTTGGAAGAAAAACGTTTTATTGGATTTGTTGAAACAAGGTGAGAGCGCATGGGATTTCGAAGTTTATGGGTCTGTCAGATCTGATGTATATGAGGGGTTTTACTCTACATGGAGTCATTATTTCCCTGTTATCAATTGTGTGGTTAAGGCTAAATGGCAGAGATCTGCAATTAGGAAATTTAAAAGATTAGGAATTAACATTGATTTAACCAAAAGAGAAAAAATGAATTGCCCCGAAACAATATTGTCTTACTTTAAATATTTACGATCAGGTTTATTGAATATGTTTCCTGCCAGATATAGAAGAAGAATAAAAGACATCGTATTAAATGGAAAGTATGACTATAAAATAAAGTGAATAATATCAAGCTCACATTAAAAGGGAAAAAATGCAAATAGCTTTTTTGATTCTTCTTGCTTTAATTATTTTTATTTACTTTGGGTATCCTGTTGTTTTAAGTGTTTTAGTTTTTTTGAAAAAGGAGATAATAAAAACAGGAAATATTAGCCCTTCTGTAACTCTTATAATACCAGCTTATAATGAACAGGCGGTAATACGTCAGAAGATTGAAAATAGTTTTTTTCTTGAATATCCAAAAGAAAAACTTGAAATCATTCTAGCGTTAGATGGATGTACTGATAAAAGCAAGGATATTGCTTTAAACTATATAAATAAAGGGTTGAAGATTATCGAACGGGAAGAGAGAGGAGGTAAAATAGCAGCTTTAAACAAGGCTGTTTCGCAATCAAAGAATGAAATATTGATTTTTAGCGATGCCAATTCTATATATGAAGAGAATGCGATCATAAATTTAGTAAGAAATTTTGCAGATAAAAAAGTAGGATGTGTGTGCGGTGAACTTAAATATACACTTAAAGATCTTACTTCTGTTGAGGCGGGAGAAAATTTATATTGGAAATATGAAAAGTTTTTAAAAGAAAAAGAGAGTAAACTTGGTTCGCTGCTGGTTACCAACGGCTCAATCTATGCGATAAAGAGAGAGCTTTATTCGCAGATTGATGAAGATTTAGCCGATGATTTTGTTAATCCTATGAGGGTGTATAAACAGGGATTCAAAGTAGTTTACGAGCCGGATGCAATTGCTTATGAAAAGGTAAGTTCCAGATTTAAAGACCAGTTTGATCAAAAAGTGCGTATTATTTCACAGGGATGGAAGGCAACTTTTAGATTGTGGGACATTATTTTGTCATCGGGCCCCTTGCGTATATTTGAGTTTTTATTCCATAAATTTCTACGGTGGATAATTCCTTTTTTCCTTATAGCTATGTTTATATCTAACTTATTTCTTGCTAACATTAAGTTTTATCAGATATTGCTACTTTCCCAGGTGATATTTTATGTATTTGCCTTTATTGGCTATTTCTCTCAAAAATGGGGAAGTAGGATAAAACTATTCTATATCCCATTTTACTTCTGCATGGTTAATGCAACAGCTCTGTTGGCGTTATTCAGATATTTAAAGGGAGGGGAAACAAAAGTCTGGGAAAAAGCCCAAACATCAAGGAGTTAAAATTGCTTAGCGAGTTACCTATATTTGTATACGTATTTCTGTCCTCAATTTTGGTCTCATTATTGCTGTGTCCATTAGTGATAAAGTTTGCAGTGAAATATCATTTATTTGATAAGCCCGGACACAGAAAGGTGCACCAGAAAAATATGCCCACAATGGGCGGCATAGCCATGGTGTTTGGTTTTTTTGCCGCCTTGGCGGTCTGTGAGGTATATTTTCCAAACGCCATCGAAAATTTCTATAGTAAGTTTTGGGGAATGATAATCGCGTCTTTTGTGTTGGTTGCCCTTGGCATTATCGACGACTTTAAAGGATTAAAGGCAAAGTTTAAAATTTATGTCCAGATACTTGTTGCGATAATACTTATCATTTCGGGTTTCTGCATAGAGGAAATAACAAATCCGTTCGGAGATAAAATATCCCTTGGTATTTTCGGTTACATTATTACTGTTTTATGGATAGTGGGAATGATTAATGCCATAAATTTTCTTGACGGTTTGGACGGCCTGGCGTGCGGTGTCAGCGGAATTATAGCTTTTTTTCTTTTTTTGTCTTCTTTAAAACAGGGGAATATAACAGCTGCAGTGATATCCCTTGCGCTTTGCGGCGCTTGTATCGGTTTTTTGCCGTTTAATTTTAACCCGGCGAAAATATTTATGGGCAATACGGGTAGTATGTTTCTAGGCCTTATCCTTGCGGTAATTGCTATTGCCGGATACAGCAAAACCCAAACCCTGATAACGCTTATAATTCCCGTGATAGCGCTGGGGCTTCCTATTATAGATACAGGTCTTGCTATACTCAGGAGAATAGCCCGTGGCAGGCATATTTTTCACGCCGATAAAGAACATATCCATCACCATATGCTTACCGAAAGGAAATCACAGAGAAAAGTCGTCTTATCCATGTATTTCCTGTCATGCTGTTTCGGGATGATTTCCCTCAGCTTTACCGGCTTTAAAGGGATATTTGCCGTTATTGCCTTGATACTTGTTGTTGCTGTTACTGTTGACTGGATAAGAAAATCAGGATTCCTGAATTTTAGATAATTTGTAAAAGTGTAAAATCCGAAAAACGAATAGTGAGGTAAAAAGAAAAAAAATAAAGGAAAGTTGTAACCACAGATAACACAAATTGACACAGATGGCGAGAAGGAAAAAGTATACTTGAAAACAAAGTCTAAGAAGTCTTTTCCTTGCCTACCTCAAGCAAGCGAGTTATCTATTTTCTAAAATTGATTATATTATGGTATTATATAAAGCTATAAAAGTATGAGATTATTGATTTGCTTAATAACTTAGTAATCTTGCCCGCCTATGGCGGGTTAATAACTAACCCCCAGGGGAGATAAATTATGTCAATTAAAGAAGCTTTTAATATCTCAAAATCTGTTTGGTCTATGTCCGTAAAAATGGCCCGTAAATACCCGGTAATATTACTGCCTTTCTTTATCACGGCGATTTGTAATGCGTTGGCCCTTGCGGTGTTATACTATTTTCCCAGGAAACCGTGGTCATTGTTTTTCGCTTCGCCCATAAGAAATTTTAAGGGTGAGAAGTTCCTTCATTATCCTTCGAATTTTCTTGTCCTGCCCGAACTTTTTTATTATTTCCAGATTCTTATTATGGCTACGGTAGGCATAATTATGTTCGGAATGGCTGTCAATCTTATTTACCAGGCGAATTCCGGTAATGTTCTGCCGAGGCCTGCCGGAAGTTTCAATAAATCCGTCAGGCGTTACCTGACGCTTATAGGCATATGGGCTACGCTTTTTGTGTTGAGTTTTATAATCTTGAAGGTTCCCGCTATTATGCTTGTTAAGTTCCTTGGAGCCAAACCGATAACATTGATATTGCTCAGGATATTCTTTTATTCCGGATTTATTTTGGTAATAATAATTGAAGCCCTGCTTGTTTATGCTTATCCTGCGGCAATAATAGATAAAAAGAAATATTTTGCGTCTCTGAAAAACAGTTTTGGTTTATCTAAACGGGTTTTTATCGCGTCGCTTATTTTAGTCGCGGCGCCGCGCTTACTGGAGGTAGGCTATATTCTTGCAAGGGGTTATATGATTCCTTTTTTTGTTAAACATGTTCCTGAGTTAAGTGTAGGGGTAATAGCATTTGGGATTGTTTTGGTGATGTTTACCGATTTTTTTGTAATATGCGCTATCACGAATCTTTATATACTTGCAAAAGAAACAAATGGAGAATAATACAGATAAATTCTAAATTCTAAGCACGAAATACTAAACAAACTAAAATGATTAAAACTCAAAATTCAAAACAATATGACTTGGAAGAAAGAACATTGGAATTTGCAAGAGAAGTTAGAAATTTTGTTAGGGAATTGCCGCAGACTTTAGCTAATATGGAAGATGGAAAGCAGTTGATAAGATCTTCAGGTTCTGTAGGGGCAAACTACATTGAATCTAATGAATCTTTAAGTAAAAAAGATTTTGCAATGAGAATAAAAATATCCCGTAAAGAAGCAAAGGAAAGTTGTTATTGGTTAAAGCTTATTAGAGCTAATACTGACAATTTAGAAAAGGAGAGAAAAAGATTAGTTCAGGAAGCACTGGAACTTACCAAAATATTTGGTTCAATAGTAGAGAAAACAAAATAATGTTTAGGATATTTGAGTTTAGAATTTATTTAGAATTTTGATATTAGGATTTTGAATTTATAATAGGATGGGGGTTTATGAAAACAGATAATAAGAAAAGGTATTACGGGAAAATATTATACGGGTTGTTTATAGTGTCCGTGTTGTTTGTGATTGGCTGCGGCGGCGGAGATTACGAGGCGGAAAAACTTTATTGGAAAGCCAATAAAATGTATGTCCAGCTGCTTAAAGACCCGCAAAACACAAAGCCGCAGGACTATGAAAATATTATAGTCGCTTATCAGAAAATTGTTTTTAAATTTCCCCGCTGGGCCTTTGCGCCGAGAGCGCAGTTGACGATAGGGCAGCTTTACGCTATGCAGAATGATTCCGTGAAGGCAAAGACGGAATACGAAAAAGTTTTGAAACATTTCCCCAATGACCAGAATTCGTGCGCCGGCGCGTTATTCGCTATCGGAAAAATATATGAGTTTGATAACAAGTGGGATAAGGCCCTTGAAAATTACAACAAAATAGTTTCCGATTATCCCAATACGTATGCGGCATTCCAGGTTCCTCTTTATATAGCGCAGTATTATAAAACCAAGGGATTGGAACAGAAAGCTCAAAATGCTTATAAAGATGCCATAAGCCGTTATTCAAAGATAATAGAAGAACATCCCAACACTTTTGCGGCTCTTACGGCGCAGAATTTCACAGTTGCCGCCCTGATTGAACAGCAGAAATGGAATGAGGTTCTCGAAAATCTGAGAAAGCTTGCCTCTTCATATCCCGGCACTCCTGTTGCCGCCGAGTCATTGAACACAATGGCCGGCATTTATGTTAATCAGTTGAATGAACCTGAAAAAGGCGCTGAAATCCTGAAAGAACTGCTTGAAAAATTTCCTCAGATAGGAGCCAGGGAATTAATAGAAGAAAAAATTACAACTCTTACATCGGGTAAGAATTGAGGGTGTTTTAGTGAAAAAATTTCCAATATTTTTATGTGTAATAGGTCTTTTATTTTGTATAATTTATTGGCCCACATTTGTCTGGATGAAAGCAAGGTTTGTTGCTACAGGCACGTATTATTCTCACGGATTCCTTGTTCCATTTGTTGTAATTTTTCTCGTGTGGAGGAAAAAAAATATATTCAAGGAATCATATGAGTCTAATAAAGTGGGAATTGTAATAATTTTGGGAAGCCTTCTTATTCATCTTCTTTCATATACATGGAAGATTTTTTTTATATCAGGATTTTCAATGATTTTTACTTTGATAGGTCTCATACTTTACGTATTTGGAAATAGAATTTTAAAAGAACTTTGGTTTCCCTTATGTTTTTTGGTTTTTATGATACCTTTACCTATATTGGTTATTGATAACATAAGTTTTAAGTTAAAGATATTCGTTGCGCAGATAGCTACTTGTATAATAAATATATTAGGAATTCATGCGGAAAGAGAAGGCAGTGAGGTAATACTACAGAATACATCGCTTATGATAGGAAGTCCGTGCAGCGGCTTAAGAAGCCTGATTTCTCTCACAGCGCTTGGTTCTTTGTATGCTTATATTGTTGACCTGTCTAATACGAGAAAAATAATCTTATTTGTTTCTTCTATTCCTCTTGCACTTTTATCGAATATAATACGTGTGGTTTTATTGCTTTGGGTTGCCAGGGGATGGGGTTCCGAAACGGCGACCGGCTGGTTTCATGATTTTTCCGGGTTTCTTGTTTTTATTTTTGCGTTTTTAGGATTAAAGATTGTGGAAAATATGCTTTCATGGAAAAGTTAGGAAAGAAACAAATAATTCTTATAGTAATTTTATCGTTGTTTGCAGTCGCGATAATGATTCTTTATTTACGAAAAACTCTGCCTCCTACAGAGGGAAAAATAATGGATTTTCCTCTGAAAGTCAAGGACTGGCAAGGCGCTAAAGAAGATGTCGATCAAATGGTTGTAGATATACTTGAAACCGATAAAGTGCTTTTGACCGTTTTTACAAGCCAACAAAATAAAAAAGTTTGGTTTTCGATTGTATATGGAGAGGACAACAGGTTAAGCTTTCATCCCCCCGAAAATTGTTATCTTGGCAGTGGACAAACGGAATTGTTATCAAAAGATGAAATTACTTTGGATTTAAACGGAAGAAAACTCGAGGTTAATAAGAGGATTTTTAACACTAAAAACACTAAACAATTAGTTTTATATTGGTATATGGCAGGGGATAGGGAAATGGCGAGTTACTACAAACAACAATTCTATCTTGTATTAGATCAGATAAAGTATAGAAAAAGCAAAGGAGCTCTTATAAGGGTTTCTTCGGTCATTGTAAATGATAATGAAGAGGAAACGTATAAAATCCTCTACGATTTTCTTATAGATATCTTACCGGTTTTAAGAGATTACTATTAAGCTACTTGACAAATCACAAAAAATAAGGTAAGTATTGACAAATCTTTTTTTTATTCAATAAGTTGATAGTCAACCATACAAGTATAGAAAAGGAGGAATTCATGTTAAAGAAGCTCTTGTTAGTAGTAACAAGCTTGTTGATTGCCACAAGCGTCAGCGCTTTCAGCTTTGATTCCGGAACAGAAGGTTGGACGCATGACAGCGGATGGGGAACAGGTATTACGGCTGATCCCGCCTGGTCCGGCTCTATGGATCACACAGGTAATGGCGGTGGAGTTATTACAAGCGCGGTAGCATTGCAGGCAGATGGCAGCGGCGGCGCGTTGAATTTAATGTATGCAACGCCTCAGGATTTAAGCTCTTATTCATTAATTAAGGGTTATGTCCAGGTTGATACAAACCCTATTCATAATGTGGGCGGTCCGGGTTATGGTATCGGCGCCAGATTGCATATCAAGACAGGTGCCGGGTGGACAACCTCTATGGGTGACTGGATTAATCTTGAAACAGCGAATACATGGCATGAACTAACGTTGAATTTAGCCGGTATTCCCAACCTAAGTGATGTCAGGGCAATCGGAGTTCATATCGGTGATGGCGGAGCATCAACATGGTCGGGCAATTTATTTGTTGATGATATAAATGTTGTTCCTGAACCCGGCAGTTTGATTATGCTTGGGGCAGGGCTTCTCGGTTTAATCGGTTTTGCGGCAAGAAAAAGAAAATAATGTAATATAGTTCACCTCCTATGAAATTGGGCTGAAGCGCATAACGTGCTTTGGCCCAATTTGTTATGAGATAAAAATCATTCCGGTGTCGCAAATTCATACATCAAAGCATACCAGATACATACGAGATACAACGACACGTGACGATATATACAATATATTATTTCAAAATAATTTGTCGTCTACAAAACAACAATTACACTTGACATAATAGTTATAATATGGTAAAAAGATACTTAAATAAATCGAAACGTTTCGATTTAGTAGAATAAAGGGGGTGAACGGATGAAACAAATAGCAATTATAATTGCTGTGCTTGCTTTTTCATTGAGTTCTTATGCAAGCGCGAACCTGCTTGTTAACGGTGATTTTGAGCTTACCGGTGAAGATGGTCATCTGACGGGCTGGACAATTGACTACAATCAGAATATCGCAGAAGCTCAGGATAATCCTGAATCAGGCGCCTGGCACGCAAGAAACTATAACGATGGGGGTATGTATCAGGATGTTTCAATTACCGGTGGAATGACTTATGATATTACTGGATATGCTTATATTCCTTCCGGGACAGGCGGCAGCCCTTGGGGAACATATATAGGGGTCAAGTTTTTGAGAGCTAATGGAACCACAGCAACGGGTGGTAGTTTTCAAGTTGATATGCAGGGTTTACCAAGGGATGTATACAATTTAGCTGATACTGGTTGGGTTGTAGCTCCTTCTGATGCAGTAACCGCGAGAGTAAGGTTTGGAACATGGTCGAATGCTCCGTATGAACCTGTTGCTCCGACAGATTTTGATAATTTCTCTTTAGTGGCGGTTCCTGAACCGACTAGTTTAATGTTGTTAGGATTAGGCTTATTCGGAATCATAGGTTTCGCGGCAAAGAAGAAGAAATAAGGTTGTTTTAACATAAGAAGGGCTGACTGGTATCAGGCAGCCCTTCTTTTTTCTAAAGTATATAAACACTTTTCTCTGCTTCCCACTCTTAAAAAATAATTTTTCCTGTTAAATTACCTGTTGGATTGATATGGTTTATTCCCGTTTATTTTTATTTAACATATTCGTGAATAGTGATATATTATTGCAAAACATTTTTAGCAGGGCTCTGTTATGGATATAAAAAAGAAAAACATTACGATAAAAGATATAGCCGCAGAAGCTGGAGTCGCTCATTCTACGGTATCCCTGGTAATGAATAATAAGGGGTATGTGAGCGAGGAGCTTCGGACGCGCATCCTTAAATCCGCAAAGAAACTGGGCTATGAGCCCAATCTTATCGCCCGCGGTCTGATAAGCAGGAAATTTCCTGTTCTTGCCGCTGTTTTCCCTGAAGATCCGCATTTTTTCGCGGTAGCGTACTTTCTTGGTATTTTGGCCGGTATCCAGGATATATGCCGTAAGAATGAAAAAGCCCTGATGTTGTTCAATACTGATCAGGCGCAGAAGGATTCTTACTATCAGATTACCCGCAAATGGCTTAGCAGCCTTATGATTATTGTTAATATCGATTACACGAAGAATATTGAGAATAATCTCCGCACACTGGCAAAAAACGACATTCCGTTTGTTCTTATAAATAAGTATCTGGGGGAAGAAGATGTGAATTATGTCTGCGTGGACAATTATGACGGAGTCTACCAGGCCATCGAACATCTTGTGGATCTGGGGCATAAGGAAATCGGCATGATAAAGGGGAATATGAATACCCCGGACGGCCTTGAGAGGTTTGAAGTTTTTAAGGAAGTTTTGGAAAGGTTTCATTTGAAATATAACCCCGAATGGGTTTTTGACGGGGATTTTACCGTAGAAAGCGGTGAAAAAGCGGGAGATGAGTTTTTAAAGCTTAAGCAGCGCCCTTCAGCGGTTTTTGCGTCCAACGATGATATGGCAATCGGCATAATGAAAAAATTGCAGTCCCGGGGCTTATCTGTTCCCAGAGATGTTTCGCTTATTGGGTTTGATGACAATTTGCAGGCCGGTTTTCTGATTCCGGGATTGACTACGATTAAGCAACCGTTATTTGAAATGGGGCAGGAAGCGGCAAAATTAGTAGTGAACTATAATGAAGAAGAAAATCACAAGACTCATCATATTATCTTGAAGCCTAAACTGGTTATACGCGAATCCACAGCTTCTTATTCTAAGTAGGTCTTTTTCCCATCTCTCATTTAAAATTGTCTACATCGGTATGCCTTTTTAATATTATTATGTACCTATACATCGTAACGTATATATATCAACACGTATTGATTAATTATTAAAAACGTTATACTAAATCTTACCGTCGGTAATAAAAAAATATTCTTGACAACATAAACCCTATATGCTAATAATTTGAATTAATAACTCGAAACGTGACGAGCAAACAATAACCAAACAAGGGGGTGAATGGATGAAGAAGTTAGTAGGATTAGTGGTGCTGGCCCTGTTTTTACCTACGTTTGCGAGCGCGAATCTGCTTAGCAATGGAGGGTTTGAAACCGGTGATTTAAGCGGTTGGGACACATGGAACGAGGGAAATACACAGAGTTATGACTGGGGACATAACGGCAGCAGCCACGCTGTAGGCGGCTGGTGGGCATTTTCCGGGTGGCAGCATATTGACGGTATTAATCCGGATGCTACATATACAGTCGGAGGTTATCTCTATGATGATGTAGCGGGCGGGGAAAGTATGCGCAATGGGGTTTATGCGAATCTGGAAGCCCAGTTTAAGAAGGCTGATGATTCGATAGTGGGAACATGGTCATCGGGAAATATCACGGGCGCCGATATGGTGGATGACGCGTGGAATGAATTTATTGCGCAGATTAAACCTTCCGATTACGGAACCGGTATTACAAGGGTTACATTTAAATGGGAAATGAATAACAACGGTTCGGGAGACGGAAGAGGCGTATTTGATGACCTTACGGTTGAAGCTGTTCCTGAACCCGGCAGTATTGTCCTTTTAGGTATTGGGCTTGCTGGAATAATCAGTTTTTACGCTGGGAAAAGGGAAAAATAGGTTTAGTAACAGAAAAAAGCCGCTGAAAACCAGCGGCTTTTTTCATTTTTAGGGGGAAGGTAAATACTACCTTCTTCTTTTGGAAATCAGTAAAAGTCCGGCAATACCCGCTCCGAAAAGAGCTATTGTGCCTGGTTCGGGAACGACACTTGTGGCGCCTATATTGTCTAATCCCCAGCTCACGCTTCCGCCTGCGGGAGCGGAAATAATAAAGTTAGCTGACGCGAAATCGCCTGTCCAGATATTATTTCCGATGCCGGAATTGTCATCCACGAAGGCTGAAAATGGGATTATGACTTCCTGCCATCCTGTCCAGTTTATCGGCAGCCAAATACTTTCATCTTCAGTCCATTCCCCGTATTTGAACATATCTCCATCTTTTTCCTTTAACTCTATCTTCAGGCTTCCCCAGGATGAATCACCTTTCACCAGCAGTCGCAGGGAATCATAAGCGCCGAGATCCATCTCTTTGTAATGTCCGGCTCCGCCGGTATAGTAGTTATAGTTATTGTCAGCGGCTTGAATATCAAGATAGTTGCTGCCCTGAGGGGCTCCGCTTGAAGATAGGGTTGGTGTAAATATGTCTCCGGTATCCGAATATTTCCACCAGTAGTTGGGAGCGCTGCTATTTACCCAGTCGATTCCGCTTTCAAAGTCATCAAAGATGACATCGGCAGTTGCCGCTTGTGCTGCAACAGCGAATATCACAGCAAAGCATGTGAAAAACAGTTTCTGCATAAAACACCTCCTTTATATATAACAGGTTTACAACCGGTATACTATACTAACACCGCATATTGATTTTGTCAATAGGGTAATGTAAAATTTTTTGTCGTCGATAAAGATAAATTCATCTTGACAGATGGTAAAATTTCATTAGAATTTAAGTATGAATGTAACCGATTACATTAAGTGTTTTGCCAGCTTTGTTTTTTATGTCTTAAATATGTAACCGTTTACATTTTTAAATGTGGGGAAAGGGGGAAACATGAGGAAAGTTTTATTTTCGGTTCTCGTAGGTGTTCTGTTTGTCCTTCCTGCATCAGCCCAGGCTAATATGCTTGATAACCCCGGGTTTGAATCGTGGGTCGATTATCAGGGAACAAATGTACCTGATAATTGGTGGCATATGTTTGGGGATGCTGATGTGGCAGGAACACAGAGCAGCAATGCAAAGTCGGGTTCTTCATCCGGGCAAATAACTATTACAGGTTCAGGATGGGGAGGCTGGGGCCAGTGGGTAAGCGAGACTGTGACAGCTGGACAAACTTTTTATGCTTACCAGCCTATTAATATTCCCACGGCGCTGGTAAATGCCGAAGCTGTTCTGGAGTTAAAATTCCAGGATAACGGCGGCGGAACAGTGGGAAGCGCGCTTCTTACTAACAGAACTACGGCAACAAACGGATGGGAAGCGCTTTCTTTAAGCGGAATAGCTCCTACAGGGGCAACAAAGCTTTCTTACACGGTTTTGGTGAGGGATACTGCGTCGAGTCCGAACGGGACGGTTTATTTTGACGATGCCTATGCAGATACACAGCCAGTTCCTGAGCCGGCAAGCTTATTGCTTCTCGGGTTGGGCCTTGCGGGTATTTTGGTATTTAAGAGAAACAGGGCGTAATTCAGAGATTCTTTACATTAGTATGGGGAAGGGGAAATGCCCTTCCCCATTTTTTATGTCTTGATGCAGATATAACATCATAGTATAATATTAATTACAAATGAGATGAAACTATTTCTGAAAACGTTAGCCGTTATTTTTTTTGTATTATATGTTTCTACCTGTATGGCTGCTTTCGAATATTTATATACAAGTGATATATCAGGGAACCCAAAATCGGAATTTGGAATTGAAGAAACTCCTTATATTCATCTTAGTCTTCCCAGAGATGGTTCAGCCTTTCTTGCCTCCTGGTGGTTAAGCCCCGGTATCGTGTCACACTTTGACGGAGGAAGGGTATCCGCTCAAAGAGAATTAATAATTAGTGTCAGCGGCTGGAGTGATATAGTGGAAACAGGAAGGTGGAATATCAATGCCCTTTATTTTTTCCCGAATAACGGCGACACAGGTTCAGGTACCGTTTTTTTTGATGTAGTCCCCGAAATCAGCACAATCATTTCATTTCTTGCTTGTCTTTTTCTTCCGGTTCTTAAAAATTTTCCCCGCAGTAATATTTTGCTGTAATATTACTTGCCTGATAAAACCATTCTGGTAAAATGAGCTGGTTATGGCCTTGTCCGATGTAAATAAGATAAGGATTGAGTTCAAAGATGAAAAGAACCGGAATAATTACGCTTTTAACTGATTTCGGCAGTAAAGATTTTTATGTTGCTGCCATGAAAGGTTCGATATTAAGCATAAGCGATGAAGTGCGTATTGTGGACATCACTCACAATATGGAACCGGGGAATATAGAAGAAGGCGCGTATACCTTGTTTAATGTATATTCGGATTTTCCCGCCGGTACTATCCATGTAGCGGTAGTAGATCCATCGGTAGGCGGAAAAAGAAGACAGTTAATTATCCAAACGAACAACTATTTTTTTATCGGGCCGGATAACGGTTTATTATACCCTTCGGCCGCCAAAGACACTGTTAAAAGAGCGGTTGAAATCAGTAATACTGAATATATGCGCTTGCCTGTTTCAGATACTTTTCACGGGAGAGATATCTTTGCGCCCGCGTCTGCGTGGCTCAGCAACGGGGTTGATATATCCGAGTTCGGTCCGGAAATTATGGATATACGTATATTAGAATTCAAAAAACCGGAATACAGGGATGACAAACTGTATTTAAAGGCAGTGAATATAGATGTTTTTGGCAATATAACTACCAATCTCGGTAAAGATTTCATTATGTCTTTGAATAAAAATTTGCCCGCGAAAGTTAAAATACAATCCATGGATATTTTTTGCGGAAAAATATACTCCGATGTCAAAAAAGGGGAATTGGTTTGCTATTGGAACAGCAACGCGATGCTTGAAATAGCCGCTAATTGCGGAAACGCCGCGGAAATGTTATCTTTGAAAAAAAATGATAATATAATAATTCAATTATAGTTGATATATACGGGAGGAAGCATGGTAAAAGACATATTGTTTGATTTTAACAATTCGCTTGCGGATATTGTCGGTCGGGATGATGGATTCGGCAGAGAAGATATTGAATCAATGGATGGAAAAATATCAGGAGCGATTTCAAGGATAGAGACTATCCGGAAAGAGGGGAATCCCGGTTTTGTAAGACTTCCTTTCAGCCGCGATGTCGCTTCTGAAATAAGCGCGTTTGCCGAATCCATAAGGGATAACTATGAAAACTTTGTTGTTTTGGGTATAGGAGGGTCGGCGCTTGGAAACATAGCTTTAAACACGGCGTTAACGGATCCCTATAAACGCAAAAAAGGGTTTCCGAAACTTTTTGTGATGGATAATATTGATCCTGAGATATTCAGTTCTTTGCTTGAAGGGATCGATTTAAAGAAAACGGTATTTAATGTAATAACAAAATCCGGAGGCACATCCGAGACAATGTCCCAGTTTCTTATTGTTAAGTCGATGCTGGAAAAAATGTACGGGTCAAAATACAAAGAACACATTATAGCGACAACAGATCCTGAAAAAGGGGATTTAAAGACTATTGCAGAAGAAGAAGGATATAAAACTTTTTATATTCCGCAAAATGTCGGAGGAAGGTTTTCAGTGCTTTCTCCTGTGGGGCTTTTGTCAGCTGCGATAACCGGTATTGATATTCATGAGCTTCTTGCCGGAGCAGAGAAAATGGAAACACGCTGCGGGGAACGGGATTATTTTCTGAACCCGGCCTATATGTATGCCATACTGCACTATATTCTCGATGTTAAAAAGAATAAAAAGATTTCGGTTATGATGCCTTATTCAACAAAATTGAGAGATATTGCCGATTGGTACAGGCAGCTTTGGGCCGAGAGCCTGGGCAAAACAAGGATTGTGGAAGGGAATTCGCTTTTTGTCGGGCAAACTCCCGTCAAAGCGCTTGGGGCGACTGACCAGCATTCGCAGGTCCAACTGTATGTGGAAGGCCCTAACGATAAATATTTCGTATTTGTCGGAGTAAAAAAATTCGCCAAAGACATTAAAATCCCCGCCGGTTTTGAAAGCAAAAAAAGTATAAATTACTTATCCGGGCATACTATGGGCGAACTTTTCCATGCTGAACAGAAAGCGACAACGCTTGCTTTAACAAAAGCAAAACGCCCTAATTCGACAATATGGCTTCCTGAAATATCTGAAAATTCAATCGGGCAGTTGTTATATATGCTTGAGCTTGCCACCGCCTTTGCGGGCTATCTTCTTGAAATAGATCCTTTTAATCAGCCCGGTGTTGAGGAAGGGAAGAAATTGACATATGCGTTGATGGGGCGCCCAGGTTTTGAGGAAAAGAAAGCGGAAATAGAGAAAATAGGGAAACCGGATCCAAGGTATATTATATAAAAAGGGGGGAGTTGCTGAGTTACTAAGTATATTATTGTAGAAATCAAAACTTAATAACTTAATAACAAATAACTCAATAACTAAATAATAACCTGTTTTTCAAGTCTTGACTGTCAGAAAACAGGATTATAGTATTAGATGAAAATCATGGAGGTGAATAAGGTGACAAAAGGCCAAAAGATAGAATTTAAATGTGTCAGCAAAGATTGCGAGGGTTCAATTGCTTTTCTTGTCCCCCAGATAAAGAAAAACAGCGTCCTGAAATGTGATAAGTGCGGAAATGAATATAAATTCGACCGGGACCTTATTTCCAAACTGGAGATGTTTGACCATCTGGTTAGGGCTGTAAGCGATGCAAAATCGATTCTCGGAGATACTAATGTTGCGATAGATTTTGAAGGCCATAATCTTAAGGTTCCCTACAGGCTTCTGCTGACCAGATTAAGCACTTCTTTGAAATTGGATATTGGCGGGCAGACGGTGGATTTTTCTTTCAGGGTGGAACCGTTGAAAGATGAAGACCTGAAAAAATGGAGCAGCTGATAGAAAGTTAAACGGTTAAGATAGTTGAACAGTTCAGTAGTTAAAAGAATAAAAATAAAAATAAAATTAAAAACTATTCAACTGCTAAACCATTAAACTAGTGAACTATATTAATTATGAAAAACGGTATTAAAATCACATTAACTCTTTCAATTATATGCCTTATTGCGGGTTTATGCCTTGGCGTTGTTTATAAACAGTCAAGGCCATCCATTGAAGCCCGGCAGAAAGCAGATGAAGAGAAAAGGCTAAGGGAAATATTTCCTGAAGCGGACGATTTTGAGGAAAAAACCGGCAATTTGCCCAAAATAGTTGAAAAATATTTTCTTGTTAGAGAAAAAGGGAAACTTCTGGGATATGTTTTTATCTGCTCTGATTACGGTTACTCCAGCGATATTGAACTTATGATAGGTGTGGATGGCAAAGGCGATGTTGCCGGAGTTAAAGTTTTATCTCAATCTGAAACCCCGGGGTTGGGAACAAGGATAGGAAACCCGGATTTTATCAACCAGTTTGAAGGCTGGAATTATGACTCATATCAATCAGGTAAAGCGAAGTTCGATTCCATTACCGGCTGTACTATTTCTTCAAAAGCCGTTCTGAACGAGATTATTGCAGCTATGGAGTTATGGAGAAAACTTGGGGAAAAGCAAAAATAAATGCCATTTTCAGATTTTTATTTAGTCGAAAAGGAAATCCTTCCTTTTGTAGAGAAACCCGCCAGATATATCGGCGGTGAGATTAATTCCTCCGAAAAACCGTTTGATACCGAAAACATAAACCTGTGCCTCGCGTTTCCGGATATTTACGAAATAGGCATGAGTAATTTAGGCAACAGGATTTTATACAGTATCGTCAATAACAGGGAAGGTTTTTCCGCCGAACGAGTTTATTGCCCGTGGAAAGATATGCAGTCTGAAATGGAAAAAAGAGATATTAGACTTTTTTCCCTGGAAAATAAGGTTCCGGTTAAGGATTTTGATATTGTCGGGTTTTCATTGCAGTATGAGCTTTGTATTACGAATGTGCTTTGTATGCTGAATCATGCGGGAATCCCCCTGTTTTCTAAAGACAGGGTTGAGGGCGCGCCTATAATAATTGCCGGGGGATCTTGTGTGTCTCAACCGGAGCCTTACGCGGATATATTTGATGTTATGATTCCCGGAGACGGGGAAACGGCCATATTGGGGTTTCTGGAGTGGTTTAAAAAGAACAGGGATCTAATATTATCCGATAGGAAAAGAGCTTTAAAAAGATTATCGGAAGAGAATAGTTATGCTTATGTTCCTCAGTTTAAGATTGAAGGCAGGAAGATCAGGAAGAATGTAGAGAACAAAGTTTTTACGGATAATTTGTCCGGAATTATTATACCGAATATACGGACTGTCCATGACAGGGTGGTTGTTGAAATAATGAGAGGATGCGCCAGAGGGTGCAGGTTTTGCCAGCCCGGAATGATTAACAGGCCGTTAAGGGAAAAGAATATTGCTGAAATAGCTGAAGAGGCGGAAAAAAAAATTAATGACAGCGGCTATGAAGAAATATCCCTTCTTTCGCTGTCTTCGGGGGATTACAGAAACATTAAAGAACTTTGTGAGAGCCTTAACCGGATATTTTCCCGAAAGAATGTGTCTGTAAGCCTTCCTTCGCTGAGATGTGATTCATTTTGCGTAGATCTTGCCGACCAGGTCAGCAGGACAAGAAAAAGCGGTTTGACTTTTGCCCCCGAAGCGGGAACGGAGCGCCTGAGAAAAATATTAAATAAAGATTTATCGGATGAAGAAATAGTCAATTCCTGCCTGTATGCTTTTGAAAAAGGATGGAAACTGGTTAAGCTTTATTTTATGGTGGGGCTTCCTTTTGAAACAGATGACGATATTGATGCGATAGGTTTACTTGCGGAGAGGATACTTTCCTGCGCCGGGAAGGCCGGGCACAGGGGAATAAAACTTAATATCGCCGTCTCAAACTTTGTTCCCAAAGCCCACACTCCGTTCCAGTGGGAGGAAATGAACAGCGTTGAAGTTCTCAGGATTAAGCACCGCAGGGTTAGAAATGCGGTGAAAAGCAAAAAAATAAAGCTCAGTTTTCATAATCCCGAAATGAGTTTTCTGGAATCTTTATTTGCGCGCGGCGACAGAAAGCTGCTGCGGGTTGCTGTCAGAGCGGTGGAAATGGGCGCGGGTTTTGACCAATGGACTGACCGTTTTGATTATAGTATATGGAAAAAGGCTTTTTCTGAATGTAAAATTGAAATGAAGACAGCTGTGATGCCCGGGGATATTCTTCCATGGAGCCACATGGATTATGGCGTAAATGAGCAATATCTGTTATCCGAGAGGGTAAAAGCCGGCACGGGACAGTTGACGCCTGATTGCAGAGCGACCGGTATTTGCGGCAATTGCGGGGTGGCCTGTCCATAATTAATTGACAATAAGGCGGTTTTGTAGTTTAATAAAATATCATTTTAAATGGAAAGGTATCTGTTGGGTGCCTTAAAGGATAAAGGTTTATATATTATGATAGAGCACAATAAATTAATATTAAATGAAAATTGTGCCGGAAAATTTTTTCTAAATGACTTTATTTATGTTGATTTTAATTTTGTTTTGTCTGGAAAATACCGTTGCCGGTTGGAAAAACGGGTTGCGTCTGATTCAAAATTTGCTTGAACAGCAATAATACGTCATTTCTGAAAATTATCCTTCATAAAGCCTTTATTCCCGCACAAACAGATCGTATATCGTAAGATGAATAATACTTGCTATGCCTACAGGGCGTTATATGAAAAAAAGGGTTTAATCCGTTTTGTTTCTCATCTTGATGTCGCCAGGATGGTTATGAGAGCGCTCAGACTGGGAGTGGATGAATTGAACTTCAGCAGGGGGTTTAATCCGCATCCGAAAGTATCATTCTGCCAGGCCTTGTCCCTTGGGTTTGAAAGCGATTCTGAATATTTTGATTTTGAAGCTCTTAGCCGGCTGGATATGGGATTATTACCCGGCAAAATCAATAAGAACCTGCCCGGAGGATTGAAGATAGTCCGGGTTAACGGATTGGAGCGTGAAAACAGCGTTGGCGAACCTGTTTCGTGCAGTTATGCGGTGGAACTTGAAAGGGATCCTGAATATATTGCCGAATGCCTGGATAAATTCAATTCCGGTGAAACATGGGTTTTCCGGAAGGAAAACGGGCGGGAGATAAACCTCAGGGAAACGGTGGAAGAAATTAAGTTGTTTGACAAAGAGGATAACAGGGCCGGATTGTTTTTAAAGATAAGCCTTGAAAACAAGAAGTATGTTAATCCCAGGGCTATTATTTGTGAATTGTTCAATTATACTGAAAAAGATGTATTAAAATTTGTGTTTTGCAGAAAACATTTTGATTGGAGACGGAAAGATGCAGAAAATACTAATAAATGTTGAAGGCGGAGAAAAAAGGATTGCTGTTTTGAAAAACAACACGCTTGAGGATTTTTCCCTGGAGCGGTTGGATAACAGAAAAATTGTAGGGAACGTATATAAGGGAAAAGTTGATAATGTTATGCCCGGTATGCAGGCGGCATTTGTGAATATCGGATTGGAAAAAAACGCATTTCTGCATAGTTCGGATGTGCTGGATTCCGAGGTATCATGTCAGGAACTTCTGGATGAGGAAATCGAACATTTTCCCCAGGACGGGAATAAGATGTCCGGGAAAATAGAGAATCTTATTAAGAAAGACAGGGATATATTGGTTCAGGTTGTAAAGGATCAAATCGGATCAAAAGGCGCCAGAATTACCACAAATATAAGCCTTCCCGGACGCTATCTTGTTCTTATGCCGAATTCGGCAAAATCCGGAATATCCAGAAAAATCAGCAACAGGGAGGAAAGAACAAGGCTGCGGAAAGTCCTTTCCGAACTTAAAATTCCAAAGGGAATGGGAATTATCATAAGGACGGTGGGCGGCGGCGAGGAGACAAAAAAGTTCAAAAGAGACCTTAACTACCTGCTGGGGGAATGGAAAAGAATAAGGAGAAGAAATATAATCAGCCGGACCCCTTCCTGCCTGCATAAGGAACTGGATATAGTCCTTAAGACATTAAGAGATGTAATGGCGGATGATATAGATGAAATCCTTGTTGATGACAAGAGGGAGTTCAGGGTCGTTAAAAGATTTGTAAGTATTATTTATCCGGAAGCCAGGTCCAAGGTTAAGTTCTATGATGGACGGGAGCCGATGTTTGACAGGTTTGGAATTGAATCTGAAATTAATAAAGCCTTAAGCAGAAAGGTATGGCTGAAGTGCGGAGGTTCGATTGTAATAGACCGTACGGAGGCATTGACGACAATAGATGTTAATACTTCGAAACACATCGGAAGCAAAAGCCTTGAAGATACTGTTCACAGGACTAATATGGAAGCCGCCGAGGAAGTTGCTTTACAGCTTAAACTGAGAAATATCGGCGGAATCATTATAATTGATTTCATTGATATGAAGAGCAGGAGGAACCAGAAAGCTGTTTTAAGGAAGCTTGAAGAGTTTCTGAAAAAGGACAGAGCCAAAACATCTATATCGGCGATTTCACCTCTCGGCCTTGTGGAGATGACAAGGCAGAGGGTGAAAGAAAGCTGGATAGAGGATATGTATGAAACATGCAAATGCTGCTCCGGCAAGGGTGTTATAAAAAATTCCATAACCATAAGCCTTGAAATACTGAGGAATACGCGCAGGATATTGGGGAAATCCAAAAACCAGAAATTAAAGATTTTATGCAACCCTGAAATTGCAAAAAAACTTGAGCATTATCGCGACCTGAAGGTGCTTGAGAGAAAGTTCAGTGTCAAAATCGAGATAACAGGGGATTATAATAAAAATTTTGAGGAAGTAATTTACTATGATCCCAACGGCAAAGAAATAGATTTAAAGCGCCTGTAAAAATTTTTTAAAGATAGCCCCTTGACAAATTTTGATTAAGGGGCTATAGTTTAGACCATAAATAGTATACACAGATATATTCAATATCGTTCTTAAATAATCGATTGTTTTAAACTTGTATAGTAAATTTACAATAACAGAGTATACTCGGGTATATTTACATACAAATTAAGGGAGGTAAAAATGAAGAGAGTTGTTTTGCTTTCAATAAGCATCTTTTGTTTATTGCTTTCTTCCCAAACCGTAGTTGAAGCGGCAACAGGTGTATATTACGGTTTTGAAAGCGATACGGAGGGTTGGGCAGCAGAACCATGGGGTTACGGAGTACCTGCTTTGGTATGGAATGCAGATCAGAATCTTCGGCTGGACACCGGTACTGTGGATGTGGATGCAAGTGACTGGGCTAAAATTCATATCAGGAGAGACCAGGATGAAGCATTGGATCTGGCCGGCAATGCGGCATATTCGATGAATATATTCATTCCTTCCAACGCGTATTATGTAAAAGCGAAATTAACTGTAAGGTCCGGTAATAACTGGGATTTCTGGGCAGGACAGGAGTTTGAACTTGAAAATAATAATACATGGCAGACAATAAACTGGGACCTGAGCGGAGCGTCAAACCTGAGCGATATCAGGCAGATAGGTCTTGAAGTTCAGGGGTTTTTAGGCGAAGACCCTTCTTTCTATATAGATGATGTAACAGCGGGAACAGTTCCTGAACCGTCCAGCATAGCGTTGCTTGCGGGAGGAATCCTGGGGCTGTTTTTTGTTGCGAGAAAAAATAAAGTTTAATGTAAACCCGGCTGGCTTTTTTAGTTATTACCCCCCCATTTAAAGTCAGCCGGGTTTTTTATGTGAAGATGCCGCGGATTATATGTAGCTGTATAATTAAACATGATCCCCTGTTGGAGAGCGGTTAATGCGCCCTTTGTTTTTACGGTGTAAAATTCGCCGGAATAAGTAAATTTTTGGCTTGACACAAGTTATGTTAAGAATATATACTTTCCAACCTGTATTCTATTATATAAAGAGTTATTCGGAGGTTCATAAAATGTACGCGGTAATTGAGACTGGAAGCAAGCAGTATAAAGTTGAAGAAGGCGACATCATTGATATCGAGCTTATCGGGAAGAAAGCAGGGGAAAAAGTTGATTTTGAAAAGATTCTTCTTGTTGCTGATAAAAATGATGTGAAAGTCGGGACGCCTCTGGTAAAGGATGCTAAAGTTACCGGTGAAATTTTAGCTGAGAAAAAAGGCCGAAAACTGATTGCTTTTTTCTACCGGAGAAGGAAAGATTCAAAAAGAAAAGTGGGACACAGGCAAAAGTGCCTTAGTGTTAAAATTTCTGAGATTTCCGCGAAATAGTAACGGAGGATTTTTCATATGGCGCATAAAAAGGGAATGGGAAGCACCAGGAACGGGCGCGACAGCATATCTAAGCGTCTGGGCGTAAAAATGTATGGCGGGCAACAGATAAAGTGCGGGAATATTATCCTGCGCCAAAGAGGGACAAAATTCAAGCCCGGAGTCAATGTTGGACGCGGAAGCGACGATACATTATTTGCCAGGGTTGACGGTGTAGTGCATTTTAACAAAAGAATTGTGAGTGTATTACCTTCGAGCAGTAAATAATTTTTAAAATGAAAAACTTTGAATAACACGGGTGACCGGCAATATAGTTCATCCGTGTTATTTTTATTTTCAGGGATGTATTTATGGTAAAACCAAAATCATTTATTGACAGGATTGAAATAGTTGCCTGCGGGGGTGACGGCGGAAACGGGTGTATGAGTTTTCGCAGGGAAAAATATGTCCCCAGGGGCGGTCCTAACGGCGGTGACGGCGGAAACGGCGGCAATGTTGTTTTAATTGCGGATAAGAATCCTTACACGCTTCTGGATTTTTATTATAACCCCCAATTGAAAGCTAAGGGGGGAGAAAACGGCAAAGGCAAAATGATGACGGGTGAAGACGGAAAAAATATTATAAGCAGGGTTCCAATAGGGACAGTTGTCAAAGATCCTGAAACAGGGATCATACTTTGCGATTTGGTTAATGACGGCCAGGCTTATATTGCCGCTAAGGGCGGCCGGGGCGGCCGGGGAAATGCCTGTTTTAAGACAGCCACAGAGCAGGCGCCGAGATATGCCGAAAAGGGCAAACCCGGTGAGAATATCAAATTATTACTTGAGCTTAAGATAGTTGCTGATATAGGGCTTGTGGGTTTTCCTAATGCGGGGAAATCGACGCTGATAGCGGCAATTTCGTCGGCAAGGCCTAAAATTGCGGATTATCCTTTTACTACACTTGTGCCGAATTTAGGTGTTGTTTATGTGAATAATGATAAAAGTTTTACGGTAGCGGATATTCCGGGTCTTATTCAGGGAGCTCACAAAAATGCCGGACTCGGACATGATTTTTTAAGACATATTGAAAGAACCAGAGCAATACTGTATGTTATTAATCTGAAGCCGTTTGAAGACAGAAAACCGTCGGATGAATATACGATTTTATATGAAGAGTTGAAATACCATAAAAAAGAACTGATTCAAAAACCGTTTTTGATAGTTCTAAACAAAGTGGATCTGATCGAAAATGAAAAGGAAATCGATGAATTTATAAAAGCGGCGGGAGTTAAGAAAGAATCGGTTATCTCCGTTTCCGCGAAACAAAGGATTAACCTGGAAAAACTTGTTGAACAAGTCGGTGATTTAATAGAAAATAAAAACATATGAGAAAGTATCTGGAAAACGTTAAAAATGTGACGCTTAAAATCGGGACCAATGTCCTGACGGATTCATGCGGCAGGATACAGAAGAACATTATATCTTCGATTGCGCGCCAGGTTTGCGCAATAAGAGAAAAAGGCGTCAATGTCATGATTATAAGCTCGGGCGCCATAGCGGCGGGAAGATGGAAATTAGAATTTGGCAGTAAGGAGTTGACACTCAGACAGAAACAGGCGGCGGCCGCGGTGGGCCAGACACAGTTAATGAGATATTATGAAGATGCTTTTGCCGAAAAAGGGATTGTTGCGGCGCAGGTATTATTGACCGATGACGGTTTATCCGACAGAAAACGCCAGTTGAACGCAAAAAACACTTTATTAACGCTTATCGAAAAAAAAGCGGTGCCTATCATCAACGAGAATGATACGGTTTCCGTTGAGGAAATCAAGTTCGGCGATAATGACAGGCTTTCTGCGCTGGTTGCCCAGATGACGGGAAGTGAATTGCTTATATTATTGACAGATACCGACGGCTTGATGGATAAAGACCCCAAAGTGGAAAAGAACGCAAAGTGTATCAGTATTGTAAACAGCATAGACGCGGGGATAGAGAGGATTTGCGGCAAAAAAGGGTCATCCCTTTCAACCGGGGGGATGTATTCAAAGATTCAGGC